>JAZDJA010000286.1:0-20034 GCA_043804415.1 Candidatus Latescibacterota bacterium | reverse complement strand
GAGGTGGTGGAAGTGGAAGGAAGATGGACTGCAAAATCACTGACCTATGATGATGTGCTGAAAGAAGGGGATGGCACCCAGATGATTGTTGAATCCATTGTTTTTGATGAACAGTTGCCCGATCACCTTTTTTCCAAGGCGTCGCTGCGGAAGTAGATGGGAATATTGAGTCCTGCTAAGTTGCCCATCGGATGAAAGTACATCTGTTTTCATCCCGATCACTATTTGGCTCTGGAGAAAACGGCCACTGAGCCGATGGTTCCATATGGCAGGTTTCTTGAACGAGAGGAGATGCCCGCATTGGGGCAAGCCCGAAAAGCCACAAGAAAGAAAGGGGAAACGACTATACGCCGTTTCCCCTTCGTTATTCTGCGCCTCTCCTCCCGCTTGTCCCCCGCCCATCCCTTCCCTCTTCGCCCGCCTACCCCGCAATTCTCGCCACCTTGACCCGCCCTTTGAGCGCGATGGACTTCTCCAGCGCCTCCAACACCGCCACCGGCATTAGCATGGTTTCCGCGGTCTCGTCCGTTTCCCCGGTCTGGAACATGTGCGCGAAGGTCTGTGCCCCGCCCAGATAGGGATTGGCATCCATCGTCATCGCTCCATCGAATCGTCCGGCTTCGCCCACAACGGACAGGTGGAAGCCCGGATGACCCTCTCCGAGCAGGTTCATCGTCGCAATCGTTCCGTTTGCATAGAAGAGCGTGGCCGTGTGGTTGGCCTTGCCCCGGTTGATCTGCGCGTGGGTCACGTCGTAGCCCACGACCCGCAGAATCATATCCACCTGATGGATGCCGTAGAAGAACACCCCGCCATACTTGGACTTCAGGTCACACGGTCCGGTGGTGACCACCGACAGGATCCTGCCCAGTTTCGCGATGGCCTCCTTGGCAGCCACAAAAGACGCCTGCTTGGGCAGCACGGAAAAGGAACACACGGGCACGCCCAGTTCATTGGCGCGTGCGAGGAACGCTTTTCCCTCTGCGGTCCGATAGCAGAACGGTTTGTCCACAAACAGCGGCAGCTTGGCTTCGAGCAGCGCCCTTACCGCAGGCAGATGATACTTCCCGTGGCGATGATCCACCATGACGCCGTCCACCTTGCCGATCATATCCTCTGGTCTATTGACGATGGTCGGAATCTGGCCCGTTTCGGCTGCCGCTTTGGCGAACTTCTTCGTCTCGCCCCACACGCACACCACCTCTGCGCCCGGAATCAGTTTCGCGATGTTGATCGTTTTGGCGATATGCGCAGTGTGGCTGTTTTCCGCGCCGATGATGCCGATTCTCATGGCGATTCCTCCGTTCCATGGGTGAATCCTGCTTGGAAGCTCTCGTCCAGTGTGCGTTTCCCGCCTCTGCTCTCCGGCCTCCGGTCTCCCGCCTCCGGTCTCCGGTCTCCCCTCTCCCGTCTCCCGCGTCCGTTTTTCTAATTCTGAAGCCACTCCAAAGGATCGAGCGGCTCTTTTCCCTTGAGGATCTCGAAGTGGAATTTGGGCGTATCGTTCAGGCCGGCTTTGCCCGTGATCGCGATGGGCTCCCCCGCGCGGACGAAGCTGCCCAGTTCGGGGAAAGTTTCGGCCAGATGGGCATACAGCGTGAAGTAGCCCAGACCGTGATCCAAAAGGAGGAAACGGCCGTATCCCCGATACCAGTCGGAGAGCACCACCAGGCCCGGAGCGGCGGCCCGGATCTCCGACCCTTCCTGGATTTGGATATCGATGCCCCGATTGAAGGTCCACGTCTTCAGCTGAGGGTCCATGTATCGGCCGAACCGGGTGAGCAGTTCTCCGCGTATCGGCCATTTCAGGCTCCCCTTTTGTTTGGCCATATCCTCGAAGGGAAGATCCTGCGCGATCCCTCCCTCCCTTCCTGAGGCTTTCTGCCGCCTTTTCTCCAGCTCTTCGATGAAGTGTGCGATGGCGGCCTGGCTTTGGGTGATGTCCTGCGCCTGCTGTTGGGCCAGGGCATTGAATCGGGTTACATCTTTCTTTATCTTTTCCAGGGCTTGTTTTTTTTGGGTCTGTTGTCTCTTGAGGCGACTCTCCTCCGTGCTTTGGCGCTGGCGTAATTCGATTTGTGCACGGTGGCTTTGTTTCAGTTGATTAGTCTGGACCTGAAGCTGCACGCGATCCTGCCGAATCTCAGAAAGCTGATCTTTATCCCATTGGGCCACGAGGGAAAGCCCCTTCCAGCGCCTGTAAAAATCGGGGAAGTTCTCCGCGGATACGAGGAGTTCCAGGTTGTTGAGCCGTCCTCTTTTATACATGGTCCGAAGCCGTTCCGAGAAGAGCCGCTGTTTCCGGACGAGATGCTCTTGGGTTTGGTCCAAGGAGTGATGGGTCGCCGTGACGTGCTGCTTGAGACGTTTCTCCTCTGATTGGATCTTTCGGAGCGCGCGTTGCGTAGCATCCACTTTCCGGTCCAGCTGATCCATCTCCGTGCTGATCCGTCCCTCCGACTCTTTCAAGGCTTCGACGCGGGCCACATACGCCGCCTGATCCTTCTTCATCTTCTCCAGTTTCTTCCGCTCCGCCTCGATGCTTTTGGGCAGATCCTCCGGCTGTGAAAAGACCACCGAGGGCGAGGAGAGCATGAGAAGCAGAGGAAACAGGAGAGACAGGAAAGGCAGGAACGACGTGAGGGACGGGCGCAGAGCGACGCGTTGGGGGATGCGGGAGGACGGGATAGGGTAAGTCATGGGTGTAGGTCTGGGGGAGTAGGTGCGTGAAGACCTGAGCGGAAGAGGAACAACGGGCATTGGACACGTTGCGTACGGATCTTCCGGGCTTTTCATCTCCTGGTCCGAGGTCTTGTGGTCTTCTGTTTCCCGCCCTCTTTTTTTCCTCCCTGCCCCCTGACCCCCGATCTCTCTGCCCCCTGCTTTCATCCGAGGCGATCCAGCACATGTCTCAACGAGCGTTGACTGCCGATGGCGCCCAGGAGGGTGCCGACCACGACGAGGGTCAGGGCCGGAATCCGACCGGGCATGAGGACCAAGTGGGGGAGGGCCAGCAGGGCGACGCGATGGAGGAGGGCGATGGCGATGCCGGCGAGGAGCCCTCCCAGAAATCCCTGGAACAGACCCTCGAAGAAGAAGGGGCGTCGGATAAACGCGTCGGTGGCGCCGACCAATCGCATGATTTCGATGGATTCCCGACGGCCCAGCACGGCCAGTTTGATCGTGTTGGCGATCACAAGGAGCGTGGCGGAGGCGATCGCGATCCCGACGACCAGATCCGCGGCGAAAAAGATCAGGATCAGCCGATCCAGCTGCTGCACCCATGTTTGGCCGTAGGCGACCTCCTCGACGATGGATGCTTTGCGGACGGCTTTTGCGACGCGTTCGGCTCCCTCGGCAGTGCGGTGGGCCTCGGTCAGGTGGATGCGCAGCGAGGCGGGCAGGGGATTGTCCGGTACGGCTTCAAGCAGGTCTTCTCCGAAGGTGGTCTGAAATTCCCGGGCCGCCATTTCTTTGGTGACATGACGGACCTCCAGAACCTCCGGCATGGCGGACACCGTCTTTTCCAGCGACGCGATCTCGCGCCCGGCGGCCTTGTCTTTGAGGAAGATCTCGACTTCCACCCGGGCTCGGAGTTGTTCGACTGCACCGTACAGGTTGAAGGTAATGAGCAGGAAGATTCCCAGAACAAACAGGGACAGCGCAATCGTCCCAACCGATAATACGGTGCCTGTGCCGGCATGCCGGAGGGAGGAGAGTGCTGCCCGCAATGCGTAGCCCATGGTAGTATCCCTTGTTCGAAACATGTTCCAGCGGATGGGGGAGGTTTTGGATTGCGGATTTCGGATTGCAGATTGCGGATCGAAAGACCAACTCACCGTTCACCATTCACGACTCACCGCTCACCGTCTACCGAATGGCCAGTTCCGGAATCAGCTTCCCGGATTCGATGTGAAGGATCCGGCGATGACCCTCAACGAGCCGCGCATCGTGCGTGGCCATCAGAATGGCCGTACCGCGGTGATTGAGGTCTGTCAGGAGGGTTAGGATTTCGTCGGCAGCCTTAGGATCGAGATCGCTGGTGGGTTGATCGGCCAGGAGCAGGTGGGGTTTGTGCACAAGCGCCCGGGCGATGGCCACGCGTTGGCGTTCTCCTCCGGAGAGTTCTTCGGGCATGGCAGACCGTTTGTGGGCGATGCCCACCGTGGAGAGCGCGTGTAGGGTCGTTCGTCTGATCGATCTCCGGTGGGCTCCGGTGACTCGAAGCGCGAACGCCACGTTTTCCATCACGTCGCGATCGCGGAGCAGCTTGCAGTCCTGGAAGATCACCCCGATCTGCCGCCGCCACTGGGGAATTTCCCGGGCACGAAGAGCGGCCGCGTCCCGGTCTTCAAGCAGAAGTTGGCCGCTTGTGGGCTTCTGATCCAAATGGATCACGCGCAGGACCGTGCTTTTCCCGGCTCCGCTCGGGCCGATCAGAAACACGAATTCGCCCCGCCCGATCTGGAAGCTCACGTCTTCCAAAAGGGTGGAGAGGCCCTTTTTTACGGTGATGTGGTTCAGCTGGACCATGGCATGCTCCGAAAGACATGCAATGAAGAATGAAAAAGGCAAGATGCAAAACGCAGACCGGACGGCCACAAGCTATCTCATCAGGCGGCTGGCGGATTCGTGGAACAATCTCGCCAGTTTTTGGCTCGACATCCCCGCTCGTTTTGGCTCGACCACGCTTATCCAGCCGTCGTATCCTATCTGTCTCAGACCGGTGAAAACCGAGGAAAAGTCCGGGGTCCCCTCCTGGCCCGGCAGCCCATGTTGGTAGGAGAACCCTTTGTAGTGGATCAGATGCTCTCCCTGTGTCTGTCGGGTTCTCTGAGGGCACTGAACGGTCACATAGGCGATGGAGTCGGCCAGGGCTTCGATCGCGGTTGCTCCGTAATCCTCTCCGGCCATAAAAAGGTTGGCCGGGTCGTAGATCAGACGAAAATTCTTGCGTCCGATGGCCCGAAGGCGTTCTGAAGCCGAAGACACGGTTTCGAAGGGCGTTTTGATGTGGGTGTTTGATGCCAGGGTGATTCCGTGCTCTGCGGCATGGTCGGCGGCCCGCTGCAGCCAGGGGATATCCCCGCCGGTCTTGATCAGCCTGCACGCAAGCGTTTTCGCCAGATCCACATATTTCTCAAATAGAGAGAAGTGCTCCTGAGTCTCAAGCAAAATGCCCCGGGTGGTCAGGCAGGTGACCGCGATCCCGGCTTTTTCCAGCATCCTCCCGATGCGGGTCACCTCGGGAGCGGGGGTATCCAGCGAAACCTGGGTCTTTCTCAGTTCTACGCCCTGATACCCGATGTCTTTGGCCAGTGCGACAAAGTCGGCCATGGGAAGCGCGCAATCGCGGTAATCCTTCTCGAACATCCTGCCGGAAAGCGAGAGTTTCATAGAGGTCCGTCTGGGACTATCGCCTGTGGTGGGATAATTGATGGGCCCTCGGTTCCGGAGCCCCTGCACCTGAGCACGAGGACAACGCCATCCGGGAACGCGGTCAGCCATCGGTGGGCAGGGAAAACGTGCGACCCATCCGGTACCCATCCAGCGAGCGCATGGGAACCGCCCGGTACCAATCATCCCCCAGGCCTTCCCAACCGGGCAGATCGTCCTTGTGGCCCAGTTTCTTTATGAAGGCCCACTCACTGGCGCGCACGTGCCGGGTGAAGGAATCCCAGAAGGACAACCCGTCGGCACCGGCCTGATAGTAGCTCAAGGCTATTTTTCGGTACGCGCGGGCCGGCATGCGGCGGGGATAGACATCCGCGTAGATCTTTGTTCCGGTGCCCTTCGCCAGACGCACAAACTCGCGAATGTGGGGAGCGAGCGCGCTTCCGTCGTGCGCCCCGAAGGCGTGGATGTGCAGGATCAGATCATCCACCAGGCCCTCTTTGATCCATGCGGCCACATCGAGCGCATGGAAGAGGGACTCTTCCACGGCCGTGCCGGAGAAGTCCGGCGTGTTGTTAAAGGGCACCTGATAGCACGTGGGGATCGTTCGTCCCTGTTTGGTTCCCACCTCATCGAGCATCATTCGCACTTCCCGCAGAAACTGGGTCACAAACCCGGCCCGGCAATGGAGGATGCGCTCATCTTCCTCAGGCACCTTACGCACGTCCTCACCGGTTGCCTCCCGGAAGGCCGAGAGGACGGGCTCCTCGTAGTAGACAAAGGGGGCGCTTCGGGAAAAAATGGCGTTGATGCCGTCTGCCCCATAGTCTTCGGCCCACTCCCGGAACAGACGGACATAGAACCGGCGCACCTCCGGGAAGGCTAATGAGAGGTGGCGCGTGGGCTCGCCGTCGGCATAGCGCGCCAACCATTCAGGGTGGTCGGCCTGGAACTGCCCGCCATGGTAGCGCACCTCATGCTGCGGAGGCGATTGCGTGGTCTGGAACCGGATCTGCGGGAACAGCTTGACGTTGACCTCATGGGCCATTTCGATGGCCGCAGCTAAGAGATCAATCCCGGCTTCCCGAAGTCCGTGCGCTGCCTGGGCAAGGTGCTGGCTGCAGGCAGACGGGAAGGGGCACGGCTCTATGAACTCACCCACTCCGGTGGGGTAATAACAGATCGGACCCTCCGCGACGCTGTAAAGGGCGGTGTCAAAATCACTGTCCCGCAGACATTCGAATTCCTCCCGGATACCGTCCAGAGAACGCAGGCCCCATTGTCCGATGTTTCCCCCGTCGTAGTTGGCGACCAGTCTCCGGGTGTCCGGCCGGGGGGCATCCTTCCGGGATGCTTCGATCTCACTCTTGGAGAGCGGGACCAGTTTCACATACGCGATATTGGTGTCCCATTCGGAGATTTGGCCCTGGGTGGGACGGGAAAACATGATCGCCTGGCCCGTCAGATCGGCGGATTTCCAGAAGGCTTCGGCGATATCGCTCCACTTCACGTCCTTTTCCGGGTAGGTTCCGTCTTTGTTGGGCCGGAAGTCCTCCCGACCGATTCGGGTGTAGGAGGGATCTCCGGTCAGTTTCACCTTGAGCACCCGGTCGATCACCGCTCCTGCGTGGGCGCCATAGTAAATGCCCAGATAGATCTTGTAGCATCCTTTGAGATTGAGGGGCAACGTGACAGGGAGGGGATGGGTCGTGGCTTGGGCGAAAAGCATCACCCCCGGGCCCTGCGCGATCTCGTAGTCTACCATTGTCCAGGCGTCGGGACGGCTGTCGCGGGACAGGGCTTCGTGCGGCTCGCAGCAACTCAGATCCAACAGATAGCAGGCCTCTGCGGGTTCCTTCATGATCGGTTCCTTCTTCGGCGTGGGCATTTTTCCGGGGAGGGGATTTACAGACCGAGTTCTTCTGCGATGGGTTCCACATTCTTGAGCCAGGCATGCGCCGGATCATCCCTGGGGGAGAGCACTCGCTGGCTCCCGGCCAGGATCCAGAGATAATAGAGCCGATAGCCCGGACCGGCCACCACGGGATGGTAGCCTTCGGGGAGCACCACCGCGTCGTTCTCCTCGATGGCATAGGCCTCGTCTGTGGTGCGATTATCGGTATACACCCGCTGAATCCCGAATCCCTGATGGGGGGCCACCTTGAAGAAATAGACCTCCTCCATGTCCGCCTCCTCGGGCAACTGGTCAAAATCGTGCCGATGCGGCGGGGTGCTGGACCAATGGCCCGGCGGCGTGAGCGTTTCGCCGATCACCAGATGCTTGGCGGGAACATCGGCATCGAGAATGTCTCTGATATCCCGGCGCCAGTTCAGCCGGCCTACGGATTTCGTTTTCACTTCCGGCGGGGTGATCAATCGCACCGGGCACGCCAGATCCGATGGGGCTTTGCACAAGGCGATCTCCACGTCTCCGATTCCGACGATCTCGAACCCCACTTCGCAGGGCACATAGACGGTGTAGGGCGCGCCGGAGAATACATTCAAGCGTGCGCCGATGGCCTCGAAGGTCTGGCCCCCTGCTTGGACCGTACAGTGCCCGGACAGGATCACTAACGCCGCTTCCTTGCCCTCGGGCCCCTGGGTGTGTAGCGTTCTCCCTCCGAAAGCCGCAGAATGCCCAGCTCGATAAACGTGAGGCGGGCATCTTCCGCGCCGACGATCTGGTTGTACCCCTGATGCAATGACGTCCGAATATGCAGATTCACAGTTTCCCCGCGTCAGAGAAGGTACAGGTGATCGGCAATCCGTCCCTGTTCACTACTCACTACTCACTCAGTCATACGCCACCCCGATGTCCCGAAGGATTTTCTTGAGTGCGGATGCGGCGGTGTGGAAGGCCTGCTTCTTGTCCTCCCGCAACAGATGCGGCTCGATGGAGAGGAACCCTTCGAATCCGTCCGCGATCATCTCCGAAAGCATCCGGGGGATCTGGCCCTCTCCTTCCCCAGCTGGTTTGACCTCGCCGCTGGAAAATATGGCATCCTTGATATGGAAGCGCTCGATGTCGTCCTTCAGGATGGGCAGGCACCTTTCGTAGGGATGCTGTCCCACCGTGATGAAATTGGCCGGATCGAAGACGACGCGCAGGCTGGGAGAATCGATCGTATCGATCAGGTCTTTGCACCGCTCGGCTGTGTCTCCATATATCCCCCGTTCGTTTTCGTGAAGCAGGACGACGCCCTCTTCCTGGGCCAGATCGGCCATGACCTGAAACCGCCGCATGACTTCATCGCGGTAGTCCGCGGGATCTTTGCCCTCCGGCATATAAAAGGAGAAAAGCCTGATATAGTCGCATCCGAAAAGATGCGCCATCTCGATGGCCCTTTTGTAGCGTTCCATATGCACCCCAAAGTCGCCGTCGATCGCGACCTTCCCGATGGGCGATCCGATGGAGGAGATATCGAACTCATTCTGGTCCAACGCAAATTGGATCATGTCCTGTTCCCGATAGTCGAGGTCCAGCACCCCTTTTCCCCATACGCTTCTCAAATCGATGTTTCGGATGCCTTCCCGCTCCAGAACGGTGATCTGCTCCGTCAAATCCGCCGAAATCTCATCGGCAAATGCACTCAACGTGACCATTTTCCCCTCTACTCCTTTCCTTTGGTGATGGGTGTCCGGCGTGGCCCTCGGTTCCGGTTTCTCAGGCTTTCACTTCGCCCGCTCCGGGGGCTATCGCGCAGACGGTGGTTTCCAACAAGATGCCTGTTTCTTTGCGGTATGCTTCGGTGATGCTCCGAACAAAGGTTTCGATCCGGTCACACGCCACCAGATTGACCGTGCACCCGCCGAAGCCTGCCCCGGTGAGGCGCGCCCCCAATACCCCTTCGCTGTTGTGTGCCAGGTCCACCAGCAGATCCAACTCGCGTATGCTGACCTGGTAATCGTCCCGAAGGCTCACGTGCGAAGCGTCCATCAGGCGGCCAAAGGTGCCCACGTCGCCGTTTTCGAGCGCATACACGGCGTCTAATACACGCTGGTTTTCCGCCACTATATGTCTGCAGCGTTTTCGGACGATTTCCGGAACAAGTGCTTGGTGCGCGTCGAATTCCGCCAGGGATACATCTCTGAGCGCCCTTATTCCCGGAAGGGCCCGGGATAATAGTTCTACGCCTTGTTCGCATTGGCTGCGGCGCGTATTGTACTGAGAATCCACCAATCCGCGGTGCACGCCGGAGTTGCAGATCACCACCGAAACCCGTCTGCTGTCAATGGGGACGTGGCGATAGCTCAGATCACGGCAATCCAATAGAAGCGCGTGATCCTTCTTTCCGAGTGCGGAGATGAACTGGTCCATAATCCCGCACTGGACCCCGACGAACTGGTTTTCCGCCCGCTGACACAGGAGTGCCATTTCTATCGCATCGAAAGGAATTTCGTTTAAGGAACAGAGGACATAGGCTGCAGCGACCTCAAAGGCAGCCGAACTGCTCAATCCCGCGCCCAGGGGCACGTTTCCGGTGATCACAGCCTCCCATCCGCAGAGCGTGTGACCGGCCTTTCCCAACTCGGCCATTACGCCCTTGGGAAAATCCGCCCACGGGTGGTTCGGATCCTTGTTCAGGCTATCCACCGGAAAGGTGGTGTCCGCCCGATAGTTGACCGAATGGAGATGCACGTTTCCATCCGATCGTCTCCGTGCGGCAATCCGGATGTCCCGATCGATGGCTATGGGGAATACGAAGCCGTCGTTGTAGTCCGTATGTTCGCCGATGAGATTGACCCGGCCCGGAGCGCGCCCCACTATGTCGGGTTCGCCGCCGAATCGTTTCGAGAAGATGGCGTTGAGAGAGGGGCTCATGAGCTGAGGGTATCCTTTTACAGGGGCCAGGTGTCAGGGATCAGGGAACAGGGAACAGGGAACAGGGAATAGGGATCAGGTGTCAGGGGCCAGGTGTCAGGGAACAGGGAACAGGGAATAGGGAATAGGTGTCAGGGAATAGGGATCAGGGATCAGGTGTCAGGGAATAGGGGTCAGGGAACAGGGATCAGGTGTCAGGGATCAGGGAATAGGGGTCAGGGAACAGGGAACAGGGATCAGGTGTCAGGGATCAGGCGCGTTTTTCTATGGATTTCCGCAGGCCATTGAGCATGCGTCCGATTCCCCCTGCTTTATCCAAAAGATTCTTCGCGGTATCCGATTCCATGTAGCTCAATCTCTCAGCTATTTGAATGTGAGTTTCCACTTCTGCCAGCGAACCAGAGGCTATGGACAGGAATTGGAGAAACTCTTTGCTATGTTGTCGTGCGCGCCCTTCGGCGATGTTGGAGGGGATGGAAACAGCCGCTCGCTGCAACTGGCTGGCCAATCCGAAGAGTTCACTCTTTGGAAACGTCTTCGTGGTCTGATAGCACATGACCACCAGATCCATTGCTTCCTGCCAGACCAGAAGGTCTCTGTAACTCTCGACACTCATCCGCTCTTTCCCGACTGTGTTTTCCCTGACCCCTGACCCCTGACCCCTGCCTATAGAGAAAGGGGTTGGGTTGCCCGCAGCAGCTCCGCCTTTTCCTCCGGGCTCGAATCGTTGATGAACGTGCCGGCACCGGACTCGCAGCCCGCCAGATACTTCAGCTTGGTTTCACTCCGATGGGGCGGGTAGAACTCGATGTGGAAATGATAGGACTCATGCTCCCCTCCGTCGGTGGGGGCCTGGTGGATGACCATCATGTAGGGGAACGAGAAACCATACAGATTGTCGTATTTTGAGAGGATGAATTTCAGTATCTCGGCCAGGGACCGGATTTCCCCCTGGGTAAACTCGCTGAAGTCCCCCATATGTCGTTTGGAGAAGATGTGCGTTTCGTAGGGGAAACGCGCGAAAAACGGAAGCACCAGCAGGAAGTTCTCGTTTTCGCCCACAATCCGGCGGCCATCCCTCTGCTCCTCGGCCATCACGTCGCAGAAAAGACATCGGCCCGTTTTTTTACGATGCGCTTTCGCGGAGCCCAATTCGGTCTGGATCTTCGGCGGAATAAAGGGAAACGCATAGATCTGTCCGTGCGGATGGGGCATGGTCACGCCGATTACCTCGCCTTTGTTTTCGAACTCAAAGACGTAGTGGATCTCCTCCCGTGCCGCCAATTCCTCGAAGCGCGATTTCCAGAGCCGGATCAGCTTGACAATGTGATCCACCGGAAGCCGGGCCAAGGTCGTATTGTGTTCGGGGGTATAGAGAACCACATCGCAAACGCCGACGGACGGTCGCACCTGAAAGAGCTCCGTGTCTTCCACGATGGGAACGTAAGGTGGCGTCCGAAACGTGGGGAAGTCATTTTCATAAAGGTGCACGTCGTACGCATCCGGCACCTTCCCGGATCCCGGACAGAACGGGCACCAGTCTTTCGGAAGCTGGGGCCGATCCATCCGATGCGTGGCCGTGGCGACCCATTCGCGCAGCACAGGATTCCATCTCAGTTCGGACATAGGCTCTTTCTCTCGCAGGCATGGCCATAGTCTGGCCCCACCTTGCCCGTTTGGAGCAAAATGGCATTTACACCTACTCAGTGCTCCCCATTTCTTATCTTCTCAGCCCGATCGAAAAGTGTCATGGCTTCCAGAGCTTCCGGATCGCTCTCCAAAGCTACCCGATAGCTCTCTTTGTCCGTCCACAGCCGCCCTGCGATCTCCCTCTTGATGCCTCTTTTCATGAAGTCCGCGTGGCTTGAAAAGTTTTCCGCCCGCAGGGCCTCTCCGAATTTCTCCACAATCGGATCGGGCAGGTCGTAGATCAAAAGGTCCATGCCCTTTTCTTCGAGAAAGGTTCTAAAGTCTCCCAGGCGTTCGTCCGGGACTTCGTAGTCGGAAAGAAAGGCATCGAAGTCTTTCGGGAAGGCGTGGGGCTCGGCCAGGGCGCGACCGGCATACTCAAAGAACACGCGCTTCTCCATCAACTTCCACTCAAAGGAATCGGTGAGGTCCGGTTCCAGAACCACGTCGGGGGTAATGCCGCCTCCCCCATACACCGTCCTTCCTCCAATCGTGGTATACGCATGTTTGGCGGAGTCGGGGAGGTCCTCCTGTGCATTGGGATCCACATCATCGTACCCCTCCTCCACATAAGCGGCCCGGTCCTCGGTATAGGGGCGCTGGATCAGACGGCCACTCGGTGTGTAATAGCGGGAGATGGTCAACAGCAGCATGTCTCCGCTGTCCATGGCGAACTGGCTCTGAACGAGTCCTTTCCCAAAACTGGTCTGCCCCACGACCAGACCCCGATCCCAGTCCTGAATGGCACCGGAAACGATCTCGGATGCGGAGGCGCTGGCGTGGTTGATCATCACGATGAGGGGGAGCTGACGAGCATCTGCGGTGCGGGCCGGATAGGGCTTGCTGGAGCCCGCGACGCGTCCCTGCGTGTAAACGATTTTCTTCCCCCCGCCGATAAACTTCCCCGACACGTCTATGGCGGCGGAGAGCAGGCCCCCCGCATTCCACCGTAGATCCAGGAGGAGTTGCTCCATCCCCTGGGACTCGAGTTCCTGGAGGGCTTTTTCCAGTTCCTCTCCGGTGGTCTGAGAAAACTGGATGATGCGGATGTATCCGATGCCTGGCCGGAGCATGAAATGGTAGGGCACGCTTTCGATGGAGATCGCCTCACGAACGATCAAAAGCTCGATGAGGTCCTCCACGCCCTCCCGCCTGATGGACACGGCCACCTCGGTGTTCTTGGGGCCCTTGAGTTTCTCGAGCACTTCGTGTGTTTTGATGCCAAGTGCGGACTTCCTATCGATCCTGACGATCTGGTCCCCGGGGCGGATCCCAAGTCTCTCCGAAGGGCCGCCGGGAAGGGGGGTGATCACGGTCAGCACCCCATCCCGGATGTCGAAGCTGATGCCAATGCCCTCGTACTCGCCTTGAAAACGTTCCGCCATGCGTTTGTAGTCGTCCGCTTTGACGTAGCTGCAATGCGGATCCAGCTGCGTCAGGATGCCTTCGACCGCGCCATCGATCAATTTGGAGCTGTCCGTGGGATTGACGTAGTTATCCCGGACGAGTACGAGCACGTCCCTCAGGAGCACCAGTTGGGAGAAGATATTGGTGCCCAGTGCGCCCGCCCTGTCCACCAGGGGTTCGCTCAGGAAACCCCCTGCGGCGATCAGAAGGGCAAGGGCAATCGCCCACGCCCATTTTTTTTTGGGGTTCATCACAATAGATCCTCTTTCCTGGTGGGACGTGCGGGATGATGGGGAGCGGTATTCGAGATTGCGGAAGGGGCTCGGAGAGAACGGTTCCATCCGAAATCCAGGGCGCTTCTTCCCGATCCATTTATTCCGCCACCCTCTGCCTTGCCTACCCCGTTCGTTCTTCCTATCTGCCTCTGGACAGGCGTTTGGCGAGGCGATCCCAGACGCGTCGGGGCGCATACGCGATGTCAATCAGGGGGATGTCGTCTGAAGCATCCAGCGCGCGCTCTCCGATCATTTTTTTGAAGGAGGTGGGCACCAGCTTGAACTGCACGTTCGGCCGATTCAGTTTTGAGGAGATGCCGAGAATCTGCGAGTAGGGCACGGTGGAGGTGGTGATGATGATCTCATCCACTTGATATTCGCGCACCAGGTCCGGCAGATCCTCGACCAAGCCCACCACACCGGTTCCTTCCAGCGACCGTCCCCTCATCTGGCCGTCGTTGTCCACAAAACCCACCACGTCGTACCCGAGCGCGGGGTGATCCCGAACGGTGCGCAGGAAGGACAGCCCCTCGTGTTGGGTGCCCACGATCAGCGTGCGCTTCCGTCCGATCCAGTATCCCGCCCTGCGCTTGGAGAGCCGGTCCACCCAGATCCGCCATCCGGGTATGAGGAGGGCGTTGTATCCCAGCGAGTACATGGCCACAAGCCGCGAGAACGCGTAGTCCTTTCGGAAAAATGACACGGAGGTCACGGATACAAATCCGAGGAGCACCCCGAGAAAGGCGCGGGACGCGGAGTATTTCTTCCGACCATACAACCCCACGAGCACAAAGGCGGAGAGCCATATCGCCGAGACCGTGCCATAGATGATGAAATGCGAACGGACGCTTTCAAATGGCGCGGGCAGACGCAAGGCTCCGAAGCGCGTCAGGATGCCCAGGCAGAAACCGATGAGCACCAGCACAAGGTCGATCAGCGGAATCGCATACTTTTCCACCAGCCGGAGGATGAGGGAGATCCCCCCTCTCAGTACGATCCCCAGGGTCAGGAGCCATTCTGGGAAGAAGGCGTACCGCCGCCGATGATGTTTCCGCACAAAGAGGTACATGGCCCGATAAAAATCCACGAGGTGCTTGGTCTTGGGAACCCGTTTGCTGCTTTCCCCCTTGAAGTGCACGATCTCGGTCGCGGGCACGTAGAAGATTTTGTAGCCAGCCAGCCGAATGCGGTAAAACCAGTCCAGGTCCTCCCCATACATAAAATAGGTTTCGTCCAACAGCCCCACGCGCTCCAGAACCTCCCGGCGGACCATCATGAAAGAACCCGAAATGGCATCCACCTCGGTGGTCTGTTCCGGGTCGAGATAGGTCAGGTTATATCGTCCGAAAAGACGGCTTCTCGGAAAAAGGCGACTGAGACCGACGATCTTGAAAAACGCCACGCCCGGCGTGGGAAATCCCCGGCGGCATGCCAGTTGGAGGGTGCCGTCCGGATTGAGGATTTTACATCCCGCAGCTCCGGCCTCCGGATGCTGATCCATGAAATCCACCATGACGCGCAGGGAATCGCGGTGCACCACGGTATCGGGATTGAGCAGGAGAATGTGGCGCCCCTGGCACTTTCTCAGGGCGATGTTGTTGCCTCTGGCGAATCCGACGTTCTCTGTGTTGGCGATCAGCGTTACCTGTGGGAACCCATCCCGCACCATCTCCACACTGCCGTCTGTGGAGGCGTTATCCACCACGAAGAGCTCTCCATCGATCCCCTCCATCGCCGCCAAGGTGGATCGGATGGCCTGTTCCAGGAAGCTCTTGACATTGTAGTTGAGTATGACGACGGATAAGTCCATCTGGAAGCACCTAGAGGACGGGCAAAATGGGAAATCTAAAATGGAAAGCTCAAAATGCAGCGTGCAGAGTCCAAAGCTCAAAATCTGAAATGCAGAAAACCGTCTCGCGTTTCACGGGAGCTATGTTCTGCCAAAGAAACTCCCTATCCGCAGCTTCCAGACCATCCAGATGGCCTCTTTGGCGATCTTGAAGGACATTTTGGATGTGCCCTTGCGGCGGTCCCAGAAGACGATGGGAAGCTCGCTGAGGTGGAATCCCTTTTTCCAGGCCCTGAAGCTCATCTCGATCTGAAACGCGTATCCGGTCGAGCTCACCCGACCGAGGTCGATCGCCTCCAGCACCTCTCTACGAAAACATTTATAGCCTCCGGTGGCATCGCGAACGGGCATGCCCGTGATGATCCGGGAATACATGTTGGCAAAGTAGCTTAGGAGGAGGCGTTTCATGGGCCAGTGCACCACGTTTACCCCGTCGGTGTACCGGGAACCGATAACCAGGTCGCAGGATGCGATTTCGTCCAGAAACAGCGGGATGTGTTTCGGATCGTGAGAAAAATCCGCGTCCATTTCAAAGATCACGTCATAGGGCTGCGTCAGGGCATATTTGAAGCCCGCCACATAGGCCGCCCCCAGCCCCAGTTTCTCCTCCCTGTGAAGCACGTGCACCGCTCCCTGTTCCGCTGAGAGTTCCTCCGCAATCCGTCCTGTGCCATCCGGGGAATCGTCGTCCACGATGAGAATATCCAGGTTCAGATCCAAGCCCAGGATGGCCTCGACGATCTCCCGGATGTTCTCCTTTTCGTTATAGGTCGGGATGATGATCAAACAGGACGCAGGCACGGGAAGTCTCCCTGGATGAGAAGCGGGAAGCGTGAAAGGTGAGAGAGGAGATAATCCGGCATAGTACCGTGTTCAGGTCAAGGCGCAACCTATCGGCCAGGGCGGGACACCATGGATTGGGGATTGAGATCGAAGATCCAGGAGGGTGTGTGTTCGTCATCGGTTCCCCTCTCCCACCTTACGGCTAAGGCACTCACAGCCCAACGCAATCCACTTGCACACAAAGGGAACATGTGGAACCCGTCTGGCAGCTATTCCAAATCTTGTTTTGTAGATCGGCCTGAGCAGGAATAGTTCTTTTACAACGGGTCGAAAATTGAACATGGAGCAATGTTTTTCAAATGACCTGATGCTCAGCCCTATCCGGTAATTCAGGATAACGTGCTCGACAAGAGCTGGTTTTTCTCGGAAGATCCTTCCCAACGTCCTGATCATTCCTGCAGGCAGCAGGTGCAGGTAAGGGACCCATCGCAAAATGGATTGTCCGTTTTGCTGATGTCCAGCCAAAGGAGAAAATCTCGGCGGAAATGTCGTATAGAGATGACCCCCCATCTTGAGCAGTCTGTTCAGCATACGAAAGGCCGCCATTTTATCCGGAATGTGCTCCATAACATCCCGCATCACGATCAGATCGAAAACACCCCCAAGCCTGCCGGCGATGTCTTCATCCGTTATATCTCCTACAAAGATCTTGAGCATGGGGTTCTTGGCTTCTGCGATTTTCGCCCGACTGTCCTCCAGTTCCAATCCTATTGCATCCATACCTAAATCATACAGACTATCAAGAAAACCGGCCTCCGCACATCCGACATCCAGAATTCTCAAGTTCTCAAAATCGGGTAACTGCTTTTTGAAGAAGGGAATCAAGTAGGACTTGCTATGACGCTTCTGTTCGCAAAAATGTTTTTCCGACATGGGCAATCCTCTTCACCCAGGATTACATGCTCCAACATCCTACGATCCTTTGACCTTCGTCCGGACTATCCGCCAGTCCGGATTCAACGGACATCCGCGCGGAGGGGCATCGGATGCCGACCGGAAGTTGGGGGTACGCATCGAACCGGGCGCCGACAGGGCTGACGGTCGGGCTTGTTCGGCAGTCTTAATGCCGATAAAATGCAGGTAATTGACGCATTTTTCATGCACCATATCCCGCGGTTGACATGGGGGACTACCTGGGCCGCTCGCACTCCTCTCGTGCGATCTCGACCCACCGGGGCAGACGCGTCGGGTCGTTGTTGAGGGTATGCACATCCTTCATGATGATCTCCAGCGGGCAGTTCCTTGCCGCTGAAAGCGTCTTGCGGAGGTCCGCTCGAATCGCTTCTTCATTGAAGCTCTGGGTGCTGACCAAGGTGGGATTGGGTTTGCGGGAATAGACGATGTTTCGGCCCAGGGCCTCGGCCATAAACTCCTCGTCCGCCCAGGGCGAGATCGATACGCGCGCCAGGTGGGGAAGCCGTTTGAGAATGTGCCATCTGTTGTGCACCGGCTCACAGCATCCGTAATAGCACCTGCCGAATTTTTCGGCCAGGGAAAGCTGGTACGGAAAGATGAATTCCTCGAACTGCTCCGGCCCGACCCCCACGGTCTCCTGGGATTCGAGCAGGACCCATTGGTCCTTCAGGCGGACGGGATCGCCGCCTTTCCAGTCGCGGGCAGGGAGGCTTCGGGTGTAGCCCATCGATCCCGAACCGATGTAGTCGTTCTCGTTGTTCAGGGAGAGCAACTCTTCCCGCTCAAGCCACCGGGCAAACGCCAGGTAGTCGTCCCGTAGAAACGCCATGAGGCGATGCAATCCCTTGGGGTTGTCGAACATGCAAACCATCAGGTTTTCGAGGCCGATCAGCTCAATGGCCGGCCAGGTCATGCCCACCGACCACCAGAAGTCTCCACGGATGCGCACGGGCAGGATGCTCCCGAACACCTGCTCGAGGCGTTCCTTCTCCGTATGGGTCGCCTCGCGGTCCACCGAGTAGGTGCGGAGTTGCAGCCGATCGAAGTCCGCATCGAGATCGCGGATCGGGGAATCCCATCGCCGGGCACCCATCCGGCCATCGGCATCGGCGGAGTGCTGTACCACCTCCACACCGTAGCCGCTGACCGCCACCTTCCAGCTCGTTTTCACGAAGGGTTCGACCACATGATCGTCCTTGAGCACGTCGAACTGATAGATCTCGAGAAGCAACGTCTTCTCGATCCCCCGCGCCCAGGAGTCGTCGCATTGGAGCACCGAATCCGGCAGGGGTGGCTTTTCATCCCGAACGCCCATCACCTCCGCGAGAATCATGGGGCGTTCGTTACTCCCCGCATCAAGCGCATACCAGCATGCCTTCCGTTCCAGATTCACCGGATCCTGCGCGATCTCGGCCTTGCGATCCGCCAGAAGACGGAGACGGTCTATGTCGTGTTGGGTCAGTCTGGGTCCATCAGTCATCTTGTGACTCCTGTTCGGGAACAAGCAGGGGGTTTAGCGCAGCAACAAAAGCTTTCTGCGATCAATACTTCCCGAAGATTCCAGTTGGGAAAAATAGATGCCACTTGCCACAGGTTCTCCACGGTCTGAGTTCCCGTTCCAGACCACCGCATGGTTGCCGGCTTCTGTGTGGTCTGCCAACAGGGTACGGACGCGCTGCCCTAGAATGTTGAAAACAGTCAGGTGGGCGATCCCGGGCTTGGGCAAGGAGAATCGTATGGATGTATTGGCATTGAATGGATTGGGAACATTTGGCAACAATGTCAGCTTTGGGTAATAGTCCGGTTTGGACACGTCATCTGCTATGCTTGTTTTACGGACCACCTCGACTTGAATAGTGTCGGAAATCTCGTAGTATTTGTCTTGGGCTATGATAGTCGCCAAACCTGCCGTTTCGGAGGAAAATTCCCCCTTCTCCGTAATCCTGCCGGGACCGGAAAGCACCTGCCAGGTCATCGGGCGATCCAGTAACACCTCTTCGCAATCGTAGGCATCACTGATGTCCACCAGTGCCGATGAAAACGTTACCTCCTGCCCGATAGCTATTTGCGGTGTGTGAAGCAGGTCGGGAAGAATGACGAGGTTGTCGGGTGAAATGATATGGACGCTAACCGTATCAACCAGTTCCGGATGTTCCGTATTTTGTATCGTTACAGAGGCGATTCCCTCATGCTCCGCCCTGAAAAGGCCGGCTGAGGATATCGTGCCTACCGAAGGATCATCGATTAGCCATTCGAGATTGCCGGGGCTGACGAGCTTCCCCTCTTCAGAGCGCGCAACAGCCCAGTATTGGAGCGTATCGCCAATACCCATGGCGCTCTTTGGGGGGTAAACCTGCAAAACGGCCGCAGGAATGCCATATTCATAGGTGCTGGTGTCGGGTGCGCTATCGTTCAGGATCGCATTATCCTCACCTTCCACTCGAATAGACCCACACCCGGCTGCAGCAATATGGTTTGCCGTTCCCCTGACCAATTGCATGTTTTCGAGATAAGCGCAATCCATGGAAGCAGTGCCTCGCCGGAGTGTTATATACCCAGCCAAAGGGCTCATCAGTCCTTTCAAATGTACGGGAGCATTCAAAGTACCTTTGATTTCTAACGTTCCTTCCACACTAATACCGGCCCCGGGCCAGAAATAAACGGTAGTGCCGGGAAGAATGGTCAATGTTCTTCCCTCGGGGATGGTCATGGGATGATATACGTTTACCTCGCGAACCCAGGTCCCGAAGCGATCGAGTGTTCGCTGTATTTTTGTATCCTCTATACTTATAGGAATATTATCTCTTCTCCACTTCGGCCACCACCACCAACCATCCCAA
>JAZDJA010000285.1:0-9321 GCA_043804415.1 Candidatus Latescibacterota bacterium | reverse complement strand
GCTCGCTTCGAATCGCCGTCCAGACCCATGACCGTCAGACCCGGCAGCATCGCCGCATTGATCGTCGCGGAACTCTCGGCATCCCAGGGAGCGTAAGCCCCGGTCTGCTCGTTCCAGCCCTGGTCGACCTGCTCGAACCAGTACCGAAACTCGTTTACATAATCTCCCCTGTTCATAGTGAGTATCCTCTCATGCTAACCTCCCGGAAGGACTTATCCTGTAGAAGAAGCTGCGCGTTTCGCCCTGCTTCAGGTTCGTTGGTGTTCCGATCCAGTGGTAGTCGATGTTTTTTCCGTCTACCCGCATGTGTACGTTTTCCTGCCATTCGCCTCGCGAGATTCCAGCACGGACAGGCCTGTCATCGAGACGTTCGAAGGTGAAACCGTATCCGGAGGGGTAGCGTATCTCCAGCCATTCGAGATTCGGGATGCTCTGGATGAAATCTTGGTCGTAATGCGGGATGTCCTCGGCATAGCCCATGTGGCAGGGTGGTTGGATCTCCACCGAACGGCCCACTGCCAGCGCCTTGATCGTGACGCATTCGCCGTCCGGCTCGACAGTGATGATGGGCACCCGGGTGAAACAGTCCTCGATGATCCCCTCGGCCAGCGCTTCGATCGAGTCGGTAATCGCTATCGTCTCGGGGCACAGATCGAATCGGCGGGTCAGCCTCATCGCACTGTTGCCAAAACTAACCTCCAGGGAGAGGTTCTCAAGCTCTTGATCGTACGGAGAGGGGCCGAAATCCTCTCCCCGGCTGATGCGCGTTCCGTCCGGCAGAATCACCTCCATGCGAAACTCGTAGTCTGCCCGGTTGAAAAAGTGAACGTCGCTTGAGCAAAGCGTCTTGCCCTCTGCCTGCGCACAAAAGAGGTTTCGGCCCAAGTCGCTGAGTGGCGTAAGATACGGACCGCCGGGAAGTGTCAGTATATATTCGCCTCCCGTGGCCACCGTGCCGTATCCGAGATACCCCTTTTGCGCCATGTAGGGCATGCCCGCGCCCATGACGGTAAGCACATACGCAGGAGTTTGCATCACGAAATGCTTCTGCTCCCAGGCAAATCCGGAGTAGCACCGCGGCGTATCGAGCGGTTCCGGCTCGATGTCGAAGGCCTCCGGGTTGGTCAGGATCGTCTCAGCCAGTGCGCTGGCGATGATCGAAGCCGTGCCTTCCACTCCGAGGCGGTGAAAGCCCTTCAGTCCGAGAACCGGCGGGAAGGCCCCGCTCACCTCTTTGGCTGCCTGGAGGGCTGCATCCGACATGGTCACAAGTTGCCCGGCTGTATACGGCATGAGATCGGCCACGGCGACAATTCGGTGCAGGTCAAAGCCCCTGGCGTAACAGATCGCTATGCTGCGTTCCCAGCCGTAGGAGTTGAGCGCCATGTTGCCGGTCCCGTCCTTGAGGGCGAGACGTCCGAAGGCAGACTGAGCGGCATTTCGAACCAGTTCCTCCCAGATCTCGTTCGATCGGCCGACTTTGCGGGCGATGGCCACGGCATTTGCGTGCAGGATGAGAAAGCCGATCCCATAGGCGGTCTGTGTGTACCGGTGCGTGTTGATGCCCTGCTCTCCAGAAGGATCGGCGGAGTAAAGGAACGAGTAATCCGGGTCCATCGCGTTCCTGAAAAGCATGGGCCTTCTGTGCTCGACCTTCTCGATGATGCGTCCCCAGATCGCCTCCTCGCACTCCCAGAACGCCTCCCGCCCACTGGCCGCGTACGCCATGGCGGCCACCCAGAGCTCGACGAGCTGGTTGGACGGCCCTCCTTCCCGCAACCAGCGCATATCCTCCGGAATGCCTTTTCGGATCGCGTCGCACTTGATGGCCCACGCATCCACGATCTTGCCCTGGGCATCCACGTAGCAATTGATGGGAACGTCCGCGGCGTGGCGCGCGAAATCGGCTGCGCGGTGGCATAGGAGCTCGACCTGGTCCATGGCCGTCTCCATCAGGTCCTGCGGCAGGCCGAGGGCTGCGCGATGGCTGTATACCATCGACAACTGCCCGCCGACCGAATACAGGCTCGCGTGCGGCTCCATCCCCAAGCGGTCAAATCGCTGATTCCAGTAATGATAGTCCGGATCCCAGGGGGGCGTGGCCACGAGCTGCTCCATAATCCGAGGGATCCGGGCGGCCCGGACCCGATCTCCCTCCAGGGCCAGAACAGCGAGGCAGGGGAGCATGTTGGCATTTACGGCCACCTCGCTGCCCGCATCGTCCGGGACATACCGCCCCAGCCCCTCGTCCCATCCTCGCTCGGTCCTCTCAAACCAGTATCGAAACGTATCTAGATAGTGCCCTTTGCGCATGGAAGGGATTCCTTTCCATCTGATTGCCCATGGCCAAACAGGTTCGATCGTTCCCAGGGCCTCCTCAACCTGCCGCGTACTCCCGCATTGCATTCAAAATCAAATAGGTGGACACCGAACCGGGGTCACAATGGCCCAGAGAACGTTCGCCGAGAGGCTTGGCTTTGCCCACGCCGGCCACCATCTCCTTGGTCCGCTCCATCCCCTCCCTGGCGGCCTCTGCCACGGCGCTGAGCACCTCGTCCAGGGGCGCAGCGGAGAGCTCCCGGGCCTTCTGTGCTGCGGGTTCCAGTGCATCCACCATGGTCTTGTCCCCCGGCTGGGCGCCGCCCCGCTGCTTGACGGCCTCCAATCCGTCGCAGAGCATCTGCGAGAAGGTTTCACCGTCCAACATCTCTTTTCCGCCCAGGTTCCTGGCTCCTCCCCGAAACCACGTGCCGAACACCGCGCCCGCTGCCCCGCCAATGGAGGTCAGCAGTGTCAGGCCGATGGTCTTGAGGAGTTCGTCCACCGATCCAAAGGAAGCCCCTTCCAGTTTCAGACGAACCGCCTCGAATCCCCGGGACATCCCGATCCCATGGTCGCCATCGCCCACGGCCTTATCCGCCTGGGTGAGGAGATCCTTGCTCTCCTCCATACGCCCGCACACGTGGAGGAACATGTCCCTTGTTTCCGCCACCGTAAGTTTCGATTTCCCCATAGTCCTATGCCTTTCTGAATCCGAAAGAATCCGCGGGCCCGTCATAGTACCCCTTGAGCTCGTCATCCAGTTTCATGAGGGTGATGGAGAATCCCGCCATCTCCTGACACGTGCAGAAGCTCCCCATGGCCGTATCATATACCTGGATTCCCCGTTCCTGGAGGATGTGCCGGACTTTCCGGTTGATGATAAGAAGCTCCATCATCGTGGTCGAACCCAGATTATTGACCATGAGACAGACCTCGTTCCCACGCTCGAAGGGGAGATCCGCGATGAGGCTGTCCATCATCTTCTCCACCAGCGGATCGGCAGGAAGCATCTTGCCCCGGGATACACCGGGTTCTCCATGCAGACCCATTCCGATTTCGATCTCATCCTCAGGAAGCAGGAAGGTTGGTTCCCCGGTCTCCGGGATGGACCCGGCCGCCACTGCGACGCCCATGGATCGCGTCCAATCACGGGCCTTCTCGGTAACCCGCACGACTTCATCCAGATCCTTCACCCTTGCGGACACCGTGCCGGCGATCTTGATGATAAATACATCCCCGGCGATCCCTCTCCGCTCCTCCTTGCGCTCCGGCGGCGCGGAGGCCACGTCGTCGTAAATGCGAACGGTCCGGACCGTGATCCCTTCCTCCTCGGCCAATTCTGCGGCGATATCAAAATTCATGTTGTCGCCCGCATAGTTGTTGTAGAGATAGAGGACGCCTTTTCCCTGATTGAGGGCGCGGGTGGCTTCCAGAATGATATCCGGCGAGGGTGCGGCAAAAATGTTCCCACAGGCCGCGCCGTCTCCCATGTTCTCTCCGATAAAGCCGTGGAAGAGGGGCTCGTGGCCACTTCCGCCCCCAATCAGAAGGCCCACCTTGCCTTTGGGAAGATGGGTTCTGACCAGCGCGTTTACGCTCTCCAGTTTCCTGATTCGGCCCTGATTGGCCAGAACCAATCCCTCGAGCAGTTCGGACACGACGTTTTTGGGATCATTGACGATTTTCCGGACCTTGTTCATGGTTTCCCTCCTTGGTGTTTGTGCGACCTCCGTTTGACACGGATGCCGAGTTTGGCCGTCCTCGTGCCTGCCGATCACCAGTTCTTCCTTCTCGCCGCCCCTCCCCATCCTCCCACCACGGACCTCTGTAGGTCGCCAGACCGATCTGGGAGAAACTGGTTTTCCCGTAGCCCGCATAGCTCTCATCGCGGTGGGCGACATCCCCGCCTCCTCCCCCCTCGTAGTAGAGATAGTAGGTGTCTCCCTTGCGAAACAGCGTGCCAAACCAGAGGGCACCGTTGTCCCAGGTCGCCCCGTCCGCCCGCTCAAAGATCGGGTTTAGGGGATACCGCTCCCAGGAGAGCAGATCCCGCGATCGGGCCAGGCCCATGGCGGATCCATAGTCCTGGTGAAGAGAGGAGCCCACGTAGGTCATGTAGTAAAATTCCCCCTGTTCGAAGACGCGTGGCGTGATGATGGATTTGGCCTCCCACGCATGCTGGCTCGAGGGGGACATCACCTGGATCTCCCCTTTCGGGTCGAAGTGGAGCGGATCGTCGCTCGCATTGACATGGAAGGTCCATCCTCCTTTCCCGCTGTCCCGGGCATAGAGCAGCCACACTTTTCCGTCCCGAATCACCGCATCCGGCGCAATCGCACCCGACAAAACGGAGGCTGACAACGGCTTCTCAAACGAGAACCCATCCTACGACACGGCCACCCCGACCCCATAGATCCCTTTCCCGGCAGTATCCTCCCCGTGGGCGCGGTATAGTATACATACACCTTGCCGTCCAGAGAAACCGCGCCGGGATCGAGCACGTGGGCCTTATCGAACCGGTCCGGTCCCACCCGGATCACGGGGTTGGACGCATGCTCCTGGAAGGTCACCCCATCAAACTCCGAAAAAGGAACGGAGACCACGCCGATCTGATCATGCTGGGCATCCCCCTGACCCCGGTAATAAAGAAGCACCCGATCTCCCACGCGCAACACCTCGGCGTTGGCTGTATACACGGATTTCCATGTGCCCGGTGGTGTTCTGGGAATGACCGGTCTGTCCGCAAAGCGTTCAAATCGTATCATCTGCTTCCCCTTCCGTCCATTTTATCGGGACGGGGTGAGCGGACGGCCCACCCATTGGCGGAGGAGCTACTCCTCCAAAACGATCGCCAGTCGCTCAGCAGGGATCGTGAGCGTCACCGGAAACTTCCGAGACCTGACCTTCTCGAACGGCCGATGGATGCGTGCCGTCCCTGCAAGGTTCCCTGCAAACGAGACGGACGCCCGATGGGGGGTCTCTCCGAAATTGACCAGCACACACGCCCGTTTTCCGGTCCGGGGATTTCGATGGGTGCTGAATCTGATGCGTTCATGCCCTTGCACATGCGTTTCCAGGGTGTCCAGGAACTCGCCCATGAAGATCGTGTCCTTCAGTTCTTCCCGCATTCGGAGGATCTCCCGGATGTAGGTGGACAGCGGTCTCATCGGCCCATCCTGCATCGAGGCCGTGTAGTGGGCCGGGCCGATCAGAAGCTGGTACCCGAAACGCACCGCGGTGTTGACCACGTTGTAGTCATAGGGCTGGGTGATGGCAATAGCAGGCAGCCATTCCGGGAAGGTGAATTTATACGCGGGCGCATGGTCAATCACCCAGGTGGGATGCCATACCCAGGCGACGTCCGAGTACTGGAGGGTCCTATCCCAGGCGCTCTCCACGGACACGCAGAACTCGGGGTTGACTGCCCTGCAGGCCGAAAGCAGCTCGTCCAGCCCTTTGAGGATTCCCTCGCAAGAGGCCCTGTCGGGACTCTCCGACAGCGTTGGATTGAAGTCCATACCCACCGAATTGAGCTTATCAATCTGCAAGCCGTCCGCACCGATCCGGGCAAGTTGGACCATTTGTCGAATGATGATCGCGCGGAATTCGGAAAAGGCGGGACTGGCCTTGACCATGGGGTGTTTCGTGAACCCCATGCGCGCACCGAGTGTGCCCATGCCCCAGCCCATCGGTGTGGAGCATCCCCATGGGTCCATGGATCGATAGCGATGCAGCTCCTCCCGGTACCAGTCGGTGGTCGGGTCAACGGGCTGGAAATTCGCAAAGAAGAAGACCCGCATACCCATTTGGTGACATTCCCGGACAGCCGCGGCGAGATCCTCCCAGGTGCCCAGTCTCGCATCGGGCTCGTAGTAGGGATACTGGTTGTCGTGGCCGCCTCGGTCCCAGCCGCTGATGAGCACGGACTTCACGCCATAGTCCAGCGCGTCCTGCGCCCACCCGGGAATGTCGTGGAAGATTCGCTGGACATTTCCCTCCGGAAGCAGAAACATGGTGTTCTGAAAGGCCATCTCCTGCCGCAGCCAGCTTCCTTTGGGATCGGGGAGGGGGAAGTGGGAGGTGAACCACTGACGATAGATCCGGGCTCCCTCGTGCCAGTCGCCCTCATGGCACTGCACCACCACAGGGGGGCCTTCGAAGGTTTCGCCGGGTTGGGTGTAGGGGAAATTGACCCAGTTGGCCGTGATGCCTGCGGGGATGTTCTTGTCCAGCTCCTCGCTGCGCGGCCAGGTGTCCAGGCGGCCGTGCGCAATGCCGGGCTGCATCTGGAAGCGCAGGGCTCCAAATCGTGGAACGGTGTCGTGGCAGGAAAAATAGACCCCTCTTTCCAGCCTCCGGTTATAGAGGTCCACCCATGGCATCGGCATGCTCGTTGAGTAGGGGAAAAAATACTCCGGCACAGGCGTTCCGAGTTCGACCATGCCCCGAAAGTTCTGAAACAGGTCGGGATAGCAGGATTCGCCCATGAAGGGGATCATCGCCTCGGTATCCTTGCGTTCTCCGATGCCCGTAATCCCTCCCAAAAGGGGATACCACACCTCCGCCACCTGGAAGGGTGTTCGATTGTGGACATCCAGGCGAAAGGAAATCGCCTGCCCTGCCAGCTCAATATGCATGGCCACGTCCAGATCGAATGCGCCCTGTGGATTTTCAAGCGGGCCTTTCCAGTAAAGGGTCACACCCTGGGCCGTTTGTTCGAATGCGGTCAGGCGTTGTTCTTTTCCGAGGAGGGTGTTGGCCTGCATATCGCGCAGAGGCAGCAACACCTGAAAATTGGCTGCCAGACGCGGCTCGGCGATCAGCTCGAGACAGGCGATCCTGTCGTATATGCGGTGGATGGCCCCGTGCTCCGAATCCATTTCCAGTCGGTAACAATCGTTCTCGAGGGCTATCGTTTCCCGGTGATTCATGTGATCTCCCTGCCTTCTTTTATCGGAACCTTCAGTTACAGGCAGATGCGAGATCCACCATCGCATCTGTCAGGACCGCGCCCACATCCGGACGGAATGGAAACTCTCCCAGCAGAAACGGAACGAAAAGGGCCGGGTAGGAAACCACTTCCTCGGACACATCGAATCGATCCGGTGAAGGCACATACCCCACATAGTCATTGGCATATCCCACGACCATCGTTTTTGCGGGTGCAAGGCGGCTCTCTGTTTCGCGCTGGAAACGATAGAAAAGCTCCGCCGGATGCGCCACTAACGTGATATCGCCGAAACGAATGGCCTGTATCTCGGTCTGTCGGCTGCCCAACGGAGTGCGGTCGTAACGCTGCCACACCGCTTGGTAAACTGCCTGTTCCAGCTTGAAACGACGTCGGAGATCTTCGGGCAGGTCCTCGTGTGCCATGACCTCCTTGGCCAGCTGCCAGTGCCGCAATAAAAGCGGCCGATCCGGTACAGACTGGGGGAGAGAGAGTTCCCGCCGTTTGACGCACACCGCATCCGATGGGATGGGCTGGGCGCCCTCTAAAGCCGCTTCGATGCGTTCTGCAAACCGATCCGCCAGCAGGCGCAGGCTCCCGAGCGCTTCCTCCTGAGGCTGGAAACGGTACACGGAATTCTGGTCTCCGCAGGAGCCCTGCAGAAACATGCCCACTGCCCCGTATTTGGCTGCCAACTGATTCGTGGCCAGCCCCACAAAATCGCCGCTGATCAGAGAGGTCTGCTGACACATGACGACCGGGTGACAGGAATAGTGGGCGAGAAAACCCATCATCCGGTCGCCGCTCTTGACACTGAGCACCCTTACAAGGGGATCGGTTTCCCCTGAGCGAACCTCCCGGTTAAACGAGATGCCCGCCACCGGCACCGCGCCATACTCCATAGTGGCAGGTGACATCTGCCTGGCCGCGATCCGCGCCGCGGATGCGATGCGCTCAGGCAACCCGGCAAGGTAATCCGGGTCCTGTTCGCCCCACCCGATAAACGGCACGGTTGTCGGACCGGAGTGCGTGTGGGTGGCGCATAACATCGTGTGCTCCGCCGGTATCCCGCACGCATCCGACAGGGCGGCCCGCACCGCGTGTACCAGTTCCCGATTCACGCCGACCAGGTCACAGGAGAGGATGGCACCCCGCCTATCCCCGGTCTGCCACACCATCGCCCGGGCCAGCAATGGTTCAAGCACGCCCGTGGATTTCCGGCCCAGATACCAGCCGAATCCACAGAGTTCCACCCCCACGGGTGGCGTGATGTCCGCCGTGCCAAAACCCACATGTAGATCGCCGATCATGAGGTGTCCTCCCTACTTTTCCCCATCGGTCAACTCGGTCACGTGTTCCTTCACCTTGAGCGCCGCATCCAGAATCAGCCTCGCTCCGGTGCCGTCTCCCAGCAGATAGGAATGGCCGATGGTCACCTGGCGTGCCGCCCACCTAAGGGCACCGGGCAGGTGCAGGGTCGCGTAATCCGGCAGTGGGGTTCCCTCGTGGAGAAGGGGACGCAGATTGGCGGGGTCAAACGCAGGCTCCATGTGAACCGGACGGTTATACCCGGCTCCGATCCATTCGATGCCCTCTGCCTGCATGGCCGCGATGAATCGCTCGCGGGAGCAGCCGAAAGCGTCCGCATCGAAGTCCAACACCATAAAATAGTATCCCCGCCGCGTGATCCGGTCCTCTTTCGGCAGTCGGGAAAGCCCGGGGATCAGATCCAACTCGGCTGCCAGGAAGGCCCCGTTCCGATGACGTTCCTCCGCCTCGCGACCAAACCGCCCGAACCGCGAAAGCAGCAGCGCGCTCTGCAGCCCTCCCAGACGATAGTTCGACGCAGCCACATAATGGTCGTACGTGGTCTGTCCGGTCCGGCGACCGATATTGCGCAGGAGGGACGCGCGCTCAAAAAGCGCTTCACTGCTGGTCAAAACCGCTCCGCCCTCGCCGGCCGCAAGGGACTTGCTGTTCTGGAAGGAAAAACTGCCGAAATCTCCCCAGGAGCCCGCTCCCTTGCCGCGCCAGGAGGTACCCTGGGCATG
>JAZDJA010000284.1:0-10165 GCA_043804415.1 Candidatus Latescibacterota bacterium | reverse complement strand
TGGCCTCGGGCACGCTTTCGTAGTGCTTTAGATACACTTCCTCATACTTGAAACTTCTCCAGAGTCGCTCAACGAAGATGTTATCCCAGCACCTCCCTCGTCCATCCCAACTGATGCGAATATTTTCCTGTTCGAGTAGGTCGGTGAAATTTTCGCAGGTCGCTCTTTTTTGTTGGACTGAGCGACCTAGGTGAACTGCGAACCCTGATCGCTGTTGAAGATGCCGGGCTTGGCGCTCCTGAGCGCTCTCTCTAATGCTGCGATGCAGAAGAAGCTGTCCAGGGTGTTGGAGAGTTCCCAAGAGAGCACATACCGGCTGAACCAGTCCATTACGGCCACCAGATAGACAAAGCCATGCTCTAGCCGGATGTAGGTGATGTCGGTACTCCACACTTGGTTGGAGCACTCTATGGTCATGGCTTTGAGCAGATAGGGATATCGCTTGGGCGTCTCTCCCGGCCGACTTAATCTGGGCTTGGGATAGATCCCCTCCAGCCCCATCGTGCGCATCAGACGCGCCACCCGCTTGTGATTGATGGGATGGTCTTGTCGTTGGAGCCACACCGTCATACGACGGATGCCGTAAAATGGCGTTCGGGTGTATTGCTCGTCGATCAGACGCATAGGTCGCTCAGTCCAATAGAAAAGAGCGACCCTCAAGGCCAGGTTAAGCGGAGACGCGACGGCCGGCTCGTAGTAGAAGCTGGAACGGGAGAGTCCCAACAACTCACACTGACGATACACAGGGATCGCTCTATCCCCCGGGGCTATGAGGCCCCGCTTTTCCTCAACCGAGCAGGTTACACTTTTTTTTACCCAGTCCAGTTCTACCTTCAATTGGCCTATTTGACGATACAGTTCTGAGACAAGCTCCTCGTGCTCCTGTTGCCCTTTCTCCCGCTTCTTGGTGAAGACGTGGGGCAGCTCATCCAGCAGCTGCCGTTTCCACTTGGTCGAGGCTACTTTTATTGGACTGCCTCGACTTCGTGATCTGGTTCGGGTGTACTCCGTAACTGCCGGCCAACTGGGCTATCGTGCTCTGATTCCGTAGCGCTTCCAATACCACCTGGGCCTTGAAGCGACCATCATAACGCTTGCGTAGACTCATCATATACCCCCTTTCGAAACTGGACATATATTACACCAGGATTCCACGGTTTTTGTTCCTCAAAACCGTCCTCAATCCTCCTTAAATCATTGTCCAGTTTTTGGGGTACATTATATTCAGTGTCCTTCGGTGTTCAATCTATCCTGACTGCAAAACTCGGGGACCATTCGAGGCACGGTAAAGTAAAACGTGCTCCCCTGATTCAATACACTCTCCGCCCACACCCGCCCTCGCCATCCTTCCACTAAATGCTTCACAATAGACAAACCGAGTCCGGTGCCTCCCAGCGCCCTCGAACGGGATTTATCCACTCGATAGAATCGCTCGAATATCCGAGGAAGCTCGCTCGAAGGAATCCCCACGCCGGTGTCTCGCACGCGCACTTGCACCTCCTCTTTTTCGGCGAGGGCCTCCACCGTCACCGATCCGCCCTCGCGATTATACTTGACCGCATTGTCCAACACATTGGTCAGCACACGCTCCAACGGCTCCGGTGCGACCCACAGCGGAGGAATGTCCTCCGACAGGTCCACGTTCAGCGTCACTCGTTTTCCGGCGGCCTGTGCTTCCACAGACTGCATACATCCAAGCGCGACGCTTCGAAGATCCACCGCTTTCGCCTCTGCGCGCACCTCCCCGCTCTCGATCCGGGCCAATTCCAACAGATCGCCTAAGAGCGCCCCAAGCCGATTGCCATGACGCTGGATCACGCGCAGAAAATCCAGGGACTGCTTCTGATCTTCTATCCCGCCATCCAAAAGCGTCTCCACGTAGCCCTTGATGGCGGTCAGGGGCGTCCGCAGTTCGTGCGACACATTGGCCACGAAATCCCGGCGCACCCGCTCCAACCTGCGCCGCTCCGTCGCATCGTGGAAGACCGCCACAACACCTCCCACACGGATCGGCGAAAGAGAGACTTCCAGCGTTTTATGGGCTGGAAACATCAGCGCAATCTCCACTGCGGCCGCCTCCCCGGTCTCAAGCACCCGATCCAACGCCTCTTGAAGCACGGCGCTTCGGATCACCTCCGCAACGGATTCGCCTTCCACATCCGCCGGGGGCTGCACCATAGATCGCAATGCGAGATTGCTCCGAAGAATCCGTCCGCCCGCATCCACGACCAGCACTCCCTCCGTCATCCCATCCAATACCGCCTCCGTGCGAGCGCCCGCCTCCGCGATCTCATCTACACGCGCCTGCCACTGTGCGACCATCTCCTCCAGCGCCGATGCCAAGACCCCTAATTCGTCCCGAGAGGAGATATGAAGTTTGGTGGAAAAATCGCCACCGGACATCCGCCTGGCGGCCTGGGTCAATTGCCGGATCGGCCGGGAGAGGAACGCCGACACGACATAGCTCAACGCAAACACCAACACCAATGTCCCCAATGACGCCCAGAACAACGCCTTATGCACATCCCGCCGCATTTGGACGATCTTCCACAAAGGAAGCGCCAACCGGACGACGCCACGAGGCGCGCTTTCCATAGCCACCGCGACATACATCATGTCCGTCCGAAGTGTCGTACTATACCGTACACTTTGTCCCACACCCAACCGCCGCGCCGCCACAATCTCCGGCCGCTCGGAATGATTTTCGACTCGCCGAAGCTCCTCCCCATCCAACTCCGAATCGCCTCGAACCGCTCCCTCCGCATCCACCACCGTCACGCGGGCCTCCAAAACGCCTGACAAGGCATCCACCACCTCATCCACCGGGTTGGCCAGCCCGGATGAAAAACGGGGCTCGAGATGCGCCTTGATCAGCATCGCCTCGCGCACCAGTTCCTCATGCGTCTGCTCGATAAGGCGGCGTTTCCATACCGTCCCGAGATAGATCTCTACCGAAGCGATCCCAACAAAAATCATGACAAGGTACGTCAACATCAACTTCCATCGGAGGTGCCATTTCATCGCGAAAACTCCTGAGTAGAGCACGGGTGGCTGAGCCACGTCAAACACAAACGGGAGGCGGTCACTCCCATCATCCATCCCCACAGAACCGGTATCCCACACCACGCACGGTTTCGATCTGTTCCGAAGCCGTTCCCAACTTCTTCCTGAGTCTCCGAACGTGTGTATCTACCGTACGATCATATCCCTGGTAGTCGTATCCCCACACCGCATCAAGAAGTCCCTCGCGCGTATGTACCCTCCCGGGAGATCGCATCAAAAAGACCAGCAGATCGAATTCCGTGGCTGTCAGTTGAGCCAGTATCCCAAACACATAGGCCCTGTGCGCTCCAATATCCAGGATCAGATTCCCCGATCGAATGGGATCCTTCTCAGCGATGGATATCCCCTCAGATCGGCGAAGAACGGCTTTCACACGAAGGACCAGCTCCCGGGGGCTAAACGGCTTGACCATATAATCGTCCGCGCCCAACTCAAATCCCACTACCCGATCCGTCTCCTCTCCCTTTGCGGTAAGCATCAAGATGGGAAGACCGGCCGTTTCCGGTGCGCTCCGAATCCGACGACACACCTCCGTCCCTTCCATGTCCGGCAACATCAGATCCAGCACAATCAGCACGGGAGGTTCCGCCCCGATCTCCGCAAGCGCATCCTCGCCGTTTTGCGCCACGCGCGTCAAGAACCCCGCCCGCTGCAGTCGATAGCGCACCAGTTCCGCAATATCCGCTTCGTCTTCCACCACCAGAATATACCGATCGGTTTTGGAGTTCATCATAGGTTCCGAACATGGAAAAAAAGAGACGAAGAATGAAATGCTGCTCATCCCGCGTCTCTCCGCGCAGTTTTTCGATATGCGATCCTCCGAGATTGAAGCTCTCTTGCAGTAGCCCCTCGATTTGATGCCAAGCAGGTGCGCGGGCCTATCCCTGCTTCCCGGCCGCCTCCAGCGTTTCCCGAATGGAGGGCACCTTGTTATACACCTTCTCCTTGATCAGCAAGTCCACCACGTCCGGGTCCAAGTGGCCATCTTTGACCATGAAACCCAGAATGCGCATCGTTTCCTCCACCGTCTTGGCTTTCTTATACGGGCGATCCCGTGCGGAGAGCGCCTCGAAAACATCCGCCACGGCCAGAATGCGGGACTGAAGCGGAAGTTGATCTCCGGCGATGCCCAGGGGATACCCGGATCCGTCGAGCATCTCGTGATGAGCACCCGCAAACCGGGGCACGTTCTTGAGTTTCTTCGTGAACGGAATCTGCTCGAGCATTTTGAGCGTGACCGCCGCGTGATTGCGAATGATCCCGATTTGCTTGGGGGTCAGGCTTCCTTTCCGAATGGACAGGTTCTCCAATTCGTCCTCGGTGAGATAGGGGGTGGTTTCCCCATTCTCGAGAAAGGTTTTCTGCGCAATCTGCTGCAATCGCTCCAGATACTCGTCCTTCATGAATTCTTCCGGGGTGTTCACGCGGATCACAAAATCCAGATCCTCCCCCAGTTCCTGAATGCTCTCCTCCAACTCCCCATCCACCGCGTTCAATTCCGCCTCCCCACTGCCCTTCTTCAAGAGTGCGACCTTGCGCTCCAGGGCCAACACCCTCATTTGCTCCCGGATTATGCCAAAGCGCGTCCGGATCAATTTCACGCGATCAGACACAGCCTCCAGCTTGTTGGCCTTGTCCACCACCCATTCCGGCGTGGTGACCTTGCCCACGTCGTGCATCCACGCCGCAATCCTGAGTTCGTTGAGTTCCTCCTCGGAGAACGAAACGTCCGCATACGGGCCTTCGTCAGCCTCGGAAATAGACTCCGATATGGCCATCGTCAGGAGCGCCACCCGTTCGATGTGACCGCGGGTATAGTGGGCCTTTTCGTCTATTGCAGTGGCCATCACCTTCACGAAAGCCCCGAAGAGGGCCTCCATGCCCTGGATAAGCCGCACATTGGTGATCGCCACCGCAGCCTGCGATGCAAGAGACGCGATCAGATCCTCCACGGCCGAAGAAAACGGGATTGCCTGTCTCCGGGCGTCCATCGCATTGATCAACTGCAGCACTCCGATGATCTCATCCTCGTGGTCCCGCATGGGAAGCACCAGCATGGATTTGCAGCAATAGCCGCTCGCCTGATCCGCCTTGCGCATGCGCGAAAAGTCGAATTCCTCGGTCTTGTATACGTCGGGGATATTTACCGTCTTACCGGATATCGCGACGGATGCCGATACGTTGGCATTGTTTGAAGATCCGTCCGGATTGTAGAGCGGCAACAGAGGGTCCCATGGAATCTCCCCGCCGCTGATACCGCCAAACTGCATCCCCAGCGTATCATTTTGTAAAATCTCGTATTTGAGTGTTCGGGACTCGGCCTGCACCAGATAAAGCGTGCCCGCATCCGCATGGGTGAAAGCACGGGCTTCGGCCATAATGCGCTCCAATAGCCGGTTGAGATTGCGTTCGCTCGAAAGGGCGATCCCAATCTCATTGAGGCGTTGCATCTGCTGCTTCAGATTCATCGAAAGGCCCTCCTCTCTCAGAAAGCTGAGACCTGCTCCTCCTCCGAGTGAAATATCCCACAAAACGAAGCAATCTCAACTACTCGTGGGGAATATAGTCAAATCGAAGCGCAAAGGCAAGCTTTATTTCGGGGCGGTCCAAAGCGGATTTCCTGCGCGGTTTGCTGCTTCTCATCCGGTTCGGACGCTCCTCCATCTCGGGAGAAACGTCAACCGGCATAGGGCCATGGCGCGTGGCATCTTTTTGGCTTGAGGTTGCGATGGAGGGAGCGGGTCAGGGGAGCTATCCTTCCAAAGTGGGCAGGAGGCGCCCCCGGTCCTTCTGAGGGAAGTGGGCCGAGGGTTAGATCGTACCTCTAGAGAACAAAGCGCCCTGGGCCGCCAGAAGCATTTCGAAAATCACCTAAATCTGGGATTCTTGAACCATGGGAATCTCCCGCTCCGCCCTGAGTGGGAGCAGTGTCAATGCGGAGACAATCATCAAGAGGCCGCTGAGGAAAAAGGGCGCGCTGATCGACTCATGCGCCACAAATCCCGCGATCAACGGGCCGAATACCCACCCCAGGCTGGATATGGCCAACACCTGTCCCACCTGGCGACCCCGCGCTTCCGGCCGGGCAAACCGCTGAATGAGCGTCCTTTGGATGGGAAACCAGACGGAGGCGCCCACCAGATCGTGCGTCAGCCATACCACCGTGGCTGGAAGGAAATCAGGGATCAGCGCGGATACAGACATCGCAACCCCTTCGTAGATCACAAATCCAATATAGAGCGCCTTGAGATTCCCCCGCACCCATCGTCCGGTAAACAGCATCGGAAATCCCAGGAAGACTCGGTGCAGGGTCAGAATCGCAGCCACGATGGGAGCGGAGACGAGGAATTTCTTGGCGAAGAACAGGGGCATCACAAAGCAGTGGCTCGTGCTGAGTCCCACGGTGAATACGAAACCCGATAGCGCAAGAATCCTCAGTTCCACGGGCAGTTCGAAGAGCCACAGATCGCGCAGGGAAGTCGCTTCCCCGGGCTCGGTCCTGGTGTTGCGCTCATCGTAGCATGTCATAAACCAAAGGAAGGTCCCCATCAAAAGCAAGGCAGAGAGGAAAAAGGAAACCCGGAAACCCACTGCCACCAAGAGCGCGCCCCCCACGAACGTACCGATCCCCTGAAACAGAATCTCCGCGCCGTTCGTTCGGGCGATAAAGTCCGTGAATCGGTTCTTTGCGTTTTCGTAGAGCGCGACCGTGTGCATCGTCTCTTTGACCACCGCAGAGGATTCCCGGAGGCTTTTGAGCGCGGTCTGAGCCCAGAGCGCCCCAAAGAAGGGCGTCAGAAAGTTGGCCACCGAACACCCCAAAATCGCCAGCGCATAGAAAACCTTCCGCCCGATCCGGTCCGATAGGTGTCCCACATAGACCCGTAACACAAACATCACGAGCGCGGCCATCGAGAAGATGGCGCCCATATAGGCAAAGGAAATCCCGACCTCATCCAGGTAAAAGGGCAGCAAGAAGTCGTATATCCCAATGGACAGCCCGAACAGAATGGACACGCCCAACATGATTCGAACATTTCGGTTCACACTTTTCCTTTTTGAATGAATGACGCCACGGCGATCCGAAAGACGAAAAGGGGAGAAAGAGAGACCTGTGAGGGGAGCCGCCCGCAGACCTTCCTCCCTTTCCCAGTTGCAGCCGACTATGGAAAGTTCCCCTGCAATCCGTTCGTCTCCTTGGTGCTTTCAGGAAGGGGGAGGAAGAAACGAGATCCCGAAGAAGGCACTAACATATCCATTTCGAACCCAAAAAGCAAGCACTTTCCATGACCTCATTCACTTTTGTAAATTTCGATGAAATCGGAAGAAATAAAAAGGAATGGAAAGCATGCCACCGGGAAAGAAAGATGAACCCCCTCCACGAGGGTTGACATACCATATATTGAGTGTTATACTAGGCCATACACAATATATGGTAATTCAGGCAACCGGTGAAGCGTAGCCGCCTTTCACGTTACCCTTTTCATTCACAGGAGGAGAGTATGGCTGCAAAAGCCGTCCGGACGAAGAAAGAAGACTGCGCGCTGTCTTCAAATGCAAAGCGAATCTTGGAGCGAAGGTATCTTCGGAAGGACGAAACAGGAAAGGTGGTGGAGACCACAGAGGCGCTCTTCAGGCGCGTGGCAAGAAACATCGCGTCCGCGGACCAGCTGTATGGCACGGAACGGGAGGTAAAGGATGCGGAGCAGGCATTCTATGAGATGATGACCCAATTGGATTTCCTGCCCAATTCCCCGACCCTGATGAACGCGGGAGGGAAACTTCAGCAGCTATCCGCGTGTTTTGTGATCCCGATCGAAGACAATATGGAGAGCATTTTCGAGGCCATCAAGAACACCGCTCTCATCCATAAATCCGGCGGCGGCACCGGATTTTCCTTCTCCCGGATCCGCGCCCAAAGTTCGCTGGTGCAGGATACAGGAGGTGTGGCCAGCGGCCCCTTGTCCTTTATGGAGGTGTTCAACGCAGCCACGGAGACGGTGAAGCAGGGAGGCAAGCGGCGCGGCGCAAATATGGGGATTCTCCGGGTGGATCATCCGGACATTTTCGACTTCATAGACGCCAAACAGGATCTGACCAAGCTGAACAATTTTAACCTTTCGGTGGCGCTCACCGACAAATTCATGAAGGCGTTGGAGGCGAACGACACGTATGAATTGATCGCTCCGGACACGAAAAAGGTGGTGGGAACCCCGAAAGCCAGCGAGGTATTCAGCAGGATCGTGGATCGGGCGTGGACAAGCGGGGATCCGGGAATCGTCTTCATCGATCGCATGAATGCGTATAATCCCACGCCACACATTGGAACGTATGAGAGCACGAATCCCTGCGGTGAGCAGATTCTGCTGGGCAACGAGAGCTGCAATCTGGGCTCGATCAACCTGTCCAACATGGTCGTGGAGTGCAGGATCGATTTCGAACATCTGGCCCGGACGGTCGCCACCGCAGTGCACTTTCTGGATAACGTCATCGACATGAATCGCTTCCCGCTGCCTGAGATCGAGCGGATGACCAAATCCAACCGGAAGGTGGGTCTGGGCGTGATGGGATTCGCGGATCTGCTCATCAAACTCCAGATTCCGTATAACTCGGAACAGGCGGTGGAGCAAGCCGAAAAGGTGATGGGCTTCATTCAGGAGAAAGCGCACGAAGCTTCGGTAGCATTGGGAGAAGAACGGGGCGCGTTCCCCAACTTCGTCGGCAGTACCTTCGATACACCGGGTGCCAGGCAGGTTCGAAACGCAACCGTAACGACCATCGCGCCCACCGGGACGATCAGCATCATCGCGGGCTGCTCCAGCGGCGTGGAACCGAACTTCGCCTGGAAGACCACCCGCAGGGACAGTTTCGGCGAGGTGGAGCTTCTGCATCCGCTTTACGAGGAATGGACCCGGACGCACCCGGGCGAAAACCTGCCCGACTATTTCGTGGCCGCGCATGAGATCACCCCCGAATGGCACCTTCGCATACAGGCCGCTTATCAGAAATACACGGACAACGCGGTGAGCAAACGGTGAATTTTCCCAACTCAGCCACTCGGGATGACGTCCGGGAGGCGTATCTGCTGGCCGATAAGCTGGGCTGCAAAGGCGTGACTATCTATCGGGATGGAAGCCGGGACCTCCAGGTACTGAGCGTCTCCAAGACCACTGCCGAGAAGGACAAAGAGGGGGAGCAGAAAGGGGAAGGCGCGGCGCGCAGGGAGCCGAGACCCCGGCCTCAGGTCACCCGGGGAAAGACGATCAAGATGAAGACCGGCTGCGGGAATCTCTACGTGACGATAAACGAAGACTCGGAGGGACTGTGTGAGGTCTTCTCCGCCATGGGCAAGGCCGGCGGATGCACATCCTCGCAGAGCGAGGCGATCAGTCGTCTGATCTCGGTAGGATTGCGCTCGGGCATCTCCGTGGACGCCATCGTGCAACAACTCTCCGCCATCAGCTGTCCCCTTCCGGTCTGGCAAAACGGCGTGCACATTCTCTCCTGCGCCGATGCGATCGCAAAGGCGATTCAGCTCTACGCACAGGAAGAGGCCGGCGAGGACGGAGCAGGAAAAACAAAGGAAAGCGGGGAGGAAACACCGGGCCACCGGCCGGGCGGCACGTGTCCCGAATGCGGAGGCATCACAGAGTACATGGAGGGATGTGTGGTCTGTCGTTCCTGTGGCTTTTCGCGGTGTGACTAGTGGTCTGTCAAGGCTCAAATGACGAATGGGATCATGCGCGTCTGGAGCAGGCAAACACAAGGTTTGCCCCTGCCTCCTGTCTGTCAAAGTGGCCTTGACTGAACACCAGACGCCACGTCCGCACAAGAAGAGCGGCATACCCAAGTGAAGCACCGGGGGAATTTGCGACCGCTTCCTTCCCTGTGCACCACGGCCTTTTGAGGAATCACCCCAGCCGTTTTCCGAACAGGCCCCGCTCCCACAAGAGCGGGGCCTTCTTTGTGCCGCAAATCTGCTCTTTGGATCGACGGCATGGCCATCTGGGAAGGAAAACCATTTGACAAGCGGGCGCTTTCGGCTTATATTTCATCATCCTTGCGGCGATCCTCTATCGACTGTGCTTCCTCGATTTCCAGC
>JAZDJA010000283.1:0-4023 GCA_043804415.1 Candidatus Latescibacterota bacterium | reverse complement strand
CGTCATCAGGCACTACCCGTACCAAAGTACTGTGCAGTGCCCTCTTCCTTGCATCTCCGGCAAACTCGGCAATTGCAATTTTTAGGTCCTGTACAAAGAGGTGCTTAAGAAAGACATTGGGCTCCTGGACGACCTTATCAGGGCCAAGAAACCTCAGAGGGTGCCAGTCGTCTTCACTAAAGACGAGGTCAGGTCCGTGCTCAGACGTCTTGACGGAAGCAAGTGGCTCATGGGACAACTGCTCTATGGATGTGGCTTGCGCCTGATGGAATGTGTTCGCCTGCGTGTGAAGGACATTGACTTTGGCTATAAGCAGATCACGGTAAGGGATGGGAAGGGTAGCAAGGACCGGGTGACTATGCTTCCCAATATCGTTATTGACAATCTCAAGCGGCACATGGACAGAGTGAAGGCATTCTATGAACAAGACCTCAAGGAGGGCTTTGGAGCAGTGTATCTCCCCTATGCACTGGAACGCAAGTATCCGAATGCAAACCGTGGTTGGGCGTGGCAGTATGTGTTTCCGGCCTCCAGGCGGTCAATCGACCCGCGAACCGGTGTTGAACGCCGACACCACGTTGCCGAGACCGTCCTGCAGGACGCCGTGAAGAATGCCATTCGGCAGGCGGGGATTGCAAAGGCAGGCAGTTGCCACACGCTTCGACACAGTTTCGCTACCCATCTGCTGGAATCCGGCTTGAGGGACGTGGAAATGAATAGCTGTCCCATCTTGCTTGTCTCTCGATCCGGCTTCCGCGTTGCATCAAAGGTTACATATCATGATATGCGCCCCTTGATGCGCCTTGAATCCGAACCGAAATCCAGCGCAATATGTCACACCTATTCATGTCCAGGTCCCTGACATTCATACTGTTCAGGAACTGCTTGGCCACAAAGATGTGAGTACTACGATGATCTACACCCATGGACTCAACAGAGGGGGACGGGGGGTGCAGAGCCCCGGAGACATGCTCTGACAGGTTCGCAAAAGTCCATTTGCTGTGTTGCGCTGCATCCTTCATCATTTCGGAGTAGCTAGCAGTACACCTCATTCTTCAGGATTTGCGCGCCTTGCAACTGGAGCTTTTATGAACCTGTCAGAAGACAAGCTTAACCAGGTTCGTAAAAGGATTAGTGTGGATCTAACACCGCGACAGGGAAGCGTCCTTGAGTTTATCCGGCAGTACCATGGAGCATACGGCATACCGCCGTCGGTGCGGGAGATTTGCGGCCACCTGGGCCTAAGCGGGCCGGCCGGGATTCATCGCATTTTGCATGTGCTTGTGGACAAAGGATACCTGATTTCTACCCCTGGGAAGAAGCGGGCGTGGCGTCTGACAACTGGGGGACAAGAGAAGTCGATCCCCGTGCTTGGCAAGATAGCCGCCGGCCCCCCGATAGAAGCCGTGGAGCTCCGGGAAGAGGGGTTGCCGTTTTCCCCGGAAATCTTTGGATGTGCGGATTGCTTCATCCTTCGCATCCAGGGGGATTCCATGGTCGACGCCCACATATTGGACGGGGACCTTGTCGTCATCCGCCCGCAGAATTACGCCGATACCGGCAGCATAGTCGCGGTGATGATTGACAATGTGCTGATTGAGGCCACTCTTAAGATCTTGCGGCGGCGAAAGGGCGTGACTGAGCTGCATGCGGCCAACAGGGTGTATCCGCCGCTGGTCTTCAAAGGCAGGTTCCAAGGCCGTGTGAAGATTGTGGGCAAGTTTGTGGGACTCGTGCGCGGGGCGGGGATGAGGTAGCCGTCGGCATGGATGGCGCCCAGGGCGGGGTGAGATGTTGCCGCGAAGGATAGCGGCCGCGGAAACGGTACCGGGCTTCGTTTTCCTCGCGAGGACAGTTACATCCAGAGGGCGATGTACGGGGTTTGAGGTTAACAGACGAAGATTGTCGGCTATATTGCAGTACAACTGCAATATAGCCTTCAGCCTAAACACCTGAGTGGTTACGCTCAGTAGTGCATGGGCGGAGTGGGCGTATCATCCATCCTCTTTCCCAGGAGATAGGCATGAATGACCGACGCCGTCCAGCAGGCAGCCAGAAGCCAGGCTCCGAGGTCTTCCGGGCCGGACGTCGATCCTGCGCAGCGGGTGGCTGTCTGAATGATGTCCTCCGTACCCGTTCCCCCCTTTTGCAGGATTGGGGTGATCTGATCCATGACCGCGGATACCCGGTTCATAACCCCGCGGACAACGACCGCAAGACCGGCCGTCGCCAGCCCCATAAACACAGCGCCTGTGATCCTGCTCCCCAGGACCATCTGCCCCATGCCGGGGTAGACCAGCCCCGACCAGAGCGCCCCTTTCACAGCCTTTTTCATCTTACTTCCTGCGGTAGATGTTCAGGCCCACCTTCTTGTCCTCAGCCCCTGGGACGGAGACGTTGCCTTCGGTGGAGGCGATAATGATGGTCTTGCCCGAGGACGAAGGGCCGAATTCCTTGGACAGGTCCACTGTGATGGTCAGGATATCCCCGTCAAGATTCATCTCTACATTCTTCATGTTGTCTGCTCCTTTATATTAAGGTGAGATTTACGTCTGTACCGGGCCGGCGTCACTCCCGTCCAACCGTCCTTTCCAGTTTGAAGCGGGCTATTTTGTAGTCATATGCCGCCTGGACACAGTCGGTTTCCGCCTGGGCGAGAGAAACCCGGGCATCTGTGACCTCCAGGATAGTGCCAACGCCGGCCTTGTAGCGACCGGTGCTGAGTTCGAAGTTCTCCCGCGCGCTGCCAAGGGCCTCCCCGGCTACCTCCATTTGCTTCTCCCCCAGCAGCAGATTGGCAAACTGGGTCTCGATATCGTTTAATACCTCTAACCTTTGGACCTCGACGTTGGCCTTGCTTTGGGCAAGGGCCGCCCTGGTTTCCGAGACCCTGGCCCTGGTTTGAAAGCCGGAGAATAGCGGAACGGTCAACTGCACGCCTACATTCCAGGCCGGGTCTGACGGGGATTCGGAGCCCGTCCAGCCATAGCCGGCCGTGCCGGACAACTGGGGCCAAAAATCGCTGCGAGCGACCATCTCCTGGGATTCTGCTGAGTTTACCACAGCCCTCAGGTGATTCAAAAGGGGATTGTGCTTCAAGGCCTCTTTCTTGAGGTCTTCAAGACGCCAGTCCACCCGGCCGGTATCCAGGTCGTCCTTCAAGGAAAAAGAGGGTGCGGTCTCGAGTCCCATGGTCTTTTGCAGCAACACCCGGCTGGTTCGGGCATTGCTCTGCGCCTGGAGCAACGCCTTCTCGGCCTTGATTGCCTCAACCTGGGCCTGAATAACGTCAATCCTGGCCTTCGTGCCGACCTTGTAGAATGTCTGGGCCTGGGTCAGATGCTCTCTGGTCCGGGCCAGGTCCTCTTGGCGGAGTTTGACCGAACGGTCGGCAAGCAGGACCCCGTAGTAGGCCTCCGCAATGTCATCAACAACGCCCAGTCTCACATCTTTCAAGTCCCACTGCAACGTCTCCACGTCATACCGCGACGTCCGCACTCTATACCTGGTTCGGCCGAAGTCATAGATATTATGGGAAAGCCCCAGGGACGCGGAATAGAGATTCCTATCTCCGCCGCTTGCCGAGGAGCCTGACGAAGAGTATCCGCCCAGTCGGCTGTAGTCGGTCTGAAAGTTCAAGGCCGGGTAGTAGTCCGCCAGATTCTCGTCTATCCTGGCCCGGGCCGCCTGAACGGCCTGCTTGGCGGCTACGAGTTTCGGGTTGTGTTCCAATCCATATCCCGACACCCGGCCGAGGTCCCACTCCTCAGCCTGGACCACGCCGCAAGACCACAAGGAAAGGATGGCCAAGGCAATGACCAGCAGTCTGTCGATCACCGACCTTGACCGGCCCCGGCCATCCGGCCGGCCTGGCGACAAGAAGCGAAATAATCTCAAGGTCCTCATAGGATTCTGACCTCTCTAACCAACTATATTCGCAAACACTTCAGTCCTTTGAAAACGCCGCAGGAGTCAAGATCAAATCCCCCCTCACCCCCCCTTTTCCGAAAGGGGGGATAGTTT
>JAZDJA010000282.1:0-4158 GCA_043804415.1 Candidatus Latescibacterota bacterium | reverse complement strand
CCGACCGTGGCGGTGGTCCGATGCCGGGGAGATCGCGAAAACGCGCGCGATCGGTTCCAGTATAAAGGCGTGATGGATTGCCGCGCCGCCTTGCTGACCGGTGGGGGTGCCAAGGCCTGTTCCTACGGCTGTCTCTTCCTGGGCTCCTGCGCGGCCGCATGCCCCTTCGATGCGATCGCCATGAGTACCACAGGACTTCCCCATGTGGATGAGGAGAAATGCACGGGCTGCGGCATCTGCATACAGACCTGTCCCAGAGGGATTATGGCGCTTATTCCAAAGACACAGGAGGTCTATCTCGGCTGTGTGTCGCACGACAAGGCCAAAGCGGTCAAGACCGTCTGCGACGTGGGTTGTATCGGATGCGCGCTCTGCAGCAAGCCGAAGGTCACGCCCTCCGAGGTCGTTTCTATGGAGGACAATCTGCCCGTATTCCCTTCGGACTGGAGCGACTACCATGCTGCGGTCGAGAAATGCCCTTCGAGTGTCTTCGTCGTCCGCGGCCAGACCTCAGTGGAACCGGATGCGGACCCGTGTGAATCCGTCTCCACCGCATAGGAGGGCGCGTGCGCGACCCGAACAGGCGGACGGAGAAAATCGTGGCCATCCTGGAGGGACGCTTCGGCATCCCGGCGTGGCATGGGCCAAGCGATCCCTTGGATGCCCTGATCCAAACGATCCTCTCCCAGAACACCAACGACACCAACAGCGGACGCGCGTATGCCCGCCTCAAAGAGCAATTCCCCGCATGGTCTGAAGTCTTGGCGGCCGATATGCGGGAGATCGCCGATGCCATCCGAGTGGGGGGATTGGCTAACCTGAAGGCGGAACGGATCAAGGGGATACTGGAATGGCTCCACAATACCCGCGGGGCAATCGATCTCGATTTCATCCGGGATATGCACGCTGATGAAGCAATCCAAATACTCGGTTCCCTCAAGGGTGTGGGTATCAAAACGATCAGCGTGGTGTTGATGTTCGCCTGCGGCGCGGAGATCTTCCCGGTGGACACGCACATCCATCGGATCACCAGACGGCTGGGACTGGCCCCTCAAAACGCCTCCGCCGAGAAGGTTCACGAGGTGATGCAGTCATTGGTTCCCCGGGGAAAGGCCTATTCGTTTCATATGAATTTGCTGAGATTCGGGCGCACGATCTGTCTGGCCCGAAAGCCAAAATGCCAAATATGCCCTCTGACGGAGGAATGCACCTACCTCCAGGCCGGGCTGGGAAGCCAGCCAAGGTCATCTCAGGGAATGGACGAACCGGAGTGAGGCATCCCACGATGAAAATCCGCGCAGCGATTCTGGGGTACGGGCGGAGCGGAAGCACCATGCACGCTGGAGCCATCGAAGGGAACGATGGCTTCCAGATGGTTGCGGTCTGCGACACGGACCCAGAGCGCCGAAGGGAAGCCGCAGAGCGATTCGGATGCGCGATCTATGACGACCACCACCGGATGCTCGAAGGCGAAGAGCTCGATCTGATCAGCATTGTCACGCGCAGCGCTCAGCACGCTCCGATGGCCTGCGACTGCCTGGCTGCCGGCGCCAACGTGCTGGTCACCAAACCATGGGCCGTCGATGCAGCAGAGGCAAGCATGATGATGGCTGCAGCAGAGGCATCCGGCGCCTTGTTGCTGCCCTGGCTTCCCGCTCGATGGGGATGCGTCCTTGGGCGCCTCCAGGAACTGGTCGCCGAAAAGACCATAGGCAACATCTTTCTCATCCGCCACGCGGTCTGCAGTTTTGCCACCCGATGCGACTGGCAGACCGAACGGCGCCACGGTGGCGGATACCTGCTCAACTGGGGGGCGCACATCGTGGATCCTCCGGTTGTGTTGATGGGAAGCCCCGTCCGAAGCGTTTACGGCCGGATGCAGCAGACCATCAATCCCGGCGACGCAGAGGATCTTTTTCTTGCGGTGATGACCCTGGCTGACGGCACGGTCGTTCAGGCCGAATATACCGTTGCTGCCGAAGACCTCCCAAGCTGGTTCATTCAGGGGGACTGCGGCACGATCGTGGTGCGCGATCAGGACCTTACGGTCTACAGGAACATCCCTGATCGCCCGGACGATCCCACGCAATTTGGCACCATGAAATCCTTGGACGAGGAAATCATCCAGGAGAAAATCGAGGGTGCCCTTTACGGGGACGAACACCGGATTTACGCCGAGATCGCTCAGGCACTCCGGGGCGAGAAACCCTTCCCCGTCCAACCCTCCGACGCCCTGGAGCTTTCGCGCGTCTTTGACGCCATCCGAACATCCAGCGAACAGGACCGTGTGGTTAGACTGGTCCCCGACGCACTGTAGCGTTTCTCCCTCATGGTTGAGGAAGACGGCGTGCAAGTGAGTAAATATGCAGGTAGAAAGGACCTCCCTCATTAAATCCGGGTTTATGACCTTCTCAACACCGCACCTGAGTCTCCCCGAGGTGCTTGAGTATGCCGGCCGCTATGGGTACAACGGCATTGAGCCGCGCCTGGACGAGGGACACGCCCACGGGATCGAGGTCGCAGCCACGTCCGAGCAGCGGGCCGCGATCAAGCAGCGGGTCGCCGATTCCGGCATCGCCCTGGCGTGCCTGGCCACCTCCCTGAAATACGCCGATCCGGACCGAACGGAGACGATGATCCGCCAGACACACGAACGGATCGATCTGGCCGGAGACGTGGGCGCTCCCGCCATGCGGGTCTTCGGTGGACAGATCCCGGAAGGGATCAACCGCGAACAGGCGATCGATCTGCTGGCCGAATCCCTGGGTGCCGTAGCCGGTCATGCGGACGATCGCGGCGTCACGCTGTGTCTGGAGACGCACGACGACTGGTGCGATCCCACACACGTCGCCGAGGTGGTCGCCGGGGTGAACCATCCCGCCATAGCCGTCAACTGGGACATTATGCACCCGGTGCGCACCGGCAACGCCACCATTGACGAGTCCTTTATCGTTCTCAAACCGTGGATCCGACATCTCCATGTCCACGACGGCGACGATTCCGGGCTGTTGCCCATTGGCGAAGGCATCGTAGATCACAGGCGCGCCATCGCGCTTTTGAAAACCATTTCGTTTGACGGGTTTCTCAGCGGCGAATGGATCGACTGGGAATCTTACGCGATCCACCTTCCGCGCGAACTGCAAACGCTCAAACGGTACGAGCAGGAGGTATCCTAAGAACCAAAGATTGAGGTTGAGGCACGAGCAAGGAGAAGACAGCGGCAAGGGGGAGGGGTCTCTACCTCAACTTTAACCGCAACCTTGGCCTTTTCCCCCGCCTCATCCTTATCCCTGACCTCAACCTTGCCTTTTTCCTTTACCTTGAGCGCTACCTGCCTCATTCCTCACATCCACCCCGGAGGTACCCCTATGTATGCTGTCATCTTAGCCGGCGGCAAAGGAGAGCGGCTTCGCCCCATGACCGAAGATCGGCCCAAACCGATGGTGGAGGTGATGGGTATGCCCGTGCTCGAATACCAGATCCGCTGGTTGAAATTGTCCGGAATGAAAGGGGCGGTCATATCCTGCGGGTATCGTCATGAGGTGATCGAGGACTACTTCGGGAAGGGGGAGAGGTGGGGACTGGACATCAGTTACGCGGTTGAAACCGAGCCGTTGGGCCGGGGGGGCGGGATCAAGCAGGCCCTGTCGAAAGTGCGATTACGGGATGAATCGGGTCTGGTCGTAGTGACCAATGGCGACATCATCACCCGTATCAACCTTAGGAAGACCATCGAAAGCCACAGCGCTTCGGGAGCCATGGCCACTATCGTACTCGTTCCCCTCATCAGTCCTTACGGCGTCGTGGATCTCGGCGAAAATGGGTGCATCCATGGCTTTCGAGAGAAGCCGGAACTGCCTTACTGGATCAACGGAGGGGTCTATGTTTTCTCGGAGGGCATCCACGACCTGCTCCCTGATAAGGGAGACCACGAAGACACGACCTTCCCAAGATTGGCCCGGGAAGGACTCCTGAATGGGTTTGTCAGTCGGGATTACTGGCGGGCCATTGATACTTCCAAGGATCTTTCCGAGGCGAAGAAAGATCTGGAGAAACAGATGATCCGGGCTTTCCTGGGCGAGGAGGAGAAGACCTAGGCCCGCTCGCCAACCGTTTTGTTCCTGAAAAGACAAAAGCCGCCTTTGCCAACCAGCAAAA
>JAZDJA010000281.1:0-2931 GCA_043804415.1 Candidatus Latescibacterota bacterium | reverse complement strand
GGCACGTGACAGAATCGGATCCGGGTACTGATAAATTGACCTTGTGCGCACGTTGGTTTCGCTGCATTTAGTATTGGGCTGCTTAGTGCACGAAATCACAAATACGATGACGGTTTTTGCGACTTGGCGTGGAGACTCTTCACTGCGTTTGGAGTGACAAACGCTGCCATTCTGGTGTGGGTGAAAACCTCCCATGATCAGGTTACGCCATAATATCTATGATTTCGTGCACTTAGAGGGAGACTCTTTATGAAGGAATTCCTCCACAAATGGTGGATCGCGGATCGCGGATTGCCAGCTGTTTGTCCCAACATTCAACCTTTCCGTTGGGAAGTTCTGTTGCCCTTGACCGCCCTGTTTCTGGCTATGGCAGTGGTGCCGGTGTGGGCCGAAGTCGAAACCTTCGTGGTCGGCCGGGATGTCTCCTGGGAGGCATGGGGAACGCTCGACGCCTTAACCGAACAGAAGGTGTGGATCGGACCGAATGTGGCGGATTCCACCTGGTGCATCCGCCCGGAGGAGGCGGACTCCACCGTGAATATGCTCAGTGCGCTCTACGCGGAGGGCCGGTTTCTCGTTACGAACAGTACGTTCACGGTCTTCATCAACAGGACGGGGGGGCAAAGCCGCTACAACCCGAGGAGAGACGGTGTGATCTGGTGTCCGAAGATGGACTGGAACAGCGCAAAAGGCGCCCTGATGGCGCTTGTGAACGGTTCAGGATTACTCGTTCCCGAGGGCACGGACGTGAGATTGCGGGGTGGGCTCATGGTAGGGCTCCCCGAGGATGCCGCGAATGCGGTTCCCTGGCGGATGCCGAACAATACGGATGTGATGCTTGGCGACGGCACCGTGCTCTCACTGCGCCCAAATACGAGCAGGAAGAACGTGGATGCCCGACTGTTGCGCACGGTGGAAGCCATGCGAGACACCACATGTTTTGATTTTTTCAATCGGTCGATCACCAACGATGGCATTGAGATCAATGTGCTTCTTCCCGCATCCCTTCCGGTGAGCCGGATTCGTTTTTTTCCACTTTTCTTCCAGGGGCTCGAGGATCTGTATATGAAGGGATTCGAGATTTACTCCAACGACGGGAGCCGGGAGACCCAGGATGAGAAGGGGAATCCGATTTACAGCCTCTTCCACGCGTCCCCGGGAAATAGAGAGCCCATCGTGGATTTGGCGCGTCCGGTGCCCGAGTATATGCGCTATGTCACTCTGAAATCGACCGCAGCCGATCCTTTTGTGATCGACCAGTTGGAGATCTACGGAAGCGGCTTTGTGCGGGAAGCCCTTTACAGCTCGAATATCATCGATCTGGGAGCGGTGGCCAATCTCGGCCGGATTCGTTGGGGCCAGCGGAAAGATCCGAATACTTCCCTACGCGTCCGGACGAGGGTGGGAACGGATAATACGGTATTCGTATTCACCCGCCTGAACGAGATCGGCGAGTATGTGCCCTTGGACGGCAACTCGGACGCGACAAACTTGGGTGCCTGGAACGCATTGACGGCTGAGGCGAAGGGGCCGATATACGAGGATACGGAGAACTGGAGCCTCTGGTCTGTGCCTTACGATTCCTCCGGTCAGGAACTGGTGGCCGAAGGACCCAGGCGGTTCGTACAGTTTACCGTGTCACTGGAAAGCGAGGTGGCCTCAAACCGCGCAGAGGTTGATTCTCTCTCGATCGAGTTCTCCCGACCTGTGATGGCCAGTGTGTTGTGGGGACAGATTGATCCCCGCAGGGATATTGAATTGGGCAAGGCGACCCCTTTCAGATACTCGGTGCAGGCAACGATAGGCGGCGATGATACCGGCTTCGATACAATTGAAATACTGACCCCCGCTCGGGCCACGCTGGATAGTGTCCGGATCGGAAACACGGCCTTGAGCGCCGCGGACTACACCACTACGGGAACCGGAGATCGGCTGTTTCGGGTGCATTTCCCGAGCCACCCGATCGCGCAGACGGACAGCCTGCAGCTGGTGTTTCGCAGCGAAGTGCTGTCGTTCGGTACGAGCTTGGGCGGGAGGGTTTCCGCAAGCTGGCTGGGGAAGACATCGCTTTCCCAGCGGATTGAACAACGAAATCCGGGAGACCTTTCGGTGCAGGGACTGGAGGCTTCTCTCGGAAAAGTCCTGGCCGACGCCGGCATCGCTCCCAACCCGATCACGCCCAACAACGATGGCGTAAACGATTTGGCCACGATCTCCTTCACGCTTTTCCAGGTGAAAGGAGCCGTTCCGGTGGAGGCAGCCCTTTACGCGCTTTCTGGGGAGCTGGTGTGGAAAAAGACCGATTCTTTGGCCGTTGGAAGACACGAGATGAGCTGGGACGGGAGGGGTCAGGAAGGCGCGCGGGTGCCACCTGGCGTATATCTCTACCGGATTCTGGTCAAGGGAGATGAAAGGGAGTTTGTGAAGGTCGGGACAGTTGTGGTAGTCTATTGATTGGACCAGGGAGAGTGGGGCATCGGCACGTATAGCTTGCACCCTTTGTGAGCAAGTAACCAGGACGGCCGGACTTCCCCCCATTCACACTTTAACAGGAGGTTTCATTTGCAATCAGCGCGTGTATTCGCCATGATTATGGGTGCATGGATGCTCCTTTCCGGAGGCAACCGGGCCTGTGGTGAGATCAAAACGTGGGTGATCGGGGAGGAACGATCATGGGGAGACTCGGGCACGATGGTGGCGATGGCCGATTCGGGCGGGTGGATCCGCCCGAACAGACTGGACCCGGAAGCCAACATCCTTGGCGCATTTTACAGAGCGAATCGGTTGGTCGCTGGTACTCCGGATGACTATTTTGGAACCAGGGAATACGCATTGATCTGGTCTCCGAATGTAGAAAGCGGGTACATGCAGACGCTCCTGCGCCTGGCCGACGGAACAGGCACGGGTTTGAAGTCCGGAACGAGCATGACG
>JAZDJA010000280.1:0-3904 GCA_043804415.1 Candidatus Latescibacterota bacterium | reverse complement strand
AGTATACGGAGGGGGCGGGATGGCATCGTTTCCCTTCTCCAGATTCACCCGGTTGGATTTCCATGTGTTGGGGATGGGCATCAATCGGCAGTCCTACCAGGGGGCCCCCGAGAAAAAGCAGACGCGGCTTCTGCTGCCCGGCGTCTCGTGGATAAACGATACGATCCTCTGGGGGCAGACCGGGCCGATAAACGGATCCCGGGCCATCGCCTCGGTGGAACACAGCGCGGACATTAAATTTAACAGCCTCTCCTTTGGCACCGTTTCTTTTGATGCCCGGCAGTATTTCCGGGTGGGACGATCCTATACCTTAGTGAGCCGGTATGCGGCAGGGCTAAGCTGGGGGAAAGATCCACAGGCCTTCTTTTTGGGAGGCACCAGAAACTGGCTGTCCCCGAACTACAGACGCACGGACGTCTGGGATGTGGAAAACCTGTATTTCGCGCATTCGGAGGCCCCGTTGCGGGGAACGGACTACTACGAGGTATCGGGCACGAAGTTCGCTCTGATCAACGCAGAATTTCGTTTTCCGCTCGTACGCTACCTCGTGATGGGATGGCCCCTGGGGATCACGCTCGGGAACATCAGCGGGGTACTGTTTGCAGATGCCGGAGGCGCCTGGACGGAGAACAAGAAGTTCCGGGCCTTTCGGACGGATGAAAGCGGCCTGCCTTCCTTGGTGAGCTTGAAAGCCGGATACGGCTTCGGTGCGCGGGTCAATCTGGGGATCGCCATCCTGCGCTTCGATATGGCGTGGCCCATCCATGAACGGCCCCTGCGGAGGCGCTATTATTATTTCTCGCTGGGACCGGAATTCTGAGGAGGAGATACAGAGAGGAATGTGGCCTGGAATGTCCATCCCGCAAATACTTTCCTTTCTCTGTGGTGCGGCTTCTCCCCCCCCGCTGCCCGTGCGGAAGCAGGAACGCGATGCACGACTCTTTGCTTTGTCCTTGTTCCCCGTGTGATCCATGCCCCAAGAGATGACTTGCGAAGCGTGGCTTCCGTTTGCCCAGGAACGTGGAATGGGCTCCCAAGCAACAGCCTGTTCACAGAGGATGTCGAACCCCTCCGACGGCACACGGATGACCGATGTTCCACTGACCACTCACGACTCACCAAGAAACCAGGACGCCTATCTATGGAACCGTTCGACCAGAGTCAAATCGAGGCAAAGTGGCTGGGAAAATGGGAAGAAACAGGCCTCTACAAAACGGATCTGAAAACAGCCAAAAAGCCCTTCTTCAACCTGATGGAGTTTCCCTATCCTTCAGCGGAAGGGCTGCACGTGGGACACGTGTATACCTACAGCGGAGCAGACACGTACGGACGGTTTAAGAGGATGAACGGATACGACGTGTTCGAGCCGATGGGCTTCGACGCTTTTGGCATCAACGCGGAAAATTTCGCCCTGAAACAGGGAATCAATCCGGCGGTGCTCATCAGCCGGACGGTGGAAAACTTCCGAAACAACCAGATGAAGCGCATCGGGACCATGTTCGATTGGTCGCGTGAGATCAATACCAGTCTTCCCGAATATTATCGATGGACCCAATGGATTTTCCTTCAGATGCATAAAGCCGGACTGGCTGTCCGGGAAAAGTCCTCCGTCAACTGGTGCTCCTCCTGTCTAACCGTCCTGGCCAACGAACAGGTGGAGGATGGCCGGTGCGAGCGATGTGACACGGAGGTGACGCAAAAAGAAATGGTGCAGTGGTTTTTTAAGATCACCGCGTATGCGGACCGGCTATTGGAGGGCTTGCGGGATCTGGATTGGCCAGATGTGAGCAAGGCGCTTCAAGCCAACTGGATCGGACGGAGCGATGGCGCGGAACTGGTGTTCATGACCGCAGACCGAACAGACGCCACCCCCACTCACCACGCACGAATCGAAGTATTCACCACCCGTCCGGACACCGTGTTCGGTGCGACCTACATGGTTCTGGCCCCCGAACACCCTTTGGTGGATGCACTCACGACTCCCGAGCAGCGCGCATCGGTCCAGGCGTATCGCGCACAGGCATGCAAGAAACGGGAAATGGAGCGGATGTCCGTTGAGCGGGAGAAGACCGGCGTGTTCCTCGGAGCGTATGCGATCAATCCGGCTACCGGAGAAAAGATCCCCATCTGGATCGCCGACTATGTGCTGATGACGTACGGAACCGGCGCGATTATGGCGGTTCCAGCGCACGATCAGCGGGATTGGGACTTTGCCCGAAAATTCGATCTTCCCATCGTGGAGGTGGTCTCCTCCGAAGCAGGGATAGAAGAGCATGCCTTCGAAGGGCGCGGGAACATGGTAAATTCCGCCCCATTTGACGGCTTGGATTCCCAGGAAGCCCCGCCAAGAATCACCGAATGGCTCGAAGAGAAGGGGTTGGGACGCGCGCGGACCGCCCACCGTCTCCGGGATTGGCTGATCTCTCGCCAGCGGTACTGGGGACCGCCGATTCCGGTGGTGTATTGCGATCAGTGCGGCGTGGTCCTGGTTCCCGAGGAGGACCTGCCCGTGGCATTGCCCATGATCGAGGACTTTCGGCCACTCGGCACGGGAGAATCCCCCTTGGCGCAAATCGAGGACTTTGTTCATACCTCGTGCCCCGAGTGCGGCGGACCGGCCCGTCGGGAGACGGACGTATCCGACACCTTTGTGGATTCCTCGTGGTATTTCCTCCGCTATCCCTCCACCGAATCCAACGACCGCCCTTTCGAGCGGGATATCACGCACCAGTGGCTTCCGGTACACATGTATATGGGCGGGATCGAACACGTATGCCGCCATCATCTTTACGCCCGCTTTGTGACCATGGTGCTCCACGATCTGGGATACCTGAACTTCGAGGAACCGTTTGCCAAACTGCGCCTTCACGGACTGATCCTGAAGGACGGGGCCAAGATGAGCAAATCCCGCGGCAACGTGGTGAACCCCGACGAATATATCCAGACGCACGGAGCGGATGTGTTGCGCATGTATCTGTTGTTTCTGGGACCGTTCGAAGAGGGAGGTGATTTCAGCGACCATGGCATCCGGGGCATCTCCCGTTTTCTGGGAAGGATGCGGACGCATGTGCTCAATCCTCCGGACGGATCTGGTGGCGGGGTATCTATGGGAACGCTGCACAAGGCGATCAAATCGGTAACAGAGAACATCGAAAGCCTCAAGTTCAACACTGCCATTGCGCGGCTGATGGAGGTGGCCAACTGGATGGCCGAGGAGAAATCCAACTTCACCAGAGCAGAATGGGATGCGGGGATCCACAATCTGGTGCTCCTCCTGGCGCCATTTGCCCCGTTTTCCGGCGAGGAGCTCTGGGAGCTTTTGGGGAGGCCCTACAGTGTGCACGATCAAGCGTGGCCCAAATGGAACGAGGAACTGTTGACTGAAGAGACGTTCCCCTTAGTCATACAGATAAATGGCAAGCTACGCGACTCGATCGAGGCTCCGGTGGACCTCTCCGAAGAAGGGGCCAAACGACTTGCCATGAGCCGCGAGAAGATTCAGGCGCTGACCGAGGGGAAACAGATCGTAAGAAACATCTATATTCCCAGGCGGCTGATCAACCTTGTAGTCCGATAACGCCCAGATTTCCAGCATCATCAAGTCATCAAGACCCTCAACCAGGGAAAGAAAGCTATGGAAATGACCGGTGCACAGATCTTCGTGGAGTCCCTGAAGAAAGAGGGCGTCGAAGTCCTCTTCGGCTATCCCGGTGCAGCCCTTATCCCCATCCTGGACGTGCTCTACGATGAGCGGGCGATTCGATTCGTGCTGACGCGGCACGAGCAGGCCGCAGCCCACGCAGCGGATGGATATGCCCGCGCCACGGGGAAGGCCGGGGTGTGCCTGGCCACCTCGGGACCCGGTGCGACCAATCTGGTTACGGGCATTGCGACGGCCTATATG
>JAZDJA010000279.1:0-5319 GCA_043804415.1 Candidatus Latescibacterota bacterium | reverse complement strand
CTTGCGACAATCGGCACGCTCCGCTCCCGGCAGGCTTCGATGGTCAGCGCCAGCGGATCGGTTCCCGCCTCGAACAACCGGCGCATGGCCGCCGGCTGTCTTTGCGCATCCTCCTCTGCGGTCTCCGGCCATACGGCCTGGAGGGCCTCGGTGAGGTACTTGTCCCACGTGGTGGCGACTTGGGTGTGATAGATCACAGGATCCGGCATGCCGACGTTCTGGGCCAGCACGCCCGGCCCGGCATCCAAGAGGTGCATCACCGCATTCTTGTACTCGGCTGGCGTGGTCTTTGGACCGGATCCGGCCCAAAGGATATTGTTGATGTCGTTGTTGAGTATGCTGCCCAGTCGTTTGCCGTTCATCGTTTCCTTTCCACAAGAGGTGCATCTCGCCTGCGTGATCCACCTACCCAGAGGAATCGCACACCGAAAAGCATGAAAACACCCGGCAAACCCCCAGAATGGGTGTCCTTCCATTTCATTCTGTTTCTTTCGGTGTTTTTCGGTGTCCTTCCGTGTTCAATGGTTGGAGGCCGGATCGAAAACCCCGATCCCGCAGATTCCGAGAGAACCATCCGACCCGGTTCACAAGGACATCACGCGATCCCCAGCATCTCCTTTTTTCGCCTGAAGTAGTACTGGAAATTCGCGTAGCTGATATCCGGTGGCAGGGAGTGATCCAGCGTCGGAATGTATCCCCCTTCCAGCGCAACCGGGATGATGCGAGCCAACTCCGCATCGATCGCCGCCGGACCGGCCACCAGCGCCCGCTTATCCACGCCGCCGGTCATCAGCAGATCCCGGCCGAACTGCTTGCGCAGCCGTGCGACGTCCATCCCGGAATTGACCTCCATGGGGTAGATTCCCCGAACGCCCGCCTCGAGAAAGAGGGGAATCAATTCATCCACATACCCATCCGTATCCACAAAAACCACATCCACGCCAAAGGAAAGTGCAAAATCCGCAATTCTCTTATAGCGCGGCAGCATAAACTCCCGAAACATGGCCGGGGAAATCAGCGAAGCCGTATTATACGCCATGTCCTCCCACAGGATAATCCATTCCGGCTGCACCTCCCGAAGCGCCCGTTCCATCAGCCGCATCATAAATTCCGTTCGGAATTCCATTATGTCGTGCGCAAGCGCAGGATCATCCGCCATCAGGAAAAGCGCCTGTTCGGCTCCCATGACCTCGCGGATCTGGCTGAACAGTCCGCCATCGCGGCTCCCATAGACTTCGACCGGCGCAGTGCGATCGGTATGCCACCGCGCGACCCGTTGGTCCCAGTCTGCCGGATAGCGTTCCGGGCTGTAAGGATCCATCCGCTCTTTGATCCGCTCCCAATCCGAACGATTCTTGACCGGGTAGTCGATAAATTCTGGCATGCTCTGCTCGTAGTCGTGAAAATCCCGCAGGAGCTGCCCCTTTTCATTGAGGTAGGTGATCGTCCGCCCATCATCCTGGATCACCTGCCGCTCAAACGGCGGAAACAGATCAAACCGAACTCCGGCGCCCTCCTTCTTGTCGCACTCCAGATACTCCGGCGCATCCCCCTCAAACCCGCCTTCCTGCTGCCACCTGCGATTGGTTTCCTGCCAGGGAGCCCATTCCCACAACACCGGCCGATCGACTTTCTGATAGTGCATCGTTGCCACAAAACGTTCTCTGTCATTCATTTTTGATCCTCCTGAGTGAAACCGCATGTCCGGACACCCGCCATCCCGGGAATGGAACGTCCCCTTCCACCACCCTCTTGGGCAACCGGTTCCCCCTATTCCTTGACAAGTCGAAACGTGCATGCCCCGATGGACTGATCCACCTGACCATACCCGTTGTCGCCCCCCTCGTGATAGACACACAGGATCGTGCCGTCGGCAAGCTGTACCGCGCGGGGATAATACCCGGTGGCCGCACCCTCCAGATCGTGCCAGTGTGCCCCGCCATCGGTGGTACAGGAGATGCCACTGGTGGCCAAATGGAGCACGGCTCCCTCGCGGGTGGACAGCAACTCCGGATGCCCGCTGTGGGGAAAAGGGGCCGGAGAAATGGTACCCGGCTTCCAGGTGCGACCGGTCTTCTGAAGCACGCTTTGCCGCCGTTCCTCGCGCAGAAACTTGCCCGTACTCGGATCATACACCGCCCAGCGGAACACGAGAAGCAGATCGCCGTTGGGCATTTCGGCCGCATCGTATTCCTCCCCCGGATAGGGTGAAATCCGAAGGTCTTCCGGCAGCACCTCAAGCGGCTCCCTCCATGTGATGCCGTCGTCCTCGGACACCAGCAGGATGGGCCGAAGATGCTGCTGCCACTGTGCCCGCGTCATCGAGGCAGCCGGGACATCCGCCACCGCGCCCGTCATCATAACCCGTCCGTCCGCCAATACGCGGATACGTTTGGGCATATACGTGTGTTCCTGGGGGTCAGAAACGATCTCCGGCGCCCCCCATGTCCTGGACCCATCCGTAGAGCGCTGGAGAAAACCGGTCTGCGGCAGTTCGTCGTAGGGCAGATAGAAACCCCACACGCTTCTGAGGATCGTGCCGTCTGCAAGTGCCGTCTCCGCCTCTCCAGCAACCCCATTCATGCAGCTTACAAACGCATCGGCGCTCACATAATCCCAAGTAGCGCCTCCATCTACGGTGCGCAGATGGACATTGCGCAGATCGAGGCCGGTCATATCATACGATTCGCCCACGTCGGTCGTCTCCCCAGCAATCTCGGGCGGCCAGGTGAGCCGCTCTCTGATCTCGGGCGGCGCCTTGGGCCTCCCCTTAAGTGGCCCGGTGGCCTGCGTAAAGGCGATCATCGTGCTTTCATCCGGCATATTCCAGATGCCCACCCAGCAGGTGTATCCCGGCGTCTGGGGCGAATGATAGATCGTGCGCTTTGAAAACTCCTCGATGTGAAATCTTTCGCTTTTCAGATCCAATGTCTCCTCCGTTCGGCATGAATGAAAATGCCCCCCTTCCCTTACCCAATCAGTTGCTATGGACAAACCGGGGACTCTTTACGGGAACTCTTTATGCGAGCACCCACCATCTCTCTCAACCGCAAAGTTCGCAAAGAAGGCGCAGAGCATTCCAGGAGGTGTTCTCCACGTTTCTTTAGCTTTCTTTGCGTCCCTTTGCGTCTTCTTTGGGAGCTTTGCGGTTAGAGAAACCTTGAAGGCAGCAACATTTCTTTGCAGAGGCGCGGTAACGATCACCCTATCGTCTGCTTGCCGCAGAGGTATTTTTCGAGCAGTTCCATCCGGGGACGCGCGCCATGGCCCGGTGTATCGGAAAGGTGCACACAACCGTCCTGGATGGGGAGGTTGTCGCAAAGAACCGGCTGACCGTGATCGAAGGCCCCTCCGAGTTCTCCGCACGGCCCGTCAAGGCCGATCACCCCCGCCAGGTGCTGGTAGGCCGCAGTCCCAATTCCGATAAAGCCTGTGCCGCCGACCCATTCGGGCACCCCGAAGGTTTGCGCCATGCGGGCGCGGAAAATCGCGTGCGAAAAGGTGCCCTGCTGGCAGGGATGCAAATTAACCAGGTCGATCGCGTTTGCGGCCATCGTCTCTTCAAGCAGCACATCGTGCCGGGCCATCTCATCCACCATAATAGCCGGATGCCCGGGCCGACGCAGGCGGGCGTACTGGGCGGGAGACCCCTTGCACGGATCTTCGATCACGTCCAAACCTTCTGTTTTCAGATCGGCCAGGAGCCCTGCATCCAGCTCCTCAATGGCATACCCCTCATTGGCATCGCCCTGAAGCGAAATCCCAGCCCCTACAGCGCGGCGGATGGCGCGAATCGTGTCCAGATCACGCTGGGGATCGGCCATCAGCTTGACCTTCAGATGCTTCATACCGCCGTCCACAAAGGCCCGGGCCTTTACTGCGGCATCCTCGGCATCCTCCGGAAAAACGCAGGGCATCAGAGGTACAATCTTGCGGTGCAACCCCCCCAGAAGGGCGTGCAAGGGCTTCCCCGTGGCGCAGCCCACCAGATCATAGAGCGCCATGGACAGGCTCTCGACATACAGATCGGATCGTCCCTCGACATCCAGCTCAAGAAGGGCATCCAGTCGGCCGGCATCCTGGCCAAGCAGCCGTGTGGTATGATCGCAACAATCGTCGACCTGTGGGATCAACGTCTCCCCCCATCCAAAATGGCCGCAGCTCTCTATGCGAGTGAGGAGAAAGTCAAAAGTGTCCGGGGACCCGTAGCTGAAATGACAATGCACCGGCACCTTTCCCCAATACACCTCCACCCGTTCGATGGGAAGCAGAGGGCTGGAGTGCGCTACGGGCATGGGGAATCCTCACGAGCCTCGGTGATTCGGCCATACAGCTCGGGGCGGCGATAGCGCCGGATGATATCCCAAAGATCCACGTCCCCAAATTCGATATAGTCCCGCAGCATCACCTTTTGCTCCGGATCGATGTCGACCCGCGTCAGCCCCTCACCGCTCGGCCCCTGGGCGAGGATCTGCCCATCGGGGCCAAACACCCAGTTCGGGAAATAAACGCGCTCTTTGGTGGCGGCAAAGCTGCAACAGACGATGGCCACGCAGTTATCCTGCGCGCGCGATTGGAGCATCCGTCGCTGGAATTCGGCGCTCGGCTCGGCCTGTTGGTGGGGAAAGAGGATCAGTTGCGCGCCATCCAGGGCCAGGGATCGGGCCACCTCCGGGAACAGGAAATCCGCGCACGTCATCACGCCCACCCGTCCGATGTCCAGGTCGAACACGGGCAAGGAGTCGCCAGCAGTCAGTCCGAATACCTCCCGCTCCTTCTTCGTCAAATGGGTCTTGTCATACCGGCCCACCAAATCGCCCGACCGGTCAAAGAGCACGGTGGCATTATACAGTCGTCCTCGTTCGGATAGCGTCATGCAGGCGGCCACGTTCATGCCATGCTCGCGGGCTTTTTGAGACAGGGCCGTGGCGATCGGGCCGTCTATGGGCTCGGCCGCCCTCTGCTGAAAGAGAAAATCCTCGGGCAGAACCGCCAGGTCCGCGCATTCTTGTCCCGCCTGGTCCAACAGATGCAGCGATCGGGGCAGCATCTCCTCAATCGAAACTTCTTCGGGCCACCTCATGCAGAAGCGGTCATGCGGGCGAAGACTTGCGATGCGAATCACTGATTTGTCTCCTGTGGCTGCATCATTTACAATGACGGTCGGCGATCTTCTTGTGATGCGGCTCTGTTTTCGGGGGTCTGACAATCGAGTGGGCGGCTACAGACGCGCAGGCAAGCCTGCGCACTCCATGGACCCAAACGCCGATTGGGGGACTGGAGATTCGGCGCAATGTGCCCAACCCGGTTCCCTTCCCG
>JAZDJA010000278.1:0-2220 GCA_043804415.1 Candidatus Latescibacterota bacterium | reverse complement strand
GGAGGGCACCCCTCCCTTGCTGTCCAGGCCGGAGGGATACCCGTGCGGTCCTTTCCAGGTCGGCTGAATCGTTTCCGACTCCTTGATCTGGGTGGCAGCATGAGCCCGAATAGCCGTGCGCACCCGATCGTGTTCCCCCATGACCTGGCACCGTACCAACCCCGCCAGCCCAGATAGGGCTCGTGCCAGGACCAGGCCCCGTGCATAAACGTGGGATGGTGCCAGCCGGCGTCCATCGCCAGACAGAGCGCCTCCATTCCCTTATTCAAATACCGGTCGGGCGTCTCCACCGTCACTTGCCGGGCAATCCCTTTGTAATGCTTCACACATTCGTCAAAGGTCTGATCCGGATGGACCAGTAATTCCGCTGTCCGAGGGTCGCACCCCACTTCCCTCTGCACTACGATGTACCCTTCGAAGGACGCTCCATGCACCTGGGAAATATGCGCCCCAACCGGATACGCATCGCCGATGGAGGCGGCCAGTTGTTCCGGATCTCTCAGAAGCATCCGGGCATCCGCGATGCGATAGTCTCCCTCAAAGCCACACGCTCCCTGGAACACCTTTCCGGGATTCTTCTCCGGTGCGCTCAGCCGGAAAAGGACGTCCTCCACCTCGAACACGTTCCCGGCGTAGTCCTTCAGATCGAGGCCTCCCCCTTCGAGACAGCCATAGTCCAGATGCGAGCCTCGCGGACCAAAGGCCGAGAGTCCACCGTAGGTCCAGACCAGCCTGAACGGCCCATCCATCGCCTCCGACCGGATGCGAACCATGAATCCCTCCGTATCGACCAGAGGAACCACATAGAGCCTCATCTCCCCTTCCCCGAATATCGGATCTTTGAGCACATAACGCATCCAGCCGGGGTCATAGGTAGTAACCATGCGTTCACATTGGTGCAGCCACTTGCTCCCTTCTGAAGAGATCACGCCCAAAGAAAGAAACCCGCCCTTGGCTCCCTGCTGGGCGTGCAGCAGGATGGACATCACCTGCGGGAGATCGCCCGCCACAACCAGCACACTGTCGTCAATGGAATCCACATCCCGCGCATGGGTGCCATACAGGGGACGATTGAAGCTTCTCTTCCCGTTGACGATCTGAAAACCCTCGTCCGTGAGCGTATAGACATATCCCGAAGATCCTGTGGATCTAGACATGTGCGACTCCTTGAGGGATGGACAAGAACCATGACCGATACGGCTCACCCATCATGGAGGATGACCCGCTTCCTCCTGCAAGCTCAGGCCGCATGGGACCTCCTCCCTTTCCGTCCGGATGGGAGAGTATCCCTGCAACTTCGGTTATCGGGCGTCGCAGCAGCGCTCCAGTTGGCTCAAACGATCTGCCGGGCTCATCGCGTTTTCCGCGTTTTTCGTGAACTTGCGGGAACATGGGTATCCCGCCATCACCCTCTCACGCAGTGATTTTGGAGCCCCCACAGGAGATGCGAGCATTCGACCCACTCCAGGTTCTGCTAATTCTCCGAGAATGCCCGCTCTCCCGGACTGGCATGGCATCAGAACACCACCACCACCTTGACCACCCCGTCCTTCCTCCCGTACGCCAGATCAAACGCCCCCTGTATCTTCTCAAACGGCACATGATGCGTGATCAAGGGCCGAACATCTATCCTGCCCTGCACAATGAAATCCCGCGCCAATCCATAATCCCGATCCGGTCCCAACGAGGAGATCACCCGCAGTTCGTGATGCAGCAACTTGTTGATCGCCCATCCAGTCATCTGCTTTTTCTGTACCCCGAACTGAACCACCGTGCCGTCATGCCGCACCAGATCGATGCACAGATTCCCCGCCTCCTCAGTGCCGGCCGCCTCCACCGCCATGTCCGCCATGTTCCCTCCGGTGAGTTCCAGGAGCGCCGCCACCGCATCCGTTCGGCTCCCATCCACCACGTGGGTGGCCCCCATCCGCCGGGACACCTCCAGACGCTCCGGCAGCCGATCGATCCCCACGATGCGTTGGGCCCCGAGATTCCGCAAGAGGGCCGTAAAGAGCAACCCAACCGGGCCCTGTCCCACCACAGCAATCGTATCCCCCACCACATTTCCGATCTTCCGAACACAGTGGATCACGGTCCCCAAAAGCTGGGTCATCAGCACCAGATCGGCGTTGATGTCTTTCGGGAGGACCATCAGTTGCTGAGGGGACACCAGCATAAACTCCGCCAGCCCATCCTGATTCGACGGAAGCACCAGCACCC
>JAZDJA010000277.1:0-14126 GCA_043804415.1 Candidatus Latescibacterota bacterium | reverse complement strand
ATCCAGCCGCCATCCAGTACATACGGTTTGATGCGCTTGATCTCCGCGCGGATCGCCTCTTTGCCGGAGATCAGTGCGTGCTTGTCCACGCCCCCCAAAATGGCGATCTGGTCTCCGTATCTCTTGCGAAACGCGATCGGGTCACTCCCCGCGTGCACCTCCACCGGAAAAATGCCCGTCAGACCCCCTTCCAGCCACGGCTCAATCATCGCGTTGATGTCGCCATCGCAGTCGGTGAAGAGGATGTCGCAGCCGCCTTTCCGAAGGATGTCCGTGATGCGCCCGTAATTCGGCGTCAGAAACCTTCGCACCATTTTGGGGGAGATCATCGGGCCATGGTTGAAGCACATATCCTCCCAACCCACCCCAAAATCAATCCGGATCTCTTTGGCAGCGCGCGCGATCACCGTACAGGTCAAAGTGGCCAGATGATCGGCGATCTCCTGCACCAAGTCCGGATCATCGCAGCACAGCATCGATATACCTTCAAATCCGGCCCAGCCGCGCTGCCATCCAAACAGGCTTCCGATCGAGATGCCCACAGGTCTATCCCAGTTCGGATCGTTATACCGGGCTTTCAGCACCTCCCAATCCGGATTGTTTTCGGGATACCGCTTGGCCAACTGAATGTCCAGTTTGGGCTTGAAGATCTCCTCCCACTCCTTGCGTCCCTTGAGCGGAAATTCAATGTAGTGCGGAATGGTCGAGGTCCCGTCCGTGAACATCTTCAGCTTCACCCCGTCTCCATCCGACACAACCTTGTAGGTATCGGTCACCTCAAACACTTCGGGTTCGAAGTCGGGCTCCAGCCTGAGGGATACCGGGACCTGGCTTCGGGGCGCAAATCCAAAATATTCGTTGCCCGCATCCTCGTTGCGGAGGTCGACCCCTTCGGGCAGCCCTTGGGCCTGCCACACCTCGATATTCTCCTCCCAGTATCCAAACTCCTCATCCGGAATATGATCCACCGGCTGAAAGTGCATACAACCAACCCATCGTTCTCGATCATTCATAGGGAAAATTCTCCGTATCGCTGCAATTGGTGGGGAATGCGCCATCCGACGGAATTCAGTGATGCACGGGAGGCTCCTCTTTTCATAATCCCTTTCTGGAAAGAGGGCCTTCCGAAAATTCCATGCCCATGGACTACTTCAGATACTTCGCAAGTTGGATTTCCAATGTGTTTTTGGGCTGTGCACCCACCAACTGGTCTACGACCTTGCCGTTCTGAAATACCAAGAGCGCCGGAATGGACCGGATCCCGTATTTCGACGCGGTTTTCGCGTTCTCGTCCACATTCACCTTGGCGAACACAATCCTCCCGGCATACTCCCCGGCCAGCTCGTCTATCACAGGAGCCATCATCCGGCATGGGCCACACCAAGGCGCCCAACAGTCCACCACCAGAAGCGGAAATCGCCCGAGTGCCTGATCCACGTTCGCATCCGTCAACTCAATCGCGTCACTGGGAACCTCGTCTTTTTTCAGTGCGTCAAAATGGGTTGCCATGGTCTTGCTCCTTTCTCAGGATGAGGGGGTATTCCCCAGATTTCCTCAGACGGTCAGGTCTTCGGAAGGCGGTCTGTACACAGCTTCAGCCGATCCGGATAGTTGGAGATGATGCCGTCCACGCCGATTCGGATCATGGAATTCATCAGGTCGGGCTCGTCCACCGTCCAGACATAGAGGGCAAGGTGCTGGCGATGGAGCTCGCAGACGAGTTCGGGCGTAGCAGCGCTTTGGGAAAGTGCGAGGATATCTGCGCCAACCTGCGTGGTGCGCTCGACGAGTCGGGCAGCCCGGGTAAGCCGAATATCCACGGCGCCAAGACTGACCAGGAGCGCTCTTCGAATGCATGGATTCAGCGCGCCCACGTCCTGGACCACCTGCTCGTGAAAGGATTGCACAACCACACGCCCTGCCGCATCGTCTGCCTCAATGACGCGCACCACTTCCCGCGTGATGTCCTCGGGTTTGATCTCGACCAGTGCAAGCGCCCGGTCCCGGATCAGATCGAGCGTCTCCTTCAGCGTGGGCACGCGCTCTCCGGCAAAGGAAGGATCGAAACGGCTTCCGGCATCGGCCTGTTTGATTTGGGAGAGCGTGAGGTCTTTGATCGCCCCGCGAAGATCGGTGGTGCGGCCCAAGGTGTCGTCGTGGCAGACGACCACGTGGCCATCTTTGCTCAGGTGGACATCCATCTCGATCGCGTCTGTGCCGATCTGAAGGGCTTTTCGGAAGGCCGCCAGCGTATTTTCGGGCGCCAGTCCCTTCCCGGACGCACCCCGATGCGCAATGCGTATCGGGTGGGACATGGCGTTTCCTCCCTGTCATGCTCGAGGTGGCGTGCCCCTAGGAGCGTCCCTAGTTTTCCAGAAGCTCCAACATCACTCCAAGCTGAGGCACACTGTCTATATAGGCGTAACAGCCGCCCGTATAATCCCCGGATTGCACCAGTGGCATCCCCTTCTTTCCCAGGATCGCGACCTGCCCGTCCATGTCCTTGATCTGAAAAGCGATGTGGTGAACCCCCTCACCCTCGGTTTGAAGAAACTCCTGCCATGTGCTCGGGCCTCCCACCGGTTCGATGAGTTCGAGCGAAAGCGCGCCCAACTGGAAGAAGGCGAGCTTTGCCCGGCCATCGGAGGGCAGGTCGCGGTAGCGGGTGTGTGCCTCCTCCTCCGGACCGGTCATGAACCAGTCCGGCAGACCCTCGCCGAACAAGTCCGCATACGCCTTCGCCGATCTCTCTATATCCCGCACCACCACCCCGATCTGGCAGACCAAACGGCTTCCGAATGCTTCAGAATGATCGTTTGCCACTTGCTATCCCTCCCTGGAAATGGCCATCACGAGGATGAAAACAGCTTCGGCAGTCGGACAAGGGATTGCCCCCAGGAGCCATTGCACGGGAGGGAGATGTTTTCGCCGACTGGCAGGCGGTTTCCTGTTCCCGCGCAGCGCTGGTTTCCTAGGCCCCAAACTTGGCCAATCGCTCGGCATTGGCCAGCGCCAGCGCCATGATCTCCGTACCCGGGAACTGACCCAAAGCGCCCCGAGCGCATTCGGTCTCGCCAAAGGACCGGACCCCGTCCTTCCGCGACCACCTGGCGGAAAGGATAAGGGGAACCGGGTGCCAACTGTGGGCGTGCAGCGTGGCTGGTGTGGAGTGATCGCCAGTGACCACGATCACGTCGGGATCAAGTCGGGTCATGCGCGGCATCAGGCTGTCCAACTCCTCGATAATCCTAACCTTTTCGTCGAAATTCCCATCTTCCCCAGCACTGTCCACCTTCTTCACGTGGAAATAGATGAAGTCATAGTCCGCGTAATGCTGCTCCAACGTATCCATCTCATCTGCGATTTCGCTGCCGGTGGGCAGAATGTCCATCCCCACCATGCGGGAGATGCCGAGGTAGTCCGGATAGGTGGCGATGGCGCCTGCCTTAAGCTTATACACTTCCTGCATCGTGGGCAGATAGACCGGATGGGCAAACCCGCGCATCAAAATGCAATTGGTGGGAGCGAGATCCCGGAGGATTTCCCGAGCCTGGCGAATAAACTCGTTGGCCATCCGCGCCGTGCGCTCGGCCTTGGGATCGCCTGACACCAGGGGCTTGACCGACCTCGGGGGCAATCCGTTCTCTCCGGGATCGGAGTCGATCAGCTTGTCGGAAAGATCCGCACCTTCAAAGACCACGACCGCCCGGTAATCTTTGACCGGGTCAATGGTAAATGCCACGTCGTCGAGCTTGATCGTGCGCAGCAGCTTGCAGAGCTCTGCATTTCGCTGCGTGGAAATGCGGCCCGCCCGTCGGTCAGAGATGGCTCCGGAATCGTCCATCGTAGCGAAATTGACGCGCACTGCCAGGTCTTCCGGCGCGGGCTTGAGTCCAACGCCCAATGCCGCTACCGCACCGCGTCCGATGGCATGTTTGATCGGATCGTACCCAAAGAGAGAAAGATGGGCTACGCCGCTTCCGGGCGTGATCCCGCGTGCGATGGGATGGACCAATCCGCCGACACCCCTCTGGGCAAGCGCATCAAGATGTGGCGTCCGGGCAGTCTCCAACTCCGTTAGTCCGGAGATGGGATGAGGCAATCCACCGACGCCGTCTATCACCAGTAGTATGATTTTTGAGTCGCGATCCAGGGCTAAGTTATGCGCAGGAATAAGTTCTGAGCTGACCACCGGGTGCTCCTCTCTAAGGGGGAAAGGCGTGAGTTGGTGATTGGTGAGAGGTGAGTGGGGGTTGGGGAGCCCTGACAGGGAGACTCCCAGGCAGTTTGAGGAAAACGGCAAATCTCAAAATAAAAATGTCAAATCAAGCTCAAAGTGCCAATGCCAAATGGTGCTTGCCTCATTTTGGTCTTTGAATTTTGGAACTTGATATTCAGGTATGAAGTTTAGAAATTGCTCCCAAACTCAGACGGCTCCTGCTACCAATCACCAATCACCACTCACCAGGGTCACTCCAGCCGATAGTTTGGCGCTTCCTTGGTAATCGTCACATCGTGCGGATGACTCTCCCGGATGCCAGCAGCGGTGACCTCGACAAACTGGCTCTGGGTGCGCAGGGCTTCGATGTCTTTGGCCCCGCAGTATCCCATGCCGGCCCGCAGCCCGCCCACGAGCTGGTAGATGAATCCGGCGAGCGAACCCTTGTAGGGCACCTGGCCCTCGATCCCTTCGGGCACCAGCTTAGTGGTCTCCATCTCGTCTTCCTGAAAATAGCGGTCCCGGCTACCGCGTTCCATCGCCCCGAGCGATCCCATCCCTCGATACACTTTGAAGGTGCGGCCCTGATAGAGGATGGTTTCGCCGGGAGCCTCCTCCGTGCCCGCAAACAGGTATCCGATCATCACCGAACTGGCTCCGGCCGCGATGGCCTTGGTGATGTCCCCGGACTGGGTGATGCCGCCATCTGCGATGACGGGAACCTGGTGCTTATCCGCGACCCGGGCGCAGTCATATACCGCGGTAATCTGGGGAACCCCCACGCCGGCAATCACGCGGGTCGTGCAGATGGCCGATGGCCCGATTCCGACTTTGATGGCATCCGCACCCGCCGCAATCAGATCCCCCGTCGCTTCTGCTGTGGCCACGTTTCCGGCGATGAGGTCCACCGCAGGAAATCGGGACTTGAACCGGCGAACGGCGTCCAGAACTCCTTTGGAGTGCCCGTGGGCGGTGTCAATCACGATGACATCCACGCCGTGTTTCACCAGATCGGCGGCACGTTCCTCCATATCGCGGGAGGCGCCGACGGCCGCACCCACCCGCAACCGGCCCAGATCGTCCTTGCACGCATGGGGAAAACGGGTCTTTTTCTCGATGTCCTTGACGGTGATCAGCCCTTTGAGCATGCCCTCCTTGTTCACAACGGGCAGCTTTTCGATCCGGTTTCTGTGGAGGATTTCGATCGCTTCTTCTGCAGAGACGCCCTCCGGAGCGGTGACCAGACGTTCTTTGGTCATCACCGCGTGGATCGGCTGGTCGAGATTGCGCTCGAAACGGAGGTCGCGGTTGGTGAGGATGCCCACGAGTTTCCCATTTTCCGTGATGGGAACGCCGGAGATGTGAAAGCGCTTCATAATCTCCAGCGCTTTTCGAATGCTCTCCTCCGGAGCCAGCGTGATGGGATCGGCGATCATAGCACTCTCCGAACGCTTGACCTTTTCAACCTCCTTGGCCTGCTCTTCGATGGAGAGGTTCTTGTGGAGGATCCCTATGCCGCCTTCCCGCGCGATGGCAACCGCAAGGCGAGACTCGGTAATGGTGTCCATCGCCGCGCTGACCAGGGGGATATGCAGCCGAATGTTCCGTGTAAGGCGTGTGCTCACATCGATTTCACGGGGTACCACGGTAGATTTGGCAGGCACGAGCAGGACGTCCCCGAAAGTGAGGCCCCTTTTAAGGATCTTATCCATAGTTGTTCATCCTTTCGCTATGCAGTGGAAGGGCTCAGCGGAGAAGTTACAAAAAAAGCTCCCTGGAAATAGGCAGCTTGAGTGGCGTGATCGGCCCGGAGCAGAGACGAAATCCCCGGAATTGCCTCACGGGGATCGTCACAGACCAACCGAAGAGATGCACAGGATGCATTTCCTGGAAGATTTTCATGGGATTTCGGCGTTCCCTGTTGCGAATCCATCTGCATAAATGGGCGAAAGATCGCGCATTCGTTTGTGGTGAGCCCGGAAGGAATCGAACCTTCGACCAACGGCTTAAAAGGCCGCTGCTCTACCGGCTGAGCTACGGGCCCTTTCTGCTGGTAGAAGGGCTAAATATAAAGATTTTTAGGCCAAAAGTCAACTTTTTTTTCTCGAATGCAGGAGGATCGGACCTCTCCTCCGTCCCCTCCCCGGAACGGGAAGGGGAGCCAAGCATAGAACGCACAGCAGGCGCGCTCCCCCTTCCTTGTCAGGGAAGGGGGCTGGGGGGGTTAGGTCAGACAAGAAGGAATCCCTCCTGCCGACAGAATTCCAGACCGGATCCACCCACTTGAGCCCTGGCTTCTGACGGCTTCCCTTCCTAAAGCTTATACCCAATCGTCCGCAAAAACGCCCTCCTTGCCTTGAGATCCTCCCCGGTTTCCACACCTTTCGGAGAAGATCCGTCAATCACGCCGAGGACACCTCGCCCCTGTTCGGTTTCGAAGACGACCGCCTGAACGGGATTGGCCGTAGCGCAGAAGACGGAGCAGACCTCCCGGCAGGCCTTGATGCCGTTGAGGACATTGACGGGAAAGGCGTTTCGGATGAGCACCACGAACGTATGCCCGGCTCCAAGGGCCTGCGCATTCCCAATCGCCGCAGCCGTCAGCTCGTCGTCGTTTCCCTCCGCGCGGATCAGACAGGGGCCGGACGCCTCGCAAAATGCCAGACCGAATTGGATCTCCGGCACCGCATTGACCAGCACCTCACACAAATCCTCCGCGGTCTTGATGAAGTGCGCCTGCCCTACAATGATATTGGCGCCCTCCGGGATCTCCATCTGAACGGTCTTAAGTTCCATATGATCCTCCACGTCGAATGATCTCTGACGCTCGCGAAATGGTTCTCTCCGTATCACGCCCCACTGTATCTCAAGGCTCGGTTTGTCAGTTTTCCATCGCTGCGCACAAATGGCCCGATTGGCCCAACGTCTGGGATCAGTTCGCCGGTCGACTGCAGCCCCCGGACGTGTTCTCTATTATAGCCGATCCAGTATGGAAATGCAAGGTTTTTTTCGCGGACTGGTGGAGGTTCTCTAGGAGAGATCGGAAAGCCAGGGAATCCATCGGACCCCATTTCATCGGTTCGGACACCTCCGATTCTCTCCCACAGATTCATCCTCCAGCTCCAGAACTGCCATCCGCTGCTCCTCTGGAACCGTCAACCTCCCTGCAGAGAACCCATGATTGCTCCGATTCCGAACAAATCTGAAAATAAGGCTTGACAATATGGGGACAATGGATTATGTTAATCCCTAAGGAACCCAACCTTTCAACCATGAACCAATATAACAGACTGTTTGTTTGTATATTGGCTGCAGTTGTTATTCGCTCCCAGAAGACACTTAACCGCGAAATGTTCGGGATGCTCTTCAAACCGTTTTTGCTTCGCATCGCAATGAATTGGTCAAGCAGGATCAAGAACCCACCGGGGCTTTGTTCAGGTGTCCCAGCTGAGTAAGGCCCGAAGCGTTTCATCCATCCATGTGCTGATTGAGGGCGAGACCGAAAACCAGCCGCACAAAGAGGGGAGGCAGCGATGACGATCAAAAGGAGTGTTTGGCTCGCATTGTTGTGCTGCGGTCTGATGGCGATGGTTCCCCGGCCTGCGGATGCCGACGACCCCTGGATCCGCTTCACGGGCACTGCCGTGTTCACGCCGGGCAATGGGCCACAGATGTGTAACCTTGTGAACGTCTGGGCATACACGGGCCTCGTCTCGACGGGTTGCAGCACGAATTCCGCAGGGACTGCCCACTCAGAGAGCACCACGTTTTTCAATGGCACCGCCGGCGTAACCCTGGAACTCGGGAGTTACTCGCTGAGCCTGTTCCGCTGTATCAACGCTGGGTGGGGGGACCGTCGAATCTATACTGGCGGCGTGGGCCTCATCAAGCTGAACGGGGATACGGTGCTTAAGACAATAAACGGTCGCTTCACCACGGACGTCAATTACCAGACCAATACGATGACGGGATCGGGTTGGGCCACGATCGATGCCACGCAGGGAGATGCGGGCCTGAGAAATGAGCTCGATCCAAACGGCACAGGCCAGGTGGAGTTTGTCTTCAACGGCAGTAACAACGTCATACAAGGCGCCTGCGGTTTCTATGCGTTTGACATCACCATCCAGCCCACCCAGTTTCAGGAACACATTGTGCCCCAGGTGATAGTCGTTGGCGAACAGAACTTTCCCAACGCGAATGTTTTGCTGAACGTAGCTGCGGGATTTGGGCTTGGGGGCGTCAATACGGACCTGAACTCGTTGGTGGCCAATCAGATCATGACCGATCCCGGTGGTGCTAATCCTGATGGTATCGACCGAATCAGCCCCTATTGTTACTGGGAGTTGGGCACGGTGCTCTCTTCGATTGAAACAGACGTTACCTTCGACCTGTCCGGGATGCCCGGTATCGAGAACGCCGACAATCTCCGCATCCTGCAGCGGGACCGCCAGCGATGCGTGGGTGATCTACGAAGACTACACCAAGGTTGATGATACCCACCTCCGCGCAGACGGGGTCACCGACCTCGGGGAATGGGCCATTGGTTCGATCGGCGATAATCCCTTACCAGTCACACTATCCGCGTTCGCCGCTGTTCCGGGGGATGGTGTGGTGACGCTTCGGTGGGCCACGGCGTCTGAGATTGACAACTTAGGCTTTCACCTCTATCGAGCACTTTCGGAGGAGGGCTTGTACGACAGGATCACCGCTGAGCTCGTCGAGGGCGCAGGCACCTCCCCTAACAAGCACGATTATAGCTTTACGGATCCGAACGTGAGCAATGGGGTCACCTATTGGTATCAGGTGGAGGATATCGCCTTCGATGGCGCGACCACACTGCATGGCCCGATAGCCATTACCCCTCAGGCAAAGACCGAAGCGCTGACGGCTGCGGTGACAGTCTCCTCGTTCACGGCTCAGGCCGAGGATGATGGGGTGAGCCTGGAGTGGATTACGGAGGGTAAGACGGCGGACTTGGGCTACTTTCTGTATCGCGCGTCTAAGCAAGAAGGTGTATACGAGCGCCTGACCCCGGAAGTGCTCACAGGCGCAGACCCGAACGTTGCCTTCACCGACGGGGAGGTGTCCCGGGGGGGCACGTATTGGTACATGCTGGAGATGGTTTCCTCGGACGGCACGTGGACGAAGCATGGTCCGATCTCCGTCACGGTGCTGGCGAAAGAGGAGACTGCGGAGGTTCAGGCACTTCCCGCGGAGTTCGGACTGTCGGTCAACGTCCCCAATCCATTTAACCCGCAGACCACGATCACCTATCAGCTTCCCAAAGCGTCCGAGGTGACCCTGATCGTTCGGAACACGCTTGGGCAGGCGATCCGAACCCTGGTGGATGATCGGAAGGAGGCGGATTGGTATCGGGTAGTCTGGGATGGGACAGACGACGCGGGGAAAGACATGGCCAGCGGAACCTATCTGTATGAATTGCGTGCAGGAGACTTTCTCAAGGTTCGAACGATGGTCCTGATCCGATAGGCGAATGGGGGGCATTTTTCACTTGACCCGAAGCGGGAAAATGGGTATATTTGCACCGCCCTTTATTTTGTGCCGAAGTGGTGGAACTGGTAGACGCGCGGGACTCAAAATCCCGTGAGGGCAACCTCGTGTCGGTTCGATTCCGACCTTCGGCACCATACAAAAAAGCACTTAGGCGATTTGGCCCTGAGTGCTTTTTTGTGTTTCGGACCTCTGGCGACCATGAAATCTTCCTGAAATTCGGCGAGCATCTCCATCTGGCGATCAAAGCCCAGCCGCGCTACCGCCTCCTTCAAAACCTTCTCAAATGCTCTTGGACCTTCAAGGCAAAAGCTCACCCCAGCTTTGAGTGGCCTGTGCAATCCGCTTGTGACCACCAGACCGGGACATTTGGTGAGCCCAGATCAAGTGGCTACGTTCACCGTCACCGTTGGCATAAAGGGATGGATATCCCCAGGGCAGATAACACGAATGTGAACCGTTCCGCAACGGGAACGGTAACCCACATAGGGGGGCAGAGTGTCGTGATTCATCACAGCTATGGATGGCATACCAGATTGGTGCATGTTGTTGTAGACGTTCGGAATGTAATTCAGGATCAGCCAGCTCCACAGATCGTGGGAAAGGTCAGGGGTGGCCGCGTCCATGCGGAGGTACTCGAATTCGGCAGTCAGCAGATGGGCGCGCATAGGATTGACAGTTACCAAGAATCCCGCAACCCTCTGAGATACGCCAACCTCACCACCTATCCCGACGTAGATAATCCCAGGTGGTTGAGATCCGCTACAAAGTAAACCGTAACTGGAATGAAGAAAACACCAGCCTGGATGCAAAGGATCGGTTTATGGACCCGGACCTTGAGGATAATGTTTTCCCAACGCATTTCATCATGCTATGCTTACGACGACATTATCGCAACAGGAGCTACGGCGCCCCATAGCATTCGGTTTTCCATCAAAGAGCAGGACGAGTTGTCGACTACTTATTGGCGGGACTGGGAGTCTGTCGAGACATGGACCAAGGGAATTGTTGTTGACGACCTTTCCTCTCGTTCCTACGCGCTGCGTGGGAACGCCTCCCCTTCGCGGAGCGTCACGGAGTCAAGACAGTTCAATAGGTCGGCACGTTCAGTCCAGGCTCTTTCTGTTGGGTTGCCTCGACCTTTTGGGTGGTGTGACCTGAGGAGCCTCGTTCCACGGAGCCGTTGAGGAGTCACGACTTCCTGACAACGACGGCAGTTAAGTGGGGTAAACCAGATCTAACATAGTCTGGAAATGGATCCCAGGCGAGGGCCTTGTCTATTGGATTAGAATCGTTCTCAGGCAATAATGATTCTAAGGTAATAATGATTCTAATCTATTTTTTATTCACCACATATTGCATTTTTCTCTTGACAATCTGGGGGGGGGGAGTATATTGTTCCGACAGCCAAAAAGGAGGAGGCAAGCCAGCCGAAAAGCGATTGTCGAATACGCCTCTGCCTATCATCCACGGAGAAGCAACTGCATGATTTCCCCACAGGTAGAAGACAACTTGAAAAATCCCTTTTGTTCACAACGTCGTGCTACTTGAGACCTTTGGGGCGGGGAAAAGGACATTTTCTCTTGCGGAGCGCGTAATACCAAGGAGGTGTTGACCATGAGAGTGATCGTCTTGATGCTTGGTGTGATGTAAGTCGTCGCGATGGGATTAAGTGTTTCGGCATTCGCGGAATACAACCCCGTGGAGACATGGTAGTTGATTTATCCCCCGGAAATGGAAGGAGAATGGTCACCGGATTTTTCATTCAGTTGGAATGGGGTACGCCCCATTCGTTTTGGCGGGATTGTATCACCATCCAAGAACGAGGAATGCACATTCTGTACGGTGAATCGGTAGTTATTCCAGCTGCAGAAGCGGTTCTGCCGGATCGAGCTGGAGTTGATTTCACGGTGTTGTTTACGTTCACTGAACCCTATTGCCTTGTGATTGTTTTTACTAGTGTCCCTCTGCTAACCGCCAGCTGGACCCAGGAAGAGAGTCTCGGTCTGGGGCATGCTCTGTCAGCAGCAAGAGACAGCTTGTGGGAACAGAGCACATCATCGTATCGGCAGGTTTTGCACATCCCAAACCCTCATTGAATAGGAGGAGCACATGAAAATGTGTAGACATGCCATGCTTATTCTCGCTGCGGCGGGCTTATTAGTGATTCTTGGATGTCAGGACAATAGTGTTGGTCCTACTAGTATAACTAACGCCCTCGATGTTCATTTGACCCTGGATCGTTACCCTGCGCTCAATGAGGAAGTGACGGCTACCTGTACATTCTATGTCAGATACTCCGCATTCCCCACACAAAATATTGAAGCCCGCATATACCCGGAGGAAGTTGAGACCCCTTTCCCTGAGGATGCCAAGATGAAATATGTTAGGGGAGACTCGCTTTGGGTCGGTCAAACCACGGTAGGCGATAGTATTACATTCTCGGCGACCTACCAAGTGCTAAAGGCGGGTATATGGATGCTTCATGCGACGGCCAGTCATATGCACGAAGAGGATGGGGTCATAATGCCAATAGAAGGAGGTGGAGTAGCACGGTGGATGGAAGTACGAGAAGGATGGGGTGGGGCGCTATCTTCCGGTCCGTATATAAATGATACCCCCTCCTGTTTTACAAATGCCTTGACTATTGATGTGGTACTACAAATCGATAAGTATCCTGTTTTGAACGAGACCGCAAACCTCACCTGTGATTTTCATATCAAAAAACGAAAAGCAGTGTCATTTGATTCTTTAGATGTGACAGGGGAGATCAGCTTTTACTATCCCAATGCTTTTATGTTTGTCAGCGGAGACTCAAGCTGGCATGGAACACTGGCAGTTGGTGACAGCAATAGTTTTTCCTCTACTATCAAAGCAGTCCAAAAAGGGCAGGGAAGAATTGAAGCTGCCGTTAGGTGTCGTGTGTGGAATGAACAAGCCGCTCGTTTTGAAATTCCTGGAGTAGGGGCTGACGTGATTTTTCCTTATATTGGAGAGCATGAGGGGTATCCGTATGAACCCCCTTCAGTTGACCCTGTAAACCCTTAGTAGCCCCAAAGAGGCAAAGACCATGGCGCGCGAAACTGAAACCCTAAACTCTATGAAAGCGGGAACGAAATGAGATTTGATCTTAGACACCCGATGCGAAGTTATGGCCTGTTGGCTGTGCTTACTCTGGTTTTGTATTTCGTTGTTCTTTCGCCAGCACTTGCGACTCCACCCAAGATGGAGCCTTGGGTTCAATTGGAGTTGGATGTCTCGCCCTCCTTGTCTGTCTCTACTCCGGGGGACATAACCGTAGAAATCGCGACGGATCGCGACTTAGACCTCTCTTTGGAACTGATTCTTCCAGAAGGTCTGAAGGGAAAAAGTGAATTAACATGGCAAGGCTCTCTTTCCAAAGGACACAGTAAGAAAGAGGCTTTCCAGGTGGCGCCAAGGCGGAAAGGGATATTCAGAATATCGGCCAAGGTGCTTTTCAGAGAAAAAGGCAACTATATCCCTCTCATCCGGAAGTATATCACTCTCAAGGTGGACGATCGTGGTAATACTCTTATTACCCCATCGGAAGCCCGGTTGTTGGCTCCGTCTCTCCCTGCCAAACGGAGACACAACGTCCAGGTATTACCTTCCAGATATAAAGGAGTTGAAGACCTTGTCCCCGCCCCTTCTCGGGAGCCTGACCTTTCTATGCTAGGAGATGGCGATCCAGACAAATCCGTTCCTATTAGTGCGCGTCCAAAAATTGCTAAGACTACAGAAAACGACGTTCTGGTTAAGGGAAGAGCCATCTTTCTGGATCGGGATGGAGATTATCGCCCTGCTATTAATATCCAATACTGGATCTATGACTACGACGAGTGGACTGGGGACGATCTTCTGGGTTCTGGGGTAACCGGGTGGGATGGCCAATTTGAAAAGTGGGTGGACAATGACGACGGGTGGTTGGACAATACGGTAGAAATCTATGTCCGATTTGATTCAGAAAATGGTGGGTGGGGCGTTCGCTGGAGAGATTTCACCGTTCTGGGAACTGTAGGAGAAGACATTGTTTCCAAGCTTACTGATGAAACTCTCTCCCGAAGCAGTGGGACAGCGGATTTCGGGGATACCGATTTGTGCGACAATATTTATGATCAAGTCTGGTGGTTTCACGACGATATGAACAGCGCATGGAACCACGCTACCACTCATGGACATGCCCCGGGGTTTATCCGAGCTTATTGGCCCTTGACCGGGTTGCCAGGAGCTTGGGGAGGAAGTCACGAATACGGAGGAGATATTTATATTGACGGAGGTTCTCAATATCTTGGTTGGCCTGATCCTGGTCATGCAAACTATGTGGATATCGTTCTCCATGAATACGGCCACGCAGCCCTGTATCATGGTTACGGGG
>JAZDJA010000276.1:0-3499 GCA_043804415.1 Candidatus Latescibacterota bacterium | reverse complement strand
ATCTTCTCAGCCAATGGCGAACCCTTGGGTTCAAACAAGAGCACCTGTACATCGGGCAAATCGGCAAATGCTGATTCAATCCGAGTCTTCACTTCCAACCAGTTCAGCCCCCCCAACCCCGCCCCAAGCGGTGGAATCGCTATGGAGCGGATGCCCAGAAGTCGAATCTGCGCTATCAAATCCATCAGACCTGCATCAATGTCCGTCATCTTAGACTTTCCCTTCCAGTGGCGTTTGGTGGGGAAATTAATAATGTACTTGGGGCGGAACATGCTGCCGTTCTTGTAAACGAGCACCCGCCCCGGCTGCATCTGTCCGGTCTTGCAGGATTTTGCGTAATAAGTATAGTTATCCGGGAATGCCTGTTTAAATTGCAGGGCGATCCCCTTACCCATCACCCCCACGCAATTCACCGTATTTACGAGGGCCTCGGCATTAGCCTCAAGCAGGTTGCCATATGTGAGTTCAATCATAACGCCTCCTCGATTCAGTAATACCAGCCGGGCCTGATCACCACAGGGATGGTCAAGTCAAACTCGGCCAGCTCCGCCGCTGTTTCGTTTTTTTTCGATTGGTTCATGACTCCGATTTCCTGTATCAAATTGACGGGAAATCGTTCGTGAACCAGGAATTCTACCTGGCGGCGGCGCTTACGATCCGTGTCGTCATCGGTATCGGTCCAGTAGTCGGCTGACATGATATCCCAGTCTACCTTATCGAGATCGACCAGATCCGTGAAGAATTCAGTAAATGCCATAATCCCGTGCCCATCCGTAAACACGAACCTCAGCCCCGCATTCCTCACGGTTTGTGCCATCGACACGATATGCACAACCGAATCCTGTCCACCGGAGAATCCGGCCACATTACCTCTGGATATCGTATACAGCATGGGCGAACGCGGCGCAAAATAAAACGGCACATAATCGTGAAGCACCCCGCCCGGCCCGCACGGCACGGGCGTATGGGCACGGCGATCCTGTATCGTCTGATGGGCGATGGCGGTATAGCCGCTATCCTCCTGGTCCAGCACCCGCTTCGCCCACATGTCCCCGGCTTCAAGTATCAAGCGCAGATTGTCTATCGGTGTGATGTGATAAATGGGAGTTGGGTTCGGGAATGCTAAAGATGGATTCATACGCCGGCCTCCTCGGGAACGGCGATGTCCAGCGCCGACACATCCACCTCGCCGGAGATGAGCCGGGGCAGAAGCAGATCGCGGGTGCGGCGGAGGGTGGTGTTTTTCAGCTCAAAAGAGTCGCAAAGCGAAAGCATCGGTAAGACAATTTCGCCAAAGCGAGCCGCAATATCCGACGTTGGGCAGACGAAACGGTACTCCTCAATACGATCAGGCAATAGGTGCAAGACGTTCGCGCCGTTTGCGTGTTGCTTTACTTCGTCAGCAAAGCCGGACCATCGTAACATCGCATATAAGTAGGTCTCAGACAGATTGCCTCGACTGGCCACTCGCACAAGATCCATCGAGATGACACCGAAGTCAGCATCCAGTCGAGAAACTCGACCGACTCTGGCAACGATTCGGCGCTCTTGTGTCATGTCTGTGATCGCCATGACCATTTCACCGGCGCGGACAGTCTGCGACTCCTTGAACAAGCCGGTGTATCTCTTGATCCCTGAAGACCGAAAGCCACCGTCTCGCTCTATGCACTTAAGATTGATGAATGGTCGACCTCCCTCGTCGGCGAGTTCAGTGCCCTTGTAGGATCGCCCTCGGTGTATGATGGCGACATCGGAAATGCTGGACACCTCCCAGCCCTCCGGGATGGGTCCGAGGGGGGAATCGATGAAGCGGGCGAGCTGGTAGCCAGGAAAGCGGAACTTGACGAACCACTCGCGGTAGAGGTTCTGCGCCATCTCCTCAAGAATCTTGATCCGCCGTAGGTTGTTCTCGATCAGGTCGTCGTAGGCCGAGAGTATCGCCGCGATTTTCCGCTGCGTGGGAGGGGGGGGAACAGGTATTTGTGTTCGATTCAGTAGTTGTAGCGTCAAAAACTTCGTAGCGACACCCGTTGATATGCTTTTCATAAGCTCAAGCTGAAGCCTTAAAGCATAGTAGACATAACGCGTGACGAGCACATTTTCATCAATAGTGTTAATGGCGTAAGTTCTTTGGTAGGCATCAAATTTGCCATTGAAATACTTCAGAGGGTAAATACCGGCCGCATTGTTGCCTGCAAGAAGTACGTATTCGCCATCAAACGACCACGTATCAGTACGGTATGTCTCCTGACTACAGGTGAAAAAGGGGAACGTTCCGTCTGGTTTAGCAGCATTCGAGTTGAGTTTACCTGTCTTGAAGTTGACCAACCCTTCAAGAGGAAGCACTTGAAACCTGTTCTTCATCACTCCCCCTCCAGCAGCTTGATCACATTATCCGCAATCCGCTCTTCCAGCTCCCGGACTTCGGTGTTTGTCTCATCCAAATTCGTAAAGCCGTGAAGAAAACCAATCATAATGTACCCCTTTACGTTCTGGCGTGAACTTTTTGAAGTAGGGCCAGCTTAATTCTCGTATCAGTGATACGACAATCCGCTCATCCGGGAATCCCTCGGCAAATTGTCTCATCCGTGCTGAGACAATCCTTCCATCGGGGAATGCCTCCGCAAAACGGAGCATGTGGCGCACGCTTTTTTCAGAGAACCATCTCCCATACTCCGTCATTAATTGTCTCGACAGTGTAGAGATAATCATTTTTTCTGAGAACGGCTCGCTGAATTTGAGCATTCGGTTCAACACTGAATAACTGAAGTCCTTTAGATAGTTACGCCAGTAAAGTAGAGTCAGGGGCGAAAGTGACTCCAGCTACATTTTGCACACAGTGTCGGCAAAATCTGTCGGCCGTATTCGGCGCGTTTATCCTGAAGGACATCTGCTCTTCCAGCTCCCACACACAGCTGTTCACCAAACCCGTTCCACGCCATAATGATCAAACAGACAGAAACCAGAGAAGGGCCTGTGTGTCCAGCAAGAGTTTCATGGCATGTATTCCTCGAAATCATTCAGATGTTCGTCGTCTTCGGACAGTACCTTGAATATTCCCTTGGCGCTTCCGGGTTGCCGTCCTTTTTTCCGTGTTAACTCCTGCGCCTGCAACAATACAACCAGCCGGGCATGTTTACCATAGGCATGGCGAAACTCCTCCGGCAGATGGATAGCGCCCTGAGAATCAATAACCGTTTCGAATCTTATGGTTTCCATTCTATCACCTCTTAATTTCTATATGTCCAATAACTTCAATACATTCTCGGCGATCCGTTCTTCCAGTTCCCGCGCCTCGGCGTTGAGGGTTTCCAATTCTTCGTTCTGCTCCTCCAGCCGCTCCTTGAAGTCGAAATCCTCCTCGACACGCGCGGCCACGCCCACATAGCGGCCGGGGTTGAGGCTCCAGCCCTGGGCTTTGATCTCGGGGAGCGTCGCCATCTTGCACAGCCCGGCCACGTCGGCGTAATTGCCGTCGGCGAAGTGTTCGGCCAGCAGG
>JAZDJA010000275.1:0-11911 GCA_043804415.1 Candidatus Latescibacterota bacterium | reverse complement strand
TAAGTCCAAACTCACCAATCACTACTCACCAATCACCCGAACGGGAGAATTCATGAAGCGGATTTGCATGGCACTTTTCTGTATGACCTTCCTCGGAATGGGCACGAGCACTTCCCGCGCGATAACCGGAGAGGAAGTGATCCAGAAGGTGCGCAATCGATATGACAAAATGAAACGATTCTCGGCGGACTTCGAGCAGACGTTCGAGTGGAAGCTGGCCGGGGAAACGCACCGATTCAAGGGAAAACTCTATCTGAAAAAGCCGAATCAGTTCCGGCTGGAAACAACCCCGCAGACGGTAGTCAGCGATGGGAAGCAGGTGTGGACCCACATCCTTGCGAACCAGCAAGTCTTCCTCACCTCATACAGTGCAATGCGCGGCATGCCCAAGTGGGAGGACCTGTTCTTCCAATATGGTGAGAACTACGACGCGCAGGTTGTGGGCCTGGAACCCATCGGAGAAAAGGAGTGCCACCTCATCGAGTTACACCCAAAGAAGCAGGAAAAAGAGACGGACGTGGTTCAGATGAAAGTGTGGGTGGACCCCAAGGAGTGGGTGGTGCTGAAGGTGGCCTATGTGGATACCAACGGCGATCAAACCACCTATCGGCTCTCCCATGTCGCGATCAATCCCAAAATGGACGAGGCACTCTTTTCCTTCAAGGTTCCGGAAGGCGTGGATGTGGTGGACATGAGAGAACAGCGATAGCACTGACAGCAGCAGTCTGCGAATATGGATCGCGGACTGTTTGTGGCCTTTCCCCCAATAAAAGGAGAAAGCAATGCCGGAACCCATGAACAGTGTGCCAAAAAAACGCCGCAGTTTTCGTGCCCTTCTCTACGTCGCTGGGGGCCTTGTCGCCCTTTTTGTGCTCTACGCGGCGATCCGCAGCCTCTCCTTCCGCAACATGCACCCCATCAAGGTAGTATCCATGCAGCCTCTGGGAGAGGTAGATCGCAAGACCAACCTCACCTTCGAGTTCTCTCGTGACGTGGTGGCGGAGCAGATGGTGAACCAACCACGCGATACGGTGGCGGTGCGGTTCGATCCGGACATTCCCGGACGTTTCAAATGGCTCTCCCCACGACAGCTTCGCTTTTTTCCCGATCAACCCTTGCGACCCGCAACCGCCTATGTCGCCAAAGTGCTTCCGGAGATCTGCGGGCGGGAACAGGCCTATCTTGAGGGAGACACCAAGTTCCCATTTCATACCGCGCCCTTTCGGGTGACAGATGCGCATCTGGGCTTTGCCTTTGGAGATCCGAAACAGGGCAAGATACAGCTGGAGGCGGATATTGATTTCAACTATGACGTAGATCCGGAGGAAGTGGACCGCTATCTCAAAGTGACCCATGGCTCGAAGGGAATAGGAAGCGCGATCCCCTTCCGCATCCAGACCGAAGAAGCCGGAAAATCAATCCACCTTCTCAGTGATCCCTTTATCAGGGAGGAAGAGTCACAGCATGTTTCCCTGCGCGTATCGTCCGGATTGACTTGTTTGGGCTCGGACGAGGGGCTGCGAAAAGATTGGGTCCGGTCGGTCCAACTGAGCCCCAGAGAAGTCCTCAAATTGGTCCGAATCTATCCCGAACAGTCTGGGCGCACGGCTGGAATCGCCATCCGATTCTCCGCTTCCATAGATTCCAAAGTGGCGGAGGAATTCATTGCTGTGGAGCCGGCTGTGGACTACCATCTGGAAGCCCGTCGGAATGTGCTGTACCTACGCGGTGCGTTTGGTGCGGGGCAGACCTACCACGTCACGATTCAAAAAGGGCTCGTGGCCCAAAACCATTCGGAACTCAAAAAGGAGATTCAGCAAAGCGTGCGCCTGAAGGACATAGAACCCTCGGTGTCTTTTTCGGACAAGGGAACGGTGCTCCCTCGCAAGGGGAACAAAAGAGTCGGCGTCGAGACCGTCAATGTCCAGAAAATCGAGATTGAGATCTTTCGAATTTTCGAGAACAATCTGGTTCATTTTCTCCATCAAAGAGGCCGCTCCTCGGGGCATTTTGGCAAGCGCGTACATCGCACGGAAGTGGAAATTACATCCGAGAAAAATGAGCGCATGACCACTCCCATCGATTTGAGTCCCTTCCTCGACGACACATGGAAGGGCGTTTTTATGATCATGGTGCGCGATGCCGAGCGCCGCTGGCGCAGTGACTCGAAATGGTTGATGCTCACGGATATGGGTTTGGTGGCGCATCAGGCCGAGAATGAACTCATGGTCTGGGTCAACTCGCTGACCACTTTACAGCCCTACCGAAAAGCGGAGGTCGCGCTGATCAGCCGCACGAATCAGGAGCTGGCTCGCGGCACGACCGATGCCAATGGAGTCGTTACCTTTACGAATCTGAAGCAGCGCATCGAAGGGTTCTCCCCCTTTGTCATCGCGGCATCCCATGGAGAGGATCTATCCTACCTCAAGTTGGATGAGTGCGAGAGACCCACTTCCGACTTTGACGTAGGGGGCAGGCCGCATCTTACGGGAGGGTACGAAGCGTTCCTCTATACCGATCGCGGCGTGTATCGTCCGGGCGAAAAGGCCCGCGTTGTGGCCATCGTGCGCGGTAAAGAGGTCGTTGTTCCAGATTCCTTCCCGGTCAAGCTGGAGGTGCGGGGACCGGACGACCGGATATTCGAGGAGCTGATGGGAACGCCGTCAGAGGGCGGAGCGTGCGAGTTCACCGTGGCATTTCCAGCGTACGCCCGTACCGGGAAATATCTGACGAGGCTCATTCTTGGCGAAGAGCAGGAAATTGGCAGAGCCTCCTTCAGGGTGGAAGAATTCGTGCCCGATCGCATCAAGGTGACGATCACACCTGACAAGCCTTCCTATCGCACGGGCCAGACCGCTTCTATTTCGGTGATGGCGGCAAATCTATTCGAGCCGCCCGCTGCCGGGCGCAAGGTGGAAGCCCAGGTTGCACTCGAGGCGCACCCGTTTCGCGCGCCCAGATATATGTCCTACATGTTTGGCGAACCAGAACGCACTTTCAAACAGATGGACATCCCCCTCGGCGAGGCCCGGTTGGACGAACAAGGGCAGCACTCATTCGCCTATACCCTCCCGGATGATGTGCGCCCCCCGGCCGCACTCAGGGGCGTATTCTCCGCCACGGTGACCGAATCCGGAGGACGGGCAGTCAGCGCATACGCAGGAGTCGAGGTGCATCCCTATCCCCTCTATGTGGGGTTGCGCCGTCAGGGGAAAGGCTACGCGGACATCGGCGAGGAGGTGGCGATAGATTTCGTTGCGGTGGGACCGGAGGGCGAGGAGACGATCGCCGAGGGGGAATTCGAAGTGACCGTCTTCAAACTGATCTGGCATTCCATTCTCAAACAGGACAATCGGGGCCGGATTCGCTATGTGTCCGAGAAGAGCGCGAAGGAGATCGAACGTTACACGGTTTCGCCCACAGGCGGAGGCGGCACGGTAAAATATGTCCCAAACGAATACGGCCAGTACCGCCTGACGATCTCCCATCCTGAATCTGAAGCGAGAAGCTCCCTCACGTTCTACGCTTCGGGCTGGGGGTACGCGCCCTGGTCGATGACGCACCCCGACCGGCTGGAAATCGAATGGGACAAGGATTCCTACAAGCCGGGCGAAACCGCCAAAGCGTTGGTGCGCGCCCTTTGCCGGAAAGCTCATACTGTCCATCGAGCGCGAGCAGATCTTCTCAACCCGCATCGTGGACATGCTGGAGAACACGGCGACCCTCGAAATTCCGGTCACAGAGGAATACAAGCCGAATGTATATGTCACGGCCACTTTGATCCGCTCCACCCGGTCTCTGGAAAAGCATGCACCCTCCCGCGCGTTCGGGACGGTCCCGCTCGTGGTAACCTGTGAGGACCACCGCCTGTTCGTAGCACTGGATGTGCCCGCGGAGATGCGTCCCAAGAGGCCGCTCCAAGTGGGCATACAGGTATCGGGCAACCTCCGCGATGCGTTCGTGACCCTTGCGGCCGTGGATGAGGGTATCTGTCAACTGACGGATTTTAAGACCCCGGATGCGTTCGCGCTCTTTTACGCGAAAAAGCGCCTGCAAGTGCGATCCTACGATTTCTATGCCACTCTCTTGCCGGAACTGGATATTTCTGAAACACAGAGCAGCACCTCCGGGGATCGCCTGGAAGGCGTGCGAAAGAAGCATTTGATGCCGGTGGATGTCAAGCGGATCAAGCCGGTATCGCTCTGGTCCGGGATCGTGCATCTGGGCAAAAACGGAAAAGGCACCGTCTCCCTTGAGGTGCCCGAATTCAACGGCAGCCTGCGCCTGATGGCGGTGAGTTTTGACGGCGCCAACTTTGGCAGCGCCACGCAACATGTCACCGTGCGCGATCACCTGGTCCTGACCGCCACCTTCCCCAGGTTTCTCGCGCCCCACGACACGTTTCGGGTTCCGATTTCCCTGTCAAACGGCTGTGGCGTGGACGGCACCTTTTCCGTTTCGCTGGGATCTCGGGGACCGGTGGAGATTGTGGGAGAGAAAATCCAATCCGTGCAGATCGCCGATGGAGAAGAGCGTATCGTATTCTTCCGGGTGAAGGCCAGCACCGGCATGGGCAAGGTGTCGTTTGAGGTGTCCGCCCAGGGGGCAGGCGAATCCACGCAGACGCATGTTGAACTCCCCTTAAGACCCGCGGCGCCACGCCTCATCAAAACCGGAAGCGGCGTCATCACCGAAGATCAACCGGTCACCTTGGAGCTGCCCTCAGATTGGATCCCCGGAACGGAGGAGGTTCGGTTGACCACTTCGGCGTTTCCTGCAATCCGGTTCTCCGAAAGCCTACAATATCTGCTTCGCTATCCCCATGGCTGCATCGAGCAGACCACCTCCCGCGTGTTCCCACTGCTCTATTTCGACGAGTTGGCCAGACTGGCCGACCCGGAACTCTTCAAGGCCAATCCGGCAGAGTATTACGTCGAAGAGGGCATTGCCAAGCTGGAGGCGATGCAATTGTCCTCCGGCCTCTTTTCCTTCTGGCCGAACAGCACCCGGCATAGCGCATGGGGTAGCATCTACGCAGCCCATTTTCTGGTCGAGGCCCAAAAAGCCGGGTACTCCGTGTCCGGGCGGGTCCATCGAACGATGCTGAAGGGACTGCGAGAATTCGTGCGGAGCCGGGAACACAGGGACGATCCGGCCGCCCAGGTGTATGCGCTTTATGTGTTGGCCGCCGCCGAAAAACCAGAGCGCAGCAGCATGATCTATCTCAAGGACGACAAAATCACCTCCATGTCGCTGGCCACACGTTTCCAACTGGCCGGCGCGTTCGGACTGTCGGGAGACCGGCGCACCGCCGAATCGCTGCTCCCCATTCAGATCCAGCCGCAGACCGTGCCGCGAGAGATGGGCGGCATGTTCCGCTCTTCCGTGCGTGAAAACGCCATTATCCTCGACGTGCTGAGCGAGATCGCCCCTCACAATGCGTCCGTTCCCGTCTTGGTCAAATCGCTGACCGATGCCGCCAAGAGCGGGCGTTGGGATACCACGCAAGAAAATGCATTTGCTTTTCTGGCGCTCGGCAAGGTGCTGAAAAGAAAAGGGGCAGACGCATTTGTGGGCAAGGTCACCCTAAACGGCGAGGAGTATGCTCAATTCGATACAAAGAATAAGGTGATGGCGGATCGTGCTCTGGGCGGCAAAGAAATCGGCCTGCATATCGAGGGGGAAGGCACGTGTTACTATTACTGGCAGGTCGGCGGTATCCCGAGGGGGTTCCAGATCGAGGAGTATGACAAAGGGCTGCAGGTGCGTCGGGAGTATTTGGATCGCGACGGCAATGCGCTGAATCTGGAGCAGGTCAAGCAGGGCGATCTGGTGGTGGCCAAGATCACGATGAAGGCCTTGGACAAAGCTCTGGAGAACGTCGTGGTGGCGGATTTGCTCCCTGCCGGCTTCGAAATCGAGAATCCTCGGCTGGAGTCGCGGGCGGATGTACCCTGGATCGAGGAGCAGCAATGGAGCACGGACTACATGGATATCCGGGACGATCGGATGTTGCTTTTCCTGAACCTGCCTGGTCCGCCCCGAAAACCTGGTTTGGGTCGGCTCTCCGGAACTGAGGAACGGACCTTCTATTATGCGCTACGCGCCGTTACGGTCGGGGAGTTTACCCTGCCTCCGATTACGGCGGAGTGTATGTATGATCCGTCCTACACCAGCGTGGCGAGCAGTGGCGTGATTACGGTGGTGGGGATGGAATGAGGACTTCGTAGAATAATACAACGGTGAGGTAATATCAGCAAATTCTGCGAGGAGGCGCATCCTGGGGGAACCCATGCTCGGGAAGCACTTTGAGGAAGTTGTTGAATTGATTCAAAGCGCCAGAACACGGGCTTTGCAGTCGGTCAACCGTAAGCCTGTCGAGCTTTACTGGCGGGTGGGCGAGAATATCAGTCGAAAAGTTGCTGAAGAAGGATGGGGAAAGGTATTGTCCAGCAGTTGGCGCGGTATTTGAAACAGCAAGAATCGAATTTGAGGGGCTTCAGCGACAAGAATCCATGGCGCATGAAGCAACTTCTTGAGAACCACAAAGATTCTGAAAAACTCTCGGCGCTGCTGAGAGAATTGTCCTGGACAAACAATCTGACCATTCTCTCCCGCTGCAAGAGCACCGTACGGCAACACGAATCTCAGATTACGACTATCGAACCAAACCAATATCTTAGTCAAAAACAGAAGAGTTATGGAAACGAGAAATACGGAATGTAGATAAGTGCCTCCAGGCTGTTGGGACAGCTCGCAACAAGGACACCAAACTTCTGCCTGACGACCTCAAGTCCGAGGCTCAGTCCAACAATACTGCTTGGTGCACATCCTCATGAGGGGCAATGCCCGTTACGCCCTTTCAGCAAGGTGTGGGAGGGGATCACAAAAAGCCCAGGAGTTGGGCTCCACAGTCTGCATGTTCCCGGCCAAAAAAGCAAGAGAAAAATCGAAAGCAACGCTTATTTCTTGAGGCTTCCTCATGGCACAACAACAAAACTCCCTTCACACAAGCGGAGAAAACCCGCCGCACAGGCGATCGTTTTCCTATCTGCTGCACTCGCGAGCCCTGTTGGCCTGCACATTGTCCATCCTGCTTACGGCCGTCGCGTTCGCCGCACTCTGCCTCCTTTTCCCTCTGCCCAAGGACCAGCTCCAGCGTCCCTCATCCACACTAATCTATGACCGCAGCAACCGGCTTTTGCGCGCCTTCACCGCTTCCGACGATACCTGGCGCATGCGATGTGATCCGAACGAGCTGTCCCCCCTGCTGATCAAGATGGTCCTCGCGTACGAAGACCGCTGGTTCCGCTGGCATCCGGGCATCAATCCCGTCTCGATCCTGCGGGCCACCATCACCAACGTCCGATCCCGCAAAGTCGTGTGCGGCGGCTCCACGCTGACCATGCAGATCGCCCGCATGATGGAACCCAAGGAGCGCAACCTGAACTCGAAAGTGGTGGAGGTTTTTCGGGCGCTGCAACTGGAGCTGTTTTACTCAAAGGACGAATTGCTGGAAACCTACTTCAATCTCGCGCCCTATGGCGGGAACATCGAAGGGATCGCTTCGGCGGCGCAGTTATATTTCGGAAAATCCGTAAGCACACTGAGCGTAGGCGAGATCGCGCTGCTGACGGCGTTGCCCAACTCTCCCACGAAACTGCGACCCGACGTACATCCGGAGCAAGCGCGGGAGGCCAGAGACAAAGTTCTGAAACGCCTGAGAGAACACGGTACCATCTCAGCCGGACAATACGCAGACGCCCTGTCCGAGCCTGTGCCCACAAAGCGCCAGCCCATGCCCTTTCGCGCGCCTCATCTGGCCCGTCTGCTCAGAAAGCAGTACCCGGATCGGGCACATATCACCAGCACGATTGATCTGCGTATCCAGGATCTCTGTCTGAGCGCGCTGCGCCAGCATTTGAGCGCTCTGCGTCCAAAGGGCATTGCCAACGGCGCGGTCGTGATGCTGGACAACCGCACGCGCACCGTTCTGGCTATGGTCGGTTCGGGCGATTTTTTCGAGGAGGGGAGTTCCGGTCAGGTCGATGGCGCGCTGGCTCCCCGCTCGCCCGGGTCCGCGCTCAAACCTTTCGTGTATGCGGCGGCGCTCGATCAGGGGCTGATTTCGGAGCGCTCCATCTTAGAGGACGTCCCGGTCGATTATTCCGGGTATCGACCGGTCAACTACGATGAGAAGTATCACGGCGTCGTCACCGTCCGCGACGCGCTGATGCATTCGCTCAATGTGCCTGCCATCAATCTGTGTGCGGCGTTGGAAGAGAAAAGCATCTATTCGCTGCTCAAAAGAGCCGGACTCAGCACGCTGGGCAATTCACAGGAGTCTTACGGATTGCCCCTCATCCTCGGCGCATGCGAGGTGAATCTTCTGGAACTCACGAATCTCTATGCTGCTTTGGCAAATGGCGGGCTTGGTGCCCCAGCCCGCCTGGTATCGGATGCACCGGCGCATCAGGAGGGACGTCTTTTCTCCGAAGCATCCGCCTTTATCGTGAGGGAAATTCTCTCCGAAGTGGCGCGTCCGGACCTGCCTTCCTGCTGGGAGTTTTCGCTTAATCTGCCCAAAGTATCCTGGAAAACGGGGACCTCCTATGGGCATAAGGATGCCTGGAGCATCGGCTGCAATCCGGAGTACACAATTGGGGTCTGGGTGGGGAATTTCTCCGGGAAAGGCGCCCCGGCTATAGTCGGAGCAGAAGTCGCAGCGCCCATTTTGTTCGACCTCTTCAATGCCGTCACCGTTGATCGCCCGGACGGTTGGTTCGAAATGCCGGACACGGTGGAAAGGCGGCTGGTATGCGCCCTTAGCGGGATGCCCGCCCAGGAGATCTGCCCGACCACCACAGAGGAATGGTATATTCCCGAAGTTTCTCCATGGCAGACATGCGCCATCCACACCCGTATCACCGTGGATGAGGAGACGGGCTATCGGCTGTGTCCGCACTGTCGTCAGGGACGAAAAACGCACCATGAAGTTATGTCACAGTGGCCGGCCAAGCTCGCCACGTGGATGGAGCGCACGGGATATCCTGTAGATCGGATACCACCGCACTATCCACCATGCACCAGTTTGATCGCGGGGCAGGGGCCGGTCATCCGTTCGCCTTCTGAACGTTGCGAGTATCTGCTGCGTGAGGGAATAGCAGCGGACTATCAAAAGATTCTGCTCGATGCGTCCGTATCCAACAACATTGAGAATATTTTCTGGTTTGTGGATGGGGAATTGCTTTACAGCGGTTCGGTGGAGCGGAAGGTTTTCTATACTCCCACCCCGGGGAAACATACGCTGATATGCATGGATGAACTGGGCCGCAGTTCGAAGAGGATGCTTCAGGTGTGGTAGCGGCGTTCCCCCCAAACGCCCCAGCTTCTCCCTGATACACGAATTCCTTTCCTCGGAATTCAGGCTTTAGCCATTCATTGGGGTCTGAGCAAGAAAATTACCTGGCATCTTCTGTAAACCGTTTCCCTTCCCGCTCATTCGCCTGAAGTCCCCTAACCGGAGATTCCCGAATGGAACCAAGAAGAAAACCGCACCGTTACTGGTTGCTGCCCCTCCTGCTTCTGCTCTCCTCCCAGACCATGGCCATCTCATCCGAAGCTCCCTTCTATACCGCACCGGATGCGCCCAAAATGGCCCCGAAGCTCTTGCAGAAACTGGCCGAGGAACCCGACGAACTCATTTCGGTATGGCTTTTCTTCACGGACAAGGGCATAGCGGATCCGGCGGATTACCAAAGGGCCTGTCAGGCCTGGGAGGAAAAGCTGTCTCCCCGAACACAAAAAAGACGGGCCAAGATGGCTCCGCAGAACACGGGGGAAACCTTCCGAGATCTTCCCGTGCATCCAGTCTACGTGGACGCCGTCGCAGCGCGCGTTGTCAAGGTGCGCACTCTCTCCCGCTGGTTCAACGGGGTCAGCGTGCAGGCGACACCCGAACAGATCGCTGAGGTGGAAAAGCTTCCTTTTGTCCGCGCCCTGGCACGGGTCGCCCACTTCCGCCGGGACGATCCGGAGGCAATCCTGAAGGAACCCTCCCGAAAAGCCCGAAAATCGACCGGCACAGCTCATCGTCTGGATTACGGCAATGCCCTCCCCCAACTGGCGATGATGCACGTTCCGGAGCTCCACGATGCGGGATGGGACGGCACCGGCATACGAATCGCGCTGTTGGATGCGGGATTTGGCCCGCTGGATCATCATGAGGTTTTTCAGGGGATAAAAATCGTGGGACAATGGGACTTCGTGGAAGGGGATGCAGATGTGGAAGTGGGTGCGAATGTGGGAGGCCATTCTCATGGCACCCAGGTGCTCTCGGTCATCGGAGGATACGCAGCTGGGAACCTGATCGGGCCCGCCTATGGCGCCGAATATCTGTTGGCCCGCACAGAGGACGGCGCGAGCGAAACCCCGCAGGAGGAGGATTACTGGATCGCGGGCGTGGAATGGGCGGATTCTTTGGGCGCGGACATCGTGTCCACCTCGCTGGGATACAACATCTGGGACGCAGGCACCGGCCAGAATTATACGTATGAGGACTTGGATGGAGACACTGCCCGAATCACCCAGGCGGCAGACTGGGCCGTCGGGCGGGGCATCGTGGTGATCGTTTCGGTGGGCAACGAAGGAGACAAATTCTGGCACTATGCGCTGTTCCCGGCAGATGGAGACAGTGTGATCGCAGTCGGAGCGCTCAACCCGGACGGAAGCCCGGCCCCGTTCTCCTCCAGAGGCCCCACCTCGGATGGACGGATCAAACCGGACGTTTCGGCTCCGGGTGTGGACATTTCGATGGTCGGAAGTGCCCCCGGCCTCTATAGCGTCTCGAGAGGCACCTCGTATTCCGCGCCATTGGCCGCAGGCGTGGCCGCACTCCTGCTTCAGGCGCATCCCGCATGGACGCCGATGCAGGTGCGGGAGGCTCTGCGCCGGTCCGGAGACCACGCGCTTCATCCGGACAACGAAGTGGGATGGGGCCTGATCGATGCCCAAGCGGCCATGGACGCGGAGCATACTCTCTATGGCCGGGTGCTGGATGCCGATTCCGGGCTGCCGCTTTCCATGGCCACCGTGGCCCTGCTCTCCGATGATTTTGAGGATTCCACCACAACCGGCGCATCCGGACGCTTTCTCTTCGAAGCCATCCCGGATGGTCGTTATATGATCTCTGCGCGCGCACCCAGATACGTTTCGGCACAGACGGAGGGCGTCGGAATCCCGGACGATCTGGCGGCGCACGAGATGAATCTACACGAGTCCATTGAGGTGGGCGATTTGGTCTATAACTATCCCAATCCCTTCGGCCCTTTGGGAACGTGCCTCTCGTTTCCAAAGCAAAAGGCCGAGGAGGTCAGTGTGCGGATATTCGCGGCATCCGGGGAATTGATCTGGGAGAAACCGCACCATCGGGAGGAAAACAGCCGCTGGAACATCCTGTGGGACGGACGCAACCGGGCGGGGAAAACCGTCGGAAGCGGAACTTACTTCTATCTCATCGAGGGGAAGGGATTGGCCGTTCAAGGCAAGATGAGTCTGGTGCGTTAGTTCCCTTCCCGCTCCCTTCCCTTCCCACCGTGACATAAACGTCACGGTTCGGGACGCGATCTCAGTCTCTCTTGCCGAACCGTGCGGTTTGGCGCACGGTAAAAGGAGTAACCGATGGAAAAACTATGGGCCCCGTGGCGCATGAAATATATCCTCGACATCGAGAAAACCGAGGGATGCATCTTCTGCGAAAAGCCGGGAGAAGATCGGGATGAAGAAAACCTGATCCTCTATCGCGGAGAGACGTGTTTTGTGATGCTGAACCTGTTTCCATACAACAACGGCCATCTGCTGATCATACCCTACCGGCATACCGCAGACCTGAATGCACTCTCCGATGAGGCGA
>JAZDJA010000274.1:0-2878 GCA_043804415.1 Candidatus Latescibacterota bacterium | reverse complement strand
AGGTCCGCGTGCGGGGTGCGCCCGAGCCCCCGGCCCAGAGCGCGTAACTCCGCAATCCGCTTTTGAATGGGGCCCAGCCCCGTACAGCCGTGGTGTGTAACAGCGCCGGCGACGGAGGAGATATCGGCATCATTTATCCTTGACATTATCCTTGACATCCCCGGTCATGGGGCTACAATGGGGGCGTTCGCGGCATGGAGATCGACCAATACCGTCCGGCAGGGGGCCATGGAGGATGGAAGGGCATGGAAGATGGGAAACCGAGAATCCAAGTTCCTATCCAGAGTTTACAGGAGGAATTTTATGTCTAGTATGAAAAAAAACAAGGCAAAGGTGATTCGCGTTGGTGTGATCGGAGTTGGACGGGGTGAGGCGTTCATCAAAGGTGCCACGCCGTTGGTGGGCATGGAACTGGTGGCAATATGTGACATGTGGGAGGAGCGTCTTCGCGAGGTCGGCAAGCAGCACAAAGTTGCGACCTACACAGACTACGACCGCTTCTTGAAACATGACATGGACGCGGTGATCCTAGCTAATTATTTTCATGAGCACACGCCATTCGCCATCAAAGCACTGCGAGCCGGCAAACACGTCATGAGCGAGTGTGCCTGCAACAGCACGTTAGCCGAGGGGGTGGCTCTGTGCCGCGCGGTGGAACAGAGCGGCTTGACTTACATGTTGGCCGAGAATTATCCTTATACGGCCTTCAACATGGAGATGCGGCGAGTCTACAACACCGGTGAGATCGGACAAGTCACCTACGCCGAGGGCGAATACAATCACCCCATGTCCCCGAATGACCGAATACGCATCTCGCCCGGCCTCAACCATTGGCGCAACTGGATACCATCCACATATTATTGCACTCACGCTTTGGCACCCCTGATGTATATCACGGGGGCGATGCCGGTGATGGTCAATGGCCTCTCCATTGTCTGCCCCCAAGTGGACAAACTGACCGTGCGCCGCTCCGATGCCGGCTCGGTGATTCTGTGTCGTATGGACAACGGAGCAGTGTTCCGTATTTTCGGTCTGATATTACCAGGTCACAGTAACTGGTACCGCGTCCACGGCGAACGCGGGGCGATGGAGATCACCCGCGGGCCGGATTATTTTGGCCCGGGTCAGGTGCGCATCTGGCACGAAGAGTGGGACTTGAAGCCCGGTGAAGTCCGCGAGCGCACGTACCTGCCGGATTGGCCGGAACATGGCGATCTCGCCCGCAAGGCCGGCCATGGTGGCGGCGACTTTTGGACCAACTTCTCTTTCGTCAACGCCATTCGCACTAAAACGCCGCCGTTTTTGGATGTCTATCGCGGCGTGACCATGAGCAGCGTCGGGATTCTCGCTTGGAAAAGTGCCCTCGCAGATGGAACACCGTTTACAGTGCCCGATTTCAGAAATGAGGTGGATCGAAAGAAATACGAAGATGATATTTGGTCGCCTTTTCCGTCGCACATAGCGCAAGGATGTAAGTATTTGCCGCCAAGTATACTGTGCGCGGGGGAAATCTCGGCTTTTTCACCCAGTAGAAAAAGCCGAAATCCTGGCCGCGCATAGTATATCTTGGGCAATGGGAAGGTAACTAAAGCTGGTATGGCCGCAGCCAAACGCGTCTGGAAGGAAATTGGTTACCAAGGGGAATGAGATTTGTGGCATTGATTCAAATATGCAAGCAGCAGGTATCCTCTTCAAAATACAGGGCAATCAACAGAAACAGCAACGAGTCGGAGAAGAGTTGTTTTATAAGAGCCTACCCCCTGCGGCCCGTGGTCGTCAAGCGGGTGCAGGAATACCTCAAGTGCGGGATCTTGGACTACGGTTTCGCGTGCGTCCGGTGTCCCGAATGCAAACATGAATACCTGGTCGCGTTCTCCTGCAAGGCACGCGGCTTCTGCCCTTCATGCCAATCAAAGCGCCAGGCCGAATTCGCGGCGTTTTTGACCGAAGATGTACTTGCGCCCGTACCCCACCGCTAGGTGGTGCTCTCCGTCCCCCGCCGCCTCCGACCGTACTTCTTCCACCACCGCACCCTCCTTGCCAAACTGGCCCGGTGCGGGTACGAGACCGTGCGCGACCTTATCCGTGAAGCCCTCGGCGCGCCTGCCTGCGCGCCCGGGGCGGTAGTCAGCGTCCAGACCTTCGGCAGCCTCCTGGACTTCCACCCGCACCTGCACATGCTCGTCAGCTGGGGCGGGTTTGACAAAAGCGGGACATTCCACCCGGTGGAGGCTGTCCCCTCTGAAGAGAACCGCATCCATCCCCGCCACGGGGGCGACAGCCGGAGGTTCGACCCGCTGGACTTCATCGCCCAGATCGTCCTCCACATCCCCGATGTGCACGAGAAGACCGTCATCTACTACGGCTGGTACTCCAACCGGACCCGGGCTCGGCGGGCAAAACAAGACCAGGCCGGCGCCCCCGCTACCCATGCGCCCGCGGGCGAGCCCAAGCTCCCCCTGGCCGTCCGGCGCGCGTGGGCGGCCATGATCAAGCGGGTATACGAGGTCGACCCGCTCATCTGCCCCCATTGCAAAGCGACCATGCGCATCGTGTCGTACATCGAAGACGAGGATGTCATCTATCGGATCCTGAAGTACCTGGACCTTCTGGGCAAAGATCCGCCTGTGGGCGAGGTCCGCGTGCGGGGCGCGCCTGAACCCCCGGCCCAAAGCGCGTAACTCCGCAATCCGCTTTTAAATGGGGCCCAGCCCCGTACAGCCGTGGTGTGTAACAGCCCCGGCGACGGAGGGATATCGGCCCTATTTACCCTTGATAACCCCGGCCATGGGGCTACAATGGGAGCGTTCGCGGCATGGAGATCGACCAATACCGTCCGGCAGGGGGCCATGGAGGATGGAAGGGCATGGAAGATGGG
>JAZDJA010000273.1:0-2541 GCA_043804415.1 Candidatus Latescibacterota bacterium | reverse complement strand
GAAGTCCGGCAGCAGCTTGAAAAAGCCGGATATGAGGCCACCATATACATTACCGGTTGGGCTAGAGGTGTAACTGGGGACATCATCGCCAGGTATAAAGAAAAAGGAATGAAAATAGACTATCCGGATTTAAAGCCGTTCGTGGAGAAAGTGAAACCGGTTTGGGAAAAGAATGCCCAACGGGTTGGAGGAATGGAAAGGATCCAAAAAATATATAATATGCCATACTAAAGAAATCGATTCTGTCCATTCGCTTTCAACAGCGCAGCACCGGCTGAAAGGAAACATCGATGATTAAGCTTAAAAATAGCTTTCGTTATCAATCATGGCCGTGGTTGCCGGTTTAATGCGTTATGTGCAAATACGCCGATTGAGGACACGATAGGTGCTATGGCGCGGCTGGTTGAAGCCGGCAAGGTCAGGTATATCGGTCTTTCCGAAGCGGGAGTTAAAACGCTTCGTCGCGCGCATGCGACCCATCCGATATCCGCTCTCCAAACGGAATATTCACTCTGGTCCCGCGATGTCGAGAGTGAAATTCTTCCGGTCTGCCGGGAGCTGGGGATCGGCTTTGTATCGTATGCCCCTCTTGGGAGGGGGTTCCTGACAGCTTCCATCCAAAACCCGGACAATCTGGCTGCGAAAGACAACCGGCGCAACCAGCCGCGTTTTCAACCGGAAAACCTTACAAAAAATGTACGGTTACTCGAACCGTTGATGGAGATTGCCCGGGAAAATGGATGCAAGCCGGCCCAGGTAGCGCTTGCCTGGGTTCTGTCACAGGGTGACGATATTGTGCCGATTCCCGGAACCAAGCGAATTCCGTATCTGGAAGAAAATATCGCCGCCCTGGAGGTTGAATTAAAAAAGGATCAGGTTGAACGGCTGACGAAAATGTTTAAATCGGGGTCGGCCGCAGGTGATCGCTATCCGGCGGGGCATATGAAAATAGTCGGAATATGAACCGTAAAAGTGACCGCATTCCCCACCCCGCCGGGGCGGGACTGCGGGGTTAGCAAGACGATAAAATTCCTTACGGGGGAAGATTACCCTGCAGCGGGCTGCAGGGTAATCTTCAATTTCAAAGCCATAATGGGAGGAGCAAGATGAGTCAGTACAAGAGCGAAATCAGAGATGGAATGCGAATTGACTGGGACGTCCCTATTGAGATGGATGATGGCCTCTTGCTGCGCGCCGATGTCTTTCGCCCCGTCAAAGAAGGCAGGTATCCGGTAATCATGACCTACGGGGTCTATGGAAAATGGCTTGCATTCAAGGACGGCTACCCCGATCAGTGGGAGAATATGATCGAAAAGCATCCGGATGTGGCGGCGGGCTCCACCAACAGATACCAGAGCTGGGAAGTGGTGGATCCGGAGAAGTGGGTACCGGAGGGCTACGTCTGTGTCCGTGTTGATTCACGCGGCGCGGGGCGTTCGCCGGGCTACCTTGATCCATGGTCGCCCCGCGAGGCCCGGGATCTTTACAACTGTATCGAGTGGGCCGCCTTAGAACCGTGGAGCAACGGCAAAGTGGGGCTAAACGGTATCTCTTACTACGCGATGAACCAGTGGCAGGTCGCTTCCCTGCAACCGCCTCACCTGACAGCCATGTGCGCGTGGGAGGGGGCCGCCGATTTTTACAGAGAGATGGGACACCACGGGGGTATTTTGTGCTCTTTTGGAGAGAAATGGTGGGAGAACCGGGCGAAACCCCGGCAACATGGGCTGGGCGCTCGAGGCTACAGAAGTCGTGTAAACGGCGATTGGGTATCCGGCCCTGAGACGTTGCCCGAAGAAGAACTGGGATCCAACCGCTGCGATTTTGCCGGAGACATCCTTGCCCATCCCCTCTTTGATGATTACTGGAAGTCACGGATGCCGGATTGGAAAAAAATTACGGTTCCCTTCCTTTCAGCAGGAAACTGGGGTGGGCAGGGGCTTCACACACGCGGCAACTTCGAGGCTTTTGTGAACGCGGCTGCTGAACAGAAATGGCTCGAAGTCCATGGGCTGGAGCACTGGACTCATTTCTACACCGACTATGGCGTGGATCTGCAGAAGAAATTTTTCGGCCATTTTTTAAAAGGGGCGGATACCGGCTGGAAAGGCCAACCGAAAGTGCTGCTCCAGGTCCGCCATCCCGGCGAGAAATTCATTGAGCGCAACGAATCCGAATGGCCCCTCGCCCGGACCCACTGGACCCAGTTATTTTTGAATCCCATGGATCACAGCCTCTCGCGCGAACCGGCCGCCACTGCGGGCGCCATTACCTATGAAGGCCTGGGGGATGGTGTTACCTTTCTCACAGCGCCTTTGGACGAGGAGACCGAGATTACCGGTCCGATAGCGGCAAAACTTTTTATTTCGTCCGAAACGGAAGATGTCGATCTTTTTCTGGTACTGCGCGTGCTGACGCCGGACATGTGCGAAATTACATTCCAGGGCGCCCTGGATCCCCATACACCTGTGGCGCAAGGCTGGCTGCGCGCTTCACACCGGAAACTCGATCCGGCGTTAACCCTGCCGTACCGTCCGTACC
>JAZDJA010000272.1:0-2347 GCA_043804415.1 Candidatus Latescibacterota bacterium | reverse complement strand
TCGCGCAAGATTTATCAGTCCCACCAGCATCCCAGCTATACATCCTAGGTCTCTTTTTTTCCCGGTGAGCGTGGACAGTGGTACCTGACCTGTGAGGAGGTGACGCGACCGGAAAAGCCGCTGCCGCGGAGCACGCCTCAGCAGTGGTTCAGGCTGGTGATGCCTCTCGGCTACGATAAATCGCAGTACCTCATGGAGGCGGTCATCCTCGAATCCAAGGATGACCTGCATACGTGGGAGGTAATCTCGCGCCAGCCGTACCGGCATCACCATGCGGTGCATCAGTTCGGCACAGCCCGCACCGCCGACGGCCGTTTCCTGCGCTTCATCTGGGCAGGCTATTCGCTGGAGGAATCGGTTCAACCCAACGAGATCCTATACGCATCCTCCGACAACTGCACCACATGGGAGAAACGGCCCCCGTTCCATCATCCTCACTTCGTCAGCTATGCGCACCGACTCCGCACCCTCAAGGACGGCACCCTGGTGGTCTGTGTGCCGCTCGGCAGCCGGTGGGGAACCCCCGAACGCCCGACCCGAACTACAGCGGATCTCAATGCCCTGGGCGATATGCAGATGACGCTGTTCTTCTCCTTTGATCAGGGAGACACCTGGGAGGGTCCCCTCCCCATCCATGGGGGCGATCGGGTGAGTGAAACCGACTTTGTCGAACTGCCCTCCGGCGATCTGTTGTGCATCAGCAATTCGATCTTCGCGCACCCGGGGCGGCAGAGGATCTATCGGGAGGGCCATCGCTTCACGCCCGGCCCGATGGAGCAGGCATCCGGGCTCACCAAGTGGGGCCAGGTCAACCAGGTCCCGGAAACCGCCTGTCTGACCGAAGAGGGCCTTCTGATCGGCTGCATGCGGGCCGGGGAATATTCGTGGTCGGACGATCTGAGCCTGACCTGGCAGCCTCTGGAGGGGATTCCAGACGTCGGTCCCCAAGTTTACCAACCATGGATCTACTGCCTTGCGGATGGCCGCATCGCCTGTGCCGGGCACTATGGTCGGGACGCGCCGATCACCGGAGCAAACCGGGACGATCAATACCTGAGCATCCACTTCTTCAGGGTGGCGGAGAAGAACAGGGCCGGGAATACGAAGGTCCTCGTGAAGCGCGACTACGAAGCCGAGGCTCGTCACTGGCGGAACACCTATACCTTGTCCCTGCTGTGTGAGGGGCAGCCGCTTGCGGGCAGGAAACTGGAATTCTGGTATGTGGGAAAGGGCGAGCCCGGATATGAATCGTTTGCCAATATCCCATTTGAGGAGCGGAAAATCCTGGGTGGTCGGATCATTCAGGCGCTGACCGGTCCGGACGGCAAGGCCCACATCGATCTGTCGCACCTGGATGCCATCGAAGATACTCATCACTCCATTCAGTTTGTGGCCTCCTTCAATGCCGATCGTGCTGAGCCTGGATACAAAGCCTACCAGACATGCCGGTTTGAGCAATACAGCAAAGCTTTCATGGATCCACCTCTGGAATAGCCCGGGTCTCTCCTCCTCTGGAGCCGGTCGGAAGACGGGGAAATGAGAGGGCGAGAAATTGGGATTCTGCCACCGAATTATTCCCTTTCCCCTAATCCCCAACCACCCGTTCACGAATGGGAAAAGCGGATGGTGTTGCGCCACGCGCATCGCAAGAAAGGACAGCCGCAGTTTGAAGATTACTCAAATACAGAGGAGATTGTCAATGGATGCAGCATCGCCCAATAACCGTTTTTCGATCACCCGGCGCTACTTTGAGCACCTGGAGGACTACGATGCAGAGGGGCTGTCAGAGGCCACGTGGCACCCTGTGGAACGTCGGGTGGACTTCGATCCGTCCCAATGTGCGTTGATCTTGCTGGACGTCTGGAACAAGAACCCCATGGGTCAGGACGGATACGACCAGGTCACCCGGGAGTATATCAAGCCGGTGCTGGAAGCGTGCCGGGAGGCGGGCATCCTCGTCATCTATGCGCCCGCCCCGGAGGTGGCCGACAAATATCCGACGCATCGATTCTCCCCCTCCCGTCCCGACGAATGGCTTTTTGCTCAGCCGAAATATGCGTCCGCCTGGCCCACCCCACAAATGCGCGCACGCAGAGGGATCTATGAAAAATACAACCTTTCCAGTAACCCGGATGTCCCGCAAAAATCGGGCGCGCAGAATTATGAGCACTTTCTTGTTCACCCCGAGGTGGCACCAAAAGGCGATGACATGGTGGTGGGCGATCGGAAGGAGCTTCATCTGCTTTTGGAGGACCGAAAGATATTCCACCTGTTTTACACGGGGTTTGCGACCAATGGCTGCATGTTGGAGCGGGACTACGGCGTAAAGTGGACGGGCGTATACCTC
>JAZDJA010000271.1:0-8583 GCA_043804415.1 Candidatus Latescibacterota bacterium | reverse complement strand
CGGGACGGCGCCAATGAGATCCGCATTACGCTGACCGGAAGCCTTCGAAACCTGCTCGGCCCGCACCACCATCGGAACGGAGAGCTGCTCAGTGTGGGACCGCAGAGCTTCACAGACGAGGAGAATTGGACCGATGTGTATCAGTTCGTCCCGTTTGGCTTCGAGGGGGCACGGATCGTCTTTGGTTGAGACCGGCTCTGGGGATTGGCCGAAAGGTCTCCGAAGACGCCCAGGAGACCGCTCTTTCAGGGCTTTTTGGGGTCCTTCGGTGCTTGTCCGTGTTGCATGGACACAAACAGTAAGGTCCCATTTGGTACCCTATGGTATAGCGGAAGGAGTCTCCGATGGCGGTCCAACTTGAAAACCGGCATGTCCGGTATGTGATCGGAAACGACGGCCGAAACCACCATTTCGTGGATACGCGCACCGAAAGGGAGTATGGTGCACACTGTCCCGGAGCTGCATTTGCCTGGGTGAAGAAGGCAGGACAGCGCCACGATGCCTCGTCTGTTTCGGTCGCCGATGGACGGATCGACGTGGCATTCGGAACGTCGCAAATCCGCGCAGTCCTCGGCGCGGAGGTCCACGACCGGTACTTGATCCTCGAAGTCCTGTCCCTGCACGGTGACGAGGTGGACGAATTCGTGTTCGTTGACCTTTTGCTCACGCTTGACGGCGTACCGGAGGAATCCTTCGCCGCCTGCGCCCTGGCACTCAATCTCCAGACCAAGGTGGCCGAAATCCCCGGCCCCAACAGCCATCTTAGGGCGGCGTGTTATCCACGTTTCGGATTCTCCGGTGCCAGAGTGGCTCTGGTTGGGTGTCCACAGGAGGAGCTGCGCGGGGTGCTGCAGGAGGTGGTCTCCGCCGCCTGCGACCTGCCGCACTCCCCCCTTGGCGGACCGTGGGCGTTGGATGCGCCGATCAACAAAGGCTCTTACCTGTTCAATTTCGGAAACGTCACGGAGGAGACCGTAGGAGACTGGATCCGGCTGGCCCAAAACCTGGGTTTTACCCAGCTCGATTTCCACGGAGGAACGTCCTTCCGGTTTGGCGACTGCCAGCCCGATCCGCAGATGTATCCACAGGGAACGGCCAGTCTGAAGGCCGTGGTGGACCAGCTTCACGCAGCAGGCATCTCGGCGGGCCTGCACACGTATGCCTTCTTCATGGACAAGAAATGCCCCTGGGTAACGCCGGTTCCGGACTCGCGACTCGGCAGAGACAGGTCGTTCACCCTGACGGCAGATATGACCTCGGAGGCGACCACGGTGCCGGTCATCGAGACGACCGAAGCCATGTCCGCGCTCACGGGTTTTTTCGTGCGCAACAGCGTAACATTGCAGGTGGACGACGAATTGATCACGTATACCGGCATCACCAAGGAATTTCCCTACGCGTTTACCGGATGCAAACGGGGAGCCTGCGGCACGCGCATTGCTTCCCACGCGGCAGGGGCGAAGGCACACCATCTGAAGGAGTGTTTCGGACTCTTCACCCCCGAGGCAGATTCCACGCTGTTCGAGGAAGTGGCGGCCCGCACGGCCCAGGTTTTCAACGAGTGCGGTTTCGACATGATCTACCTGGATGCGCTGGACGGAGAGGATATCCTGGGCGGACCGGAAAACGGCTGGCACTATGGATCCAAATTTGTCTTTGACCTGTGGAAACGGCTGAACAAACCCGCCCTGATGGAGATGAGCACCTTTCACCATCACCTCTGGTTCGTCCGATCCCGCATGGGAGCATGGGATCATCCGGTGCGCAGTCACAAAAAGTTTATCGACCTGCACTGTGCGACCAACCAGGACTGTCGCCGCATGTTCCTTCCAGCGCATCTGGGCTGGTGGGCACTGAAGACCTGGTCCGGAGCGCAGGGCGATCCCACGTTCTCGGACGACATCGAATACCTGTGCGGAAAGGCGCTCGGCACGGATACCGGCTTCTCCCTCATGGGCGTGGATCCCGAGAGCATCCACGAAGTTCCGGCGTTTTCCGCCCTTACCCAAATCATCAAGGAATACGAAACCCTGCGCCATCAAAATGTCCTCCCGGAATCCGTAAAGGCCAGACTCCGAGAACCGGGGGCGGAGTTCACGCTGATCCCAAATGCAGACGGACCTCCTCAGCTCCGACCTGTTCGGTATGACCGGCACAAGGTGGCGGGGACGGACGGCTGGAGCAACGCGTGGCAGACCCATAACCCATTTGGGCGCCAGCCCATCGCGCTTCGAATCGAAGCCTTGATGGTGGCTGGTCCCTATGATGCCCCGGAGAACAGGGTGCTGGGTGATTTTGCCCAAATTAGTGATTTTCCAGATCGCGATTCGGCTGAGCAGGTTCGCGCAACCCTTTGCCCCTCCTCCGATCGGGTGAAAATCGGCTCCGTCAGTGGCTGCTATACGGCAACCCATGGAGACCGGTTACGTGCCTCTTCGGATACGGGCAGGTCGTCCTCTCCTCTGGAACACGGCATAATACCTGTTGCACCCGGCTCCGCGTGGACGAAGAGGGCCAAGCAGTTCTCGCCTCCGCTGGATCTCAGCATGCAGCAGGGACTTGGGGTCTGGGTGCATGGCGACGGCAAGGGGGCGGTCCTGAATCTTCAGGTGAAAAGTCCCGAACATGTCAGCCCGGGGATTGCCGACCACTACATATTCGGGGACTTTGTGGGATGGCGATACTTCGAACTGATCGAGCCGGAGGGCAAGCGCAGCGCGGATTACGGATGGCCCTATGCGGATTCCGCCTATCACCTCTACCGGGAATGCGTGGATTACAGTCAGGTGGAATCCCTCAGCCTGTGGCTTGGCAACCTACCGCCAAATCAAACGGTTACGTGCTATCTGAGTCCCATTCAAGCGCTCCCGCTGACCACGGGCACACTCAGCCATCCTTCCGTCGCCCTGGGCGGCCGGTGCATTACCTTCCCCACAGAGATGGAGAGCGGCAGCTATGTGGAATTCCGCTCCATGTCGGACTGCACGCTCTACGGTCCCCGGGGGGAACGGATCCGCTCCCTCCTTCCGCAGGGGGAGGTTCCCATCCTCGAGCCCGGCACGAATCTGATCGAGTTCGCCAGCGCAGCTTTGGGAGGAATGCAGGCACGCGCCCATGTGACCGTGATCAGCCGTGGTGCGCCGCTTTCTGAAAACTGATCCTCCCTGGCACATCGCATGCAGCAGGTGACCTAAACAGAAAATACCTATGACAAAAGTCAGCCCGATGATCGCGCAATACCAGAAATTGAAACGCCAATACCCGGATTCGATCCTGTTCTTCAGAATGGGGGACTTCTACGAGATGTTCTTCGAGGATGCCCAGATCGGATCGCGGGTGCTGGGGCTGACGCTGACTTCGAGGAATCCCGGCAAGGGCGAGCAGGTTCCGCTGGCCGGGCTGCCTTACCATGCGTTGGACAATTACCTGCCGAAGATGGTGCGCGCGGGATACAAGGTCGCGATCTGCGAGCAGATGGAGGATCCGAAGCAGGCAAAGGGACTGGTAAAGCGCGACGTGGTAGAGGTAGTCTCTCCCGGCACGGCCCTGTCCGAGGGCTTGCTGGACGGGAAGGCCAACAATTTTCTGGCCGCGATCGCTATGGATACGCCCGCGGGGCGCGTGGGGATCTGCTTGACCGATGTATCCACTGGAGCGTTTCAGGTCACAGAAGTGGCCGAGGAGGCCCTTTGGGATGAATTGGGACGCGCCGCCCCCTCGGAGGTGCTCGTGTCCGAATCCGATTCGGATCCCTTCAAGGTGGAGTTTGCGCGGCGATTTCCGTCCGTTCCCCTCACCAAGGCGGAGGACTGGACGTTCCACTACGAGACAGCCTACCAACGTCTGATCGATCATTTTAAGGTGACCTCCCTCAAGGGTTTTGGATGCGAGGATCTGAGGCAGGGCGTGTGTGCTGCCGGTGCCGCACTAGGGTATCTGGAGGCGAATCAGAAACGCGCGCTCCCGCACATCCACCGGATGACCCAGGTGGCTTCCTCGGCCCATATGGTCCTGGATGCAGCGACCGCGCGCAATCTGGAGCTGACCCAGGCGATGCAGGGGGGGCGCGAAGGCACCTTGCTGGCCCTGTTGGACCGGACGCATACGCCCATGGGAGCGCGCCTTTTGAGGACGTGGGTGACTCAGCCCCTTCGGTCGGTTGAGGCGATTGAAGCCCGGCTTGCCGCTGTGGAGGAAATGACCCGGCACGCCAGGCTGATGGAGGAAATCTCCGCACAGCTTAAAGACATGGGAGACGTGGAGCGTTTGATGGGACGCATCTGCTGCGGTCGCGCCCATGCGCGGGATCTGGTGGGACTCAAACGATCCCTCTCCGTCGTACCGCTGCTCAGAGGTACCCTCACGGAGACATCGGCTGCTCTGTTGAGGGCGTGCGCAGAGGACCTCGTGGATGTCTCGGACGTAACCTCATTGATTGAGCAGGCCATCGTGGAGGATCCGCCCCTTGCGCTCTCCGACGGCGGATTGATCCGGGACGGGTACGATGACGAGGTGGATGCGCTCCGGTCCATCAGCACGAGCGGAAAGGGGTGGATCGCGCGGCTTCAGACCACGGAGCAGAATCGGACGGGCATTCCATCCCTGAAGGTGAAGTATAATCGCGTGTTCGGGTATTTCATCGAGGTCACCAAACCGAATCTCGATCGGGTGCCGGAGGATTATATACGCAAACAGACCTTGGTCAATGCCGAGCGATTTGTCACTCCCGGGCTCAAGGAATACGAGGAGAAGGTCCTGGGCGCGGACGAGCGGATCGGGGAGCTGGAATTCGCCCTATTTGTGGCCGTGCGGGATCAGGTGGCCCGGAAAACCGAGGCGATCGGGCAGATCGCCAGAAGCATCGCCGTGATGGATGCCCTTCGGTCGCTCGCCGACGCGGCGCTTGCGGAGCACTATGTGCGGCCCGAGATGGATGACGGGGACCGAATCGAGATCACAGGCGGCCGGCATCCCGTGGTGGAGCGCACCCTCAAAACCGGGGCATTTGTGCCCAACGATACGCGGGTGGACACCGTCAGGGAACAGATCCTGATCATCACCGGCCCAAATATGTCCGGAAAATCCACGCTCCTGAGGCAGGTCGGGCTGATCGTACTCATGGGCCAGATAGGCAGCTTCGTGCCCGCGGCCGCTGCGCACATCGGCGTGGTGGATCGGATTTTCACGCGGGTGGGCGCATCGGACAACCTGGCAGCCGGGGAGAGCACCTTTCTGGTGGAGATGAACGAGGCCGCCAACATCCTGCACAATGCCACCTCAGAGAGTTTGGTCCTCCTGGATGAGATCGGACGCGGCACAAGCACCTTCGATGGACTTTCCCTGGCGTGGGCCATCACGGAGTTTCTTCATAACCATCCCGACGTCCGGGCCAGAACCCTGTTCGCCACGCACTATCACGAGTTGGTGGAATTGGGGGACGTGCTCCCGAGGGTTAAAAACTACAACGTGGGCGTCCGCGAAAACGCGCAGGGGGTGGTCTTTCTCCGGAAGCTTATGGAAGGGGGATGCGATCACAGCTACGGGATTCACGTGGCCAAGCTCGCGGGCATGCCGCAGGAGGTGATCGGGCGGGCCGAGGAAATACTGAAGAATCTGGAGCGGCACGAACTGGATCCGATGCGGCTGGGAAAACGAATCAGCGGGGCCAAGGGATCGAAGCACAAAGGCGTGGAGGAGCAGATGAGCCTGTTTGGGGCGCCCGTCGAGCATCCTGTGGTCTCCGAGATTCGCAAGGCGGACGTATCCGGGATGACGCCCTTGGATGCCCTGAATACCATCGCCCGCTGGCAGGAACGGCTGAAGGAGAAAAGTTTGTAGGGTTGCCATCCGGAAGTCTCTTTTCGGGATGCGGCCATCTTTTTCTTGACAAAGAAGAACCGGCCTGTTATCTCATACATACCATTTGTCACTTGGGTAGCTACATCATAACGTAGGAGTAGTTGACCTTTTTGCGGGTTTCGCTGAAGTGCTCAGGAGAGCGCACAGGAAAAAGACAGAAGGTTGCCCCCCCCCCAGAAAATAATCTTAGCCCGTGCCTTGAGTTTATCTTCTATCCCGCATGAGGATCTGTGTTGGTGTGTCCACGGATCTATGCGGGATTTTTTATGGGTTCCGTCAGCAGAAAGGAGGCCAGCATGAACGAGATTTGAAGTGGAGATGAGGGGATGGGAGTGTCTGGGATGATGGGTTGAGTCGTGGGCTAACTGTATCGTTATGCTGAAGGAGGTTTGCTAAAATGAGAAGACAAATGTTAGTATCAGGAGTCCTTGCTGTTGTGATAGCGCTTATTATGGTGGTGGGAACGACTGCTCAAGCCGAGATGGAGCAGTATGAGTCTGAAGTCATACTGAGCCTGCCTTGGGGCAGTGGGCCCAATGAGATCGGATACTACAGGGTGCCGGAGGGCCAGGAAGGCAGGCGCTGGGGGCCGGAGGCTATGGGTGTAGATAGCGATGGCAGCATATACATCTATGATACGATAAACGCCCGTGTCAAGGTGTTCGACCAGAAGGGGAATTTGTTGAGAAACTTCAGCGTAGAAGCTACAGCCACCAATATGTGCGTTGATAGTCAGAAAGCAGTTTGGATGCTGGACAATCCCAACGCCAAGATTTGCAAGTATGATTCCGCGGGAACTCTTGTCGAAACTGTGCAATATGAACCAGCCCAGGAGAAGGATAGACACTGGGCGGGCAGGATTAAAGCACAGGGCAAGATGATCTACTCTGAGGGGCATGGCGGATGGTTTGAGGTACAACCCAATAAGGTACCAAGTAAGGCTATCGCAGGGAAAAGGCTCACAAAGGCAGTCCTCAAACTCGTTGCTGGAAAAGGAGAAGCGCTTACGAAGTCTGGTTATCACTACAGGAAGGGGGAAACAGGGCGTAACTCATTGATAGTTACCGACAAGCATGGCAATACAGTGCTCAGTGTACAGGTCTCAAAGTATCATCCGGATGATGGCGTTGGCTTTTTCTCAGAAGATAAATACAACAACATATATTTGCGTGTGAGTGGTTGGAGGGAAAGCAAAGTCTATGAAGAAATATGGAAATACAACCTCTCCAATGAGTTGATGGCTAAGATCGGCCCTATCGACAAAACTTGGTATGTAGGTGTACAGGGACAGTGGCTTATCCTGGATCAAGAGGGTAATGTCTATGTGCTGGACACAGAAAAGGAAGGAGTAAAAATTGTGAAGTGGTCGAGAAAATAGAGCGTGACCTTCATTTGGAGACAGGAGTTGGATTTTGACAAGGAAAAGGAGGCAAACATGGAAGCCAGAAAGATAGCCATCGGTCTGGTCGTGGTGCTATTGCTGCTGTGTGTTGTGGGTTCGGCCTATTCCAGAACCCGGGATGAGGTTATCAACGAAGCAGCAGCTTACGCCAACCTGAGCTGGACGTGCCACAATACCTACGGAACAAAGTATCTGTCCGGACAATCTTATACCGGCGAGGCGTATTGGTCAGCCTGGAATGGGTGGGATACACGGCCCAATTTCATAAACAAAGTTGAGGTCCAGGAACTACTGTCATGTCATGCTTGCATTATCGTATAATATGATGTATATTCTCTTCACAACCTTGGAGGGAATATATGAAAAAGTACAAAGTGACGCTTACGGAAGAGGAACGATCTGAACTTAGCGTAATCACATCGAAAGGTTCTCACCGTTCACAAAAAGTGCTGAATGCATTAATTCTACTCAATTGTGATGAAGGTGAGTTTCAAGAAGCACGATCAAAAAACGAGGTGGTATCTTCTGTGTTGCAGGTGAGTATGAGAAAGATTGACCGTGTAAAAAAACGTTTTGTCGAAGATGGCATTGGCATTGCACTCAATGGCCGCAAGGGAGAAAGAGTCTATGCTAAGAAGGCGGATGGTGATTTTGAAGCACACTTGATTGCGCTCAGTTGTAGCGGCCCGCCGGAAGGATTCGCACGATGGTCGTTACGATTGCTTGCGGATCGTGTTGTTGAATTGAACTATATCGACAGTATTTCTCATGAAACCGTGTGACGGGTTTTAAAAAAAACGAAATAAAGCCCTGGAGGCAGAACGGGTGGGTAATTCCGCCTGAACCTGCATTATTCATGAATACTGTCCTAATTCTTGTATCTAATCTATAAATAGAGAGTTAGTTTACATATGCTCTTCAAAGAGGATTTTTTCTACGATTCCAAATTGTAGGCATAGAATTTGTTGAGTTTTTTTTGCCATTGAAGGCTGATAATGCTTGCATAATTCTCCATAATCGATTATAATATAGTGCATTATGATAGACACTAATCGACATTATGGAGGAAACAACTATGCCGCCTGTTCTACGAGTCCCCACCAAGAGTTCGCCCAAACTGGGTGCATCAAATGAGTCATTGCTCCCCTCATTCTCCCTGTTGAATGTGCAGAACAAACCCGTTGAATTGGATTTCAGCGGGGGTTTGCTCACTTCGGATGCCGGCGTTTTGCTGCTGCGTGAAGTGGAAGAGCAGATCGGGCTGATCAAAGCCATGGTGGAGGCGATCCCTGATTCTCGGGATGAGCACTATGTGAAGCATG
>JAZDJA010000270.1:0-29436 GCA_043804415.1 Candidatus Latescibacterota bacterium | reverse complement strand
AGGTGGGCACGGACGCAGCTTGTTCGAAGGAGATGCTGTCGGGCTTTGGCGCGAGCACGTCCTGCGGAACGGATGCGTATTCGGCAAAGGCGCCGCCATTGCACCACTGGGTTCCGCTGTGGCTCTCACCGAACACCTCGTCCCCGGGCTCGAACTGGGTGACGTTTCTGCCGACCGACGCCACGTGCCCCGCCAGATCCGTCCCCGGAACAGGATTTTTCGGCTTGAGCACCCCAGCCCCCATCAGGCGCAGGGCGTAGGGGCGGCCGGTCACAACATGCCAGACATCCGGATGCACCGAAGCCGCGCGAACCCGCACCAGCACCTCGTCCTCACCAACCGCCGGTTTGCTGATCTCCCGGAATTGCAGCACCTCGTCAGGTGAGCCATACTTTTCCTGGATGATTGCCTTCATCATGTCCCCGCTTTCGATAGCTGCCAGACCGTTGGATGGCCACCCCTCAGCCATGATTGCCCACGATGGGTGGTCGCGATGGGTTCCCATGCCCGCTTTCGGATGTCGGCCTTAAAGTGCGCTGTCACGCGCCGCCTCCAAGGCGTCATGGCCGGGGGGCTCCGTTCGTGCGGGTCTCGGTTTGTTGGTTCGGCATGGAATCACGACCGAAAGAACACCCGAAACGGGCACGGAGAAACACACATAGCGGGACGCATCTTCCTCGCTGATCCGATGCGCCAAGGACGCGGCCCCCTGAATGACATCCACTGACGCCCATCCGTGAGGAAGCAGGACCCTGACATCGGCCTGCTCTCCTGAGCCTGTATAGGTCAGGCGGATGGCTTCTGTCTCCTCATCAATCTGCATGCGGTAGGCGCAGTAGGCCTTCGACGCCGCATAGCGGACGCTGACGCGCACATCGGTCACGCCAGCTGCCGCCCAGCGGGGACTTACAGTGACGGTGCGCAATTGTCCGGAATCGTCCCGAATGCCGGCCAGGCCCTCGAGGGCGGCGTTGAGCCACTCCGCCATGCCCCAGGAAGCGTAGGGGACCTCGTTCGTGGTTCTAAACCCCGGTTGGCCGTTCGGCCAATACCACACGTGAGCGCCACCCATGCGCTTTACGTGCCGGATGTAGGCGCGGAGCAGCCCGGCGCCGTAGGTTTCGCGGCCGAAGCGAAAGGCGGCCCGGCAAAGCTCTCCGCCAACCCAGGGCATAAGTCCGCCGTTGGCGTATCCGCCCTGTTGGCAGTATGAGTGGGAGGAGAAGTAGCCCAGATGATCCGGGTAGCCCGGTTGCAGGCTCCACCAGGGGAAGGCATCTCCCGTGGTTTGGTGCCGTCTGCGATACTCGTCGATGACGCTCCTGGCCTGCTCAGATGTCGCCAGGCCGCGTGTCATGGCCCAGGTGTTTCCCATCGCAAGCTGCTCACGCTCATCAAAATCTCCGTGGTCAATCTCCTCAAGATGCACATGATGCAGATACTTTGTTCCATCCCACAGCAAGTCGTTGGCCCGTTTTCGATAAGCTTCGGCCTCCGACTTCCACTCCCTGGCTTTGACGTCCATTTTGAGGTGCGCGAACATGCGACTCATCGCCTCAAACGCTTGGAAATAGCCACTCTGGTCGCATGTTGCGATCACATGTCGGCGATCTCCCCTGTCTGAAGCCTCGTCAATGTCGAAGTCCCATGTATCGCAGCTATGCTGTCGCTTCACCAAAGAGTATTTTCGATCCCAGTGTTTGTCGTCGTGGCGAATGTAGGCCAGAGCGCGTTCGAGTGCCGGGAGCACGGACTCCAGCCACTGGTCATTTCCCGTAGTTTGCCATGTCTGCCAGACGCCCAGGACCATGATATACTCGACATCGGACTCGAGTCCGACACGCCACGTGCTGCCATCGCGCTCGATACCATCTGGAATCATCCCATTCTCGTGCTGCTGTTCGATGAAGCGGTCGATGCCGCAACTCATTTCGGATTCCCAATGCCGATAAGCCGGCAACCCATAAATCCAGTCACGAAGCCAAATCGCGTCGAAGTGCCAGGTATCCGCCGAGATGTAACCCACAAACGGCCCCGAGGGCGTGGCGTATTCCCTCCGTCCGCGAAGCATGGCTTCACGGGTCATGGGGTATAGTGCGTCGAAATCTTCGTCTCCTGACTCGATGCTCGTCTGGGAATCGAGGCGGAAGTTGATGTATCTGCTGTGTCGTTTTTCGCCCGGCCAGAAGAGGTAGATGTAGTGCGTGCCCAGCGGCCCACCGGCTCGGAAGGAGAAGGAACCACAATTGGCGTCAAGGGTGCAATCTGCGTCCAAATACGGGCGCTGTTCGGGATCACAGACACGGATCTTGCACTGCGTGTCGCCCCGGCCACGTCCCGCTACCCGAACAGTGACGGTGTCAAGGGGGCGATACGTCCCAGCATCGGTCGCAAGCCCTCCGAATGCAGATTCAGAGGCCTCGAGATGAACGCAGCAAGACGATGTCACCTGAGTATCCTTTCGTGAAGGCCAACGTTGGCTTTACCTGGCAACGCAGCTGGCGTTTGGCCCGGGGTCATGACAGACGCGAGTTACGGGCGCAACCTTTGTCTGGCGGCAGGTTGGACTAACTATTTTTGAACTGCACTACCCACATGCCGAGCGCGGCACCAAGCGCAACGCCAACTGCAGCACAGAAAGCGATCCTACCGAGGGCGATACCTGCTCCGACCCCGAGGGCCACGCCAACCCAGCCCTGGCGACTTCCCCAACCCAATCGCGGGCGAATCCCCTCTGCATTCCGGCAGTTTCCTGTCTTCCTCTGCCGTCAGATTCCTCCGACTGGGTTCCCCTCTCGCCCATCCTCAACTTACCTGTTCGACAGGCTGCTTTCTCTTTCCTGTGATTGTTGTCCCCATTGAGACAGGTGGACCCGTTCAACCACTTACCTTTTCTTCTTTGTTTTGCGATTTTTCTTCTTTGATGCGGTGGCTATCTTCCTTCTGTTTTTCTTTGTTCTTTCTCTCTCTATGGACCCATCAGAAGCCGAGAGCTTTGCAGGAAACGGGGAAGAAGTATCTTGTCTGAAGCAAGCCCATCCGGACATGGTTTTGTGAAGATTATCCAGAGACCTGCACGCCAACTCGCGCTTCAAGTCCTCCAGACAAGCTTCTTTTCCTTTGAGCAAGGCACGTTTGAAGTTATGGAGACCGATACGCCATGGGTCAATCATCCCATTTTTGAATGCTGCTTCGATTGTCTTCATTAGTTCTTCAGGATAAATGTCGTGAATACAACAAGCTAAACCGCTATGAAAATCAGAAACATAGCCAGTTTGGCCTCCTGTAAATGCGCTTTCGAAAAATGCGATGGCCTCTTCTCTGGGGATAATTCCTTCGACTACGCCAAATATGATCGCTCTGGCCGCAGAGGCGCGGCAATATTCATCAGCGGCTGTGTTTGACACAAGCCCTTTGATACGTTCTGGGTTCCGATTGCAGGTCCGAAGAAGAATGACGGGTAGATCTTCCGTTATGATGTCGCCAAACAGGTTTTTAGAGATATCGCCCGGAAGGCTGAACAGATCGACAATCAGTCCGTGAGCCTGAGGTTCCTTGAAGTGTGCCAGAAGAAACAAAGCATAAATGTGGGCATAGCGATTCTTGTCTTCCACATATTGTTCGGCACTTTCAAGTGTCTCATGAAGAATATAAAGCAGGTGAGGAGTGATCTCTTCTCTTTTTCCAATGGCGAAGCCCACCTGTTCTCTCTTGTATTTGCCGTCGAAAAACTCGAATGATTCAAGTATGTCTTTGATGTCCAATAGTAATGCCTCCGAATTACTCTGTTTGTTTTGTCTCGCCTAACGCTCAGCTTGAGGCGCCCAGGTAGCGCTCAACGTAGCTCAGACCCCTCTTGCCGCTGGGGTTCGGTCCTCTTGTTTTCTTGGCCATGTCGGGGGGGCACGTAGGATTTTGCCAATCTGGCGTGATGCCTGGTGATCTCTTTATTGGTGGACCGTTCCAGGCTGGTTGGACGCCTTCCTCAAACATTCCGAATGTTCCTGCCCTGTCACAGATTGTTCTCGCTCGACCACCCCTATACCTGAGCCAGGATAGCGACGTAGTTCTTCCCGTATTTCTTGACGCACTTGGGGCATGTGGTGTAGAAGAAATATAGTTTCTGAAGCGTTCTCCCCTTGCTCCCGACAAATGCCTTCATCTCCCGAATCCACTTCCCCATGTCCCGATAGGGACCCTCGAACACCCTGGAGAGGAATGTTCCTGAGAGGGTGGCCATATCCGCCCCGGGAATGTCTCGGGTAACCTCGATATACACATCGGCGCCCCAGAGCGAGTTCTCGTCCGACAGAACGACTGCGGTCTCGGGGCTTGCATCTGCCGTCTCAATGAGGGCCATGGTGCGTTTCATGACCGCACCGAAATTGAGCGGCATATGAAAGACGCTGGTTACCCGGTCTTTTACGAAGCGCCTGTTTTCCCACACGAGCTCCTTCTCGTCCCACGGCTCGGGGTCAAATCGCGGACAGCATTCATCGACATTGCGCTGGTTCATCGGTCTTCCTCCTTCGTACTCCGGTTGATGGTGGGGATCAGGCGCGACACAGGCGTCGCCTGCATCGACTCATTCGAGACGGTGTGCTCCATAATGAAATCCACCACAGGCGCAGGATCACTCAGTCCGTGAGGATGATGGCCGCAATCCGGCTTTCCCATCAGTGCAATATTGCCACCCAGCTGCCTGTAGCGTTCTGCCAGGACTCCTGTATTCTCTTTCCACGGGACAACGTCATCTGCATCCCCATATACGTGCAGGATCGGGATATGGTTTTCAGCCAAGGGGGCCAGGTTATCAACGGGATTCCCGCCGTACCTCATGGCCTCGGACTCCGAAGAGAACCCAAATACGGTCCTTACCTTTTCCCACTCACCCGGGTCGCCACAGCCTTCCCCTTTCCCGCCCGGCCAACTGCGCATGTCACAGACGGGAGCATCTCCATAGATGCATGCCACCTTCTCCGGATTCGCTATCGCCCATTGGTAGCAGTATAAACCACCCCGACTCAGACCGATCAGTGCCGGTTTCCTCGCAAACCCGTACTCGTTTGTCAGCAGTCTGTAGAGTTCGCTCCATTTCCTGACAGCATCCGGACAGCCAAACCGGTCCGGATATTCCATATGGACAATATGAAGCCCCTTTGCGAGCAGAGCCAGCTCTGTTCCCGGGAAAGCGTCGAGGAACTCGCCTTTCCACGCCCAATGCCGACCCTCCGATGGACATTGGGGACATACGACTGAAACCCGTTTTCCATTTACCTCGAAGGTGTGCTTCTCAAAGGGTTCAATCCATAATGCTCTTGCTCCCGGCAGATTCATCTTCTCCCCTTTGGATCAGGCGGAACATGGTATCTGGTTTCCACATGACACCCGGCTAGCTTTTCGCGCCACAGCGCATTCGCCGAGCGCAGAACGGTTGCGTTTTCCAGTGTCCGGAAGGAAGGCTCTTTTGGTGAAGCGCCCGCTGCGTGAGGAAGACGCTCCGAAGCTCTGTGCTGCAGCGGATAACCCGGCTGGGGCTTTTGCCAGGTTCCTTTGATCGTGGGAATCGCTGTGACGACAGCGGGAGCCTGAGCCTCGCAGTTTGTGGGGTTCCCTGCAAAACATCGCTGGCCGGACTATTGAATCACTTCGCGGTTCTCAAAAAGCGGCTTTCCCTGGGGATTGGTCTCCTGCGGCCGCGCGGGAGGACTCGCATCCAGGAGTTCCACGATATCGCAGGCCAGCCAGAGCAGTTCCGCATGGCCCGGACAGAGAGCCGCCGTGACCGGCTTGGAGAGCGTGAAGGAGAACGCTGCTTTGGCCTCGGGGGCCGTGTCGATCGGAACGTACCAGCACTTCGGCCATTTTTTCTGTTCGCCCTCTCGCAGGGGGCGCTTGGCAAGGGCTTTGAGGGCCAGGATGCCGGTGCCTTTTTCGATCGCTTTCTCGCAGACCTGAGGCCCAAAGGCACCGTCGCGCCAACAGAACAGGTTTATGGGAAAAAGCACACTATCGAATGGGAAAGCATCGAGCAGGCGCAGGGCGGCCTCCTCCGAGTGGGCAGAAAAGCCGATATGGTGAATAAGCCCACGCTTGCGGGCGGCGACCAAAGCCTCCAATGCGCCCCCAGGTGCCAGGATCCGATCGGCCTCTTCCACGGAGGATACGCCGTGGAGCTGGTAGAGATCGAAGTGATCTGTCTTGAGCCGCTCCAGCGAGCGATTCAGCTCGCCATCGACATCACTGGCCAGTCGCTGGGCGGTCTTGCATGCCAGAAACACCTGATTGCGGAAGGGCTCAAGGGCCGGACCGAGGCGTTCCTCGGCGTTGCCATAGCTGGGAGCCACGTCGAAGTAGTTGATGCCCCGGTCGATGGCACGAGCGACATACTTGGCGGCCTCGGCAGGGGGTACATCCTGCACGACGATTCCCCCAAATCCGATGACCGATAGCTGCAACCCGGTGCGCCCCAAAACTCGTTTCTTCATAGGGCCTCCTGTTTGAGCGAATTATGGGTTCAGGGGTCTTCCACAAAACACGCCGGTCGGACTCTCGTATCACATCGAAGCCGATGGGCGATAGATCGTTGCGTAGTGTTCCAGCGTTCGGAAGAGAACCCTCCTTCTCGTGAAGCACCCCTGCGTGTGAAAGAAGCCCCGAAGCCCCGTGCCGCAGCGGATACTGCGTCTGGCGTCTTTTCCAGGTTCCTCTGATCAGGAAAAACGTCATGATGGGGGAGGGAGCCTTACGACATGCAATTGAGCAGCGGAACCACCGGGAGATATTTTGAGCTGCCAACAAGCAGGGTGCGGTCTTCTCCGCTCCAGTTGCGGATCAGTGCCTATGAAACGACCGAGAAACTAGGCCCTTCGTAGAAACCCGGTGAGCGCATTTCGAACATAATTTTGCTCCAAAGTATGACCGGACCCTGAGACAAGATGAAGCTGGGTGTTCTCCAACAGTGAAACGAACTTTTCAGCAAGAACAGGATCACAGCCGTTATCCTCTGTTCCAGTATGTATTTCCAGATATCGAAATCTCGGGAACTCATTGCTTTCAGCCAGTTGACGGAGCCTCCCTGATCGAGGAGGCATTGAGCCATAAAATTCCTTCTTGTTCCTGATAATTCCAGCACCTAGAACAGGGGAAAATAGCAGTATTCTGCCGGGAAAATCGCACATTTCGGCCAGACTATGAAGAAGGAGGTACGCACCGTACGAACGCCCCACCAAAACAGTGTCAAGATGCCAGAATCCTTCTCTCAAATCAGACTTTATGACCTCCAACTGTCCTGAAAATGGAAGAGTTGCAAAGCTTGATATGATCTCTCTGCCTTGGATACTATGTCCCATGTTCGTGATCAGATTTCCAAGACCATCGGCAAACGTTTCACCCCGGCCGGCAATGAGATACATTTGGCAACCTGACACAGGGTCTGAATGATAGTCCAGGGTTCTTCCTGGTATCGAAAGCATTTCAGGTTTTGCATTTTCCATCTAGATACCCTCTTCGGCCGAGTCTGACGAGTTTTGAGATTGTAGCTTTTTCCATGCTTCTGCTATAATGATCGCTGATGCGGCGTCAGCATCGAGCAAGGAATACTCCTGCCCACGGTATTCTTCCACGCGTCCGACTGCTCTGGCACACGATAATAGAAGGGGAACATTTAGATACGAGGCAAGTGCGAATTTGTTCCTTATCCACAGGCCGACCCCAAAATGCCACACGCCAGGCAACTCTTCTTTTGGAATGGCAACCAGTTCCTCTCTGGCAGCAGAGGAAAGACGTCTTAGAACCTCAGAAACGGCTTCGTCGAGATTCTCAGGCCAATCCGCGCCTCTTGACCTTGCTTCGCGATATTTCTTCTTGAGATGATTTTGTGAGATTTCTCGAATAAGCCACTTTTCCTCATCTGTTGTATGCACGTTCATTCTCTTTCCTGTTCCTTCGATCGCGCCTGACATTCAGTCTCAGCCGCGCGCTTGGTTCGGCCTCCCCGTCCTCAGAGAATCCTTGCCTTGCCTCTCCGAGAGTTAGGGAAGGACCCCAGATCGCGCCCCCTCAGATTGGACCTGTCCGGCCAAAGTTGCTCAGGAAAAGATCTCTGCAAACTCAATGATTCAAACTCTTGACATACGCCACACTCTCCACGACCGCCTGGTCCTGCAAGCAGAGCAGCTCTTCGCGCTGAGCCGGGGTACTGGGTATCTTTGCCAGATCCTGCCATGCGTGGGATTTCATTGCCAGCCCATCGCCCAGAGCACGCAACAGGTTTGGGGCCACCACAGCCGGATCGTAAGGGGGCTGGTGGACCCGGAAGGCGCCTTCGCCCAGTTTGGCGCCAAAGCCCTCCTCCTCAGGCACGCGAAAAGGTGCGACATACCCGTAACAAACCTCGATATTGATGCGTGCAAGCGGAGAGTGATTGGCCAGGATCCGAAACGCTTCCGCACAATCAATGCTGCCTTTGCCCAAGGGGACGCCTACAATCATGGGTTGGTTGTCGGCCATGATCACCATGTGATCCTTGAAGTGGGTGCTGACCGCGTAGGGGGCCATGGCCTCAATCGCCCGGATGGGATCTTCCCAGACCATCATGGAGTTTCCGGTATCCACGTGGGCGCCCACGTATTCGCTGTCCACCCGGCGCACCACCTCCAGTACATCCCGGGACGTTTCGTATTCGTGATTCTCATAGGCGATCCGCACGCCATATTCGGCACAGAGGGGGATCACCTGCCCGAGATCCTCGGCGGCCTGCTTCAGTTCCTCCTTCACGTCCCCGCCGATACTGGAATAGATCCGCATCTTCTCCGCGCCCAGCGCGTGGCAGACATGAAGCACGCGGGTGACGTTCTGCGGGTCCGTGTCGCATGTATCGAGCTCGACATACAATCCGAGCGCATCGGCCATGGCACGCACGTCCCGCAGGAAAGTGGGGTCCCCACTGCCGAGATGCCCCAGGTCTGCCCCCTCCACATTGATCTGGACGCCGTCGAGGCCGAGTTCAGCTACCCGCTTAATAAAGGCGAACACATCCATCTTTCCGTAGGCAAAAGCCAGGTGATAGCTGAACGTTTCCAGTCCCAGTAACATAGTTGCTCTCGTGTTTCCGATCCAACCGATTGGCGTTCCTGCGCTTTGCCGTCAGCCGGTCGGTTGATCCTGCTGTCGGGGCCCGTTTCTTAGCCGAGATCCTGGTCTTGCATGATCTCAACCAATTTCAATACGTTCTCCACCGGAACATCGGCTTGTAAGGCATGCGCCGGGGCAAGCAGATAGCCACCGTGCTCCCCCAGGCGGCGGACTTTCTCTTTCACATCCGCTGCCACTTCATCTACTGTTCCGTGCGGTAAAAGGTCCTGCGTGCCGATGCCGCCATAGAAGGAAAGCTGGTCGCCATACCTCCGTTTGATTTGATAGACATCCATGACCTCCGGCTGAAACGGGTTGAGGACGTCCACTCCCATCTCGATCAATTCCGGAATCAGGCACTCGATATCGCCGCAACTGTGGAAGAACAGGGCGCATCCCTTCTCCTTGACCATCCGGAAAAGTTTCTGCATGCCCGGCTTGAAGTAAGTCCGCCACATCACGGGCGAGATCAACAGTCCCTCCTGCTGACCCCAGTCGTCCATCAGGAACAACCCATCAATATCATACGAGAGGGCTTCGGCCACCACCTGGGTCGTGTAATTCATGATCATTTCGACCAGTTCGTGCACGAAGTCCGGGTGCAGAGCCATATCCATGAGGAAGTGCTCAAACCCCCTCAGAAACCATGCTCGCTGGAAGATGGGCGAGGACAGGCTGACCAGTCGATAGCGATCCGGGTGGGTCTCGCAGAAGGACGCCAGATATTTTCCGCGGGAAACGGGTTCGGGCGGCACAAAACCGGCCAGGCTCGGTTCCTTGAGCGGTGAGTCTGCCACCACCCCAATGTCATCTCCGGGTGCATAGCGCCAGAGGACCCCCCAGTCATCCCGCGCGGTATCGGATCCGGTTCGGGTGGGATAGATCTCGCCGATGATCCCTTCCGATGGCCCGGTAACCGATCCGATGTTCAACTGGGCGCAGTGATTTCCAACGGCCTCGGAAACTTCCTGTGCGCTGGACAGACCCAGATGGTGCCGGAGCTTCTCGCGCATGTCTTTGGTGAAGTCGATGTTATAGGGGCACGGCGTGTCCTTCCTGCGTGCGATGGCGTCTATGACGATCTCTCTTTTATTCATGATTTGCATCCCTGTCTTTGACGGCCAGGCCCAGGTTGTGTCCGGACGGTCAGCTCTGATCGCCTGTTTCGCCAGGCTGTGCGCTGGCAAACTGACCCATCCGCTGGAGATTTTTCTGGACGGTTTCGCGCGCTGTTCTCAGATCGATGGGGGAAACGGTCAGGTACTCGCTGGTTTCCGCTTTGGCCCGGATAAATGGTTCGGCATACCCGGTGCGGCCCCACCAGCCGGCGGACCCGGCAAAGGCCTCGACGTGCTTGCGGGCAAACTGGGAAGTGTGTCCCTGGGTTTCGTACAAGGCCTCAGCCGCAATGCGGCTGGCGATCTGGTCCGAGATGTCGACGAACAGGTCGATATCGGTCCAGCCGAACTCGACTCCGATGTAGTAGACCTGCGCGACCTTATGCGGGGCGCGCTTGTGCTGGGCATCCGCTTGGGAGACGCGCTGCATCGCCTGCCAGACAGATTGGCCGGTGGCCGGATGATCGTGCCCCCACAAACTGGTCGTGTTGTGGTGCGGATAATCGAAGGGTGCGTGCGTGATCACAATATCAGGTCGGATCTCGTAAAAGACGTCCGCTAACGTCCGGTTCAGCTCGGGTGTCGCCTCGATCGGATTGTCGGGAAAGGGCAGGACACGCACATCCGTTATCCCGAACAGATGGCACACGCGGCCCATTTCCCGTTGTTTGCGCCGGGCCTGTTGGTCGCGCGGCCGCAGCAGAATCTCGGTGCGACGCTCGTACTCCGGTTTGCGGAGCTCGTTTTCAAGTTCTTCGTCGTGGGTGGTGACGCCATCCGTCAGGGAGACTGCGGTTACGCGGTCGCCGCGCTGGATGTGGTGCGCCGAGGTGCCGAGGGTATACGTCACGTCGTGCGGATGCGCGACGATGGTCAGGATCTGCAGACTATCGGGCAATTTCGGGTCCTTCATTTCAGGTACCTCCATGTTTGGGTACGAGGGAAGGTATCGATCCGTAATCGGCTCTGCGGTTACCTCGTCGATGCGTATAGCGTTTCGTGGCAAACGATGGGATGGGGGCGTGTTGCCTCGGCGTCCCCTTCATCTGCGGTATCTTTGGTCTGCGATGGTCTCCAGATCTTTCGTCCGGGCTGCTCTCATTTATCCTCTCCGTTCTGGAAGTCCGGGTCGACCGCACGCCCTTGTTGGGCAGTCCTCACCGGGTTGCTCCGGCATAGGCCTTGAGTATGCGATCCATCTCCGTGTGCACGCTCTGATTTATGCGCCGACGTTTCTCATCCGCCGCAAACCAGTCGAGGGTCCGACGGATGCCATCCCGGTAGGGAATGCCGGCCTTGTAGCCCGGCACGAAGGCCTTGATCTTGCTGTTGTCAAACACCGCGCTCCACGTCTTGTCTCCCAGCAGACCGGCACCCAACTCCGGCGATACCTGGGCAATGAAGTCGGACGGAATATGCACGATCTGAGCCTCGACCCCCAATGCTTCGCCGATGGTCCGATAGATCTGATCCCACGTCAGCACTTCGTCGGACGTGATGTGGAAGGCCTGCCCGAGCGCGCGCTCATTCCCCAAAAGTCCGATGAATCCGCGCGCAAAGTCGTCCGCATGCGTCACCACCCACAGCGAGGAGCCGTCCCCATGCACGATGATCGGCAATCCCCGTATCAGTCGATCGGCCAGGGTGTAGCAGCCCCAACCTCCGATGGCAATGGGGAAATTCGGATCATAGGTGAGGGAAGGACGCACAATCGTCACCGGAAAACCGTCCTCGCGATACGCTTGCATGAGACGTTCTTCGCAGGCGATCTTCTTGCGGGCGTACTCCCAATAGGGGTTGTGCAACGGCGTGGACTCGGTGATGAGATAGTGTGCAGGCGGCTTTTGATAGGCCGAGGCGGAGCTGATGAAGATATACTGCGTGACCCGGCCGCCAAAGAGCGCCAGGTCGCGCTCGACATCTTCCGGCGCGTACGCGATCCAGTCGACCACGACATCAAACTCCAAATCCTGCAGGGCGGCGCGGATGTTGTCCGGTTTCTTTATGTCGGCAGTCAATCTGTGACAACCGGGCAGATGCGCGGGACGCGATCCGCGATTGAGCAGATAGAGCTCCAATCCCTCCGAGATAGCCTGCCGACTGACCGCTGTGCTGATAAAGCCGGTGCCTCCGATAAATAGTACCTTCATAGCAGGTGAGTCCCCTTTTCTTGGGGGTTTGGCGGTTGACTTCAGGGGCGCGAGTTTGTCAGTTTCCCCTGCAACGTTTGGCCGTATTTCCGGATTCTAAAGAGTCCAAGCCAAAATGCCGCTATTTTGAACAGGTTTGAGTGACAGTTCATGATGGCCCAGCCACTCTTTCACACGATGGGATCGGATTTCAATACCTTTTGCATCAAAAGTCATCTTTGACGGTCCTTGGATTTTCATGGTGAAATAGGCATCGAGATGGGAAACATGCAGGTCCTCCATGCTGGCAAAATTCAGCTCAACACCATTTGACAGATTCTTCATTTCAGTGCATTCGTGGTAGACCAGTTGCGTTACCATTTGTTTCGTGTTTTCTGCCAGCAAGGTATCCACGGAACAATCGTATGGTTTCAGAAAATCAACCCATCGGTCCACAACCTGGATGTTCTTCTCCGGGTCTTCGTGCAGTAGATTGGGCCAGTGCATGCCACAGATTGGGCCCGTTATTCTTCCTTGCGGCTTTTTGTCATACGCCTTCCAACTAAGAAGGTCGTGTCCTCTATCCACCGTAATGATGTGCTGATCCATTCCAAAATGCCGCGCCTGAACGCCCGCAGCATTGCGCATCGACGAAAAGGGAGTCGAGAGGTATCGGATGCCACTTTCCTTCAGAAGAGGGATCAGACTATCACCTTCCGGAGAGAAGATATGGGAGAAAGAGGGTGGCACAAAAGACTCCGGGAAGGAACCCAGGCCATTGTCCTCAAGAAGCTGTGCAAACAGCGCTAGTCGGGCTTCCACATCCTCCACAGGTCTGAGCTTGCCATTTTTGTCATACCATTCTCCCCGCGTAAAGGAGCCGTTTTCCCAGAATTCATGGCCGATGCCGTGCAGGGCGATCTCAAAGAATGCGGGGTTGTTTCCGATGATGTCAGATGCTTCCTCCAGCCAGGGGCCCACCCATCTGCTATTGTTCCATCCAGCACCATGCCTTGAGGCGCTTGGCAAGGTGGCAACCCAGTTATTGCGGTCCCACTCCCCCAAGATCATGGCTGCTTGTGGCCGAACGTGCAATCTGCGGCCCAGGTCCACGATGGCCTGATAGTCCGCCGGAACATGGTTCCGCACAAAACCTGTCCGGTAGGGATCCTGGATGGGGGAACCATCCTCACCATTCCACCAGCCGACATCATCGATGACTATTTGTATGGGTAATGGTATTCTTATGTTCATGTCCTTGGCTCAAGAGGTGAAAACTGACTGTGTGGTCTTCCGGGAAACTTGCCGGCCATTCCGGCAGGTGTTCTGTGCCAGGTTCCGTTGACCGCTCGCGGCAATGATGGGGGAGGGATCCGAACACCTGCAACTGTTTCGCGCGGCAGCGCACAAACCGCGAGGGTTCGATTCGTCTGGTTGCCCCGTCGTCAGCTTCCCAGCCCCAAGAAATGCTGCACGCCCGTGAGCATCATCTGGGCGGCCAGTGCAGCCAGGACCAGCCCCGTTATCTTACTGAGGATATTGATGCCTTTCCTGCCCAGTGCGCGCTCAATGCCCGAGCCCAGGAAAAGGATCAAGCCCATGGTGGCGGCAGCCAGGACCAGGGCCACGCAGCCCAGGGCCCGTTGTGCGGCATCCGGTATTTCCCCGCCGAGGACCAGGAGGGCACCCACCGTTGCAGGACCCACCACAACGGGAATCGCAAGCGGCACGACCGCGATGTCTTCGTGCGGGTTGTGGATTGCGGGTTCTTGTTTGGCACCGACAAGCCGAACTGCGGAGAGAAACAACAAGGCTCCTGCTCCCACGCGAAAGGCGTCCAAGGTAATGCCAAAGATGGCGAAAACCACCTTGCCGAAAAAGAACAGGGAGAGGCACAGGACGGTCACGGCACACGTGACCTGCACGGCCAGTTTTCGCTTTTGGGGTTCCGCATAGGCTTTGGTGGTGCTCAGAAACATCGTCAATGCAAAGAACGGCGTAAAGAGGAAGAAGAATCTCAGCCAGATGGTGAACATGAATGCGAAACTATGGGAGCTGAACATGTCATTCCCTTCTGCGTGATCGAACGTCAGTTCTGGTGTACTGGTTCTGAGAAACAGGCGTGGTCAATTTTGCCGCATCTACGCTCTGTGGGTTCATAAGGCAACTTCATCTGAACGCAAAGGAAACTCCGAGATGTTATGCTGCAAGGGATGCTCCGGCCAGTGTTTTCTTGCAGGTTCCTCTGATGATGGAAATCCCTATGATGGGAGCGGCAGCATGGCACACGTCCCTTTCACCGCACTTGTTGCTGGGCCTCCCACAGTTATCTCGCCTATATCGGGGGCACTTCGAATCTCGCCAATCTGGCGGGGTGCTCGGCGGGATTTACCTTTTCTCGGACTCCGATACGGCCTATCTCGCCAATATGGCGGGACAGACGGCGGGATTGATCGGCACGAAGCATAGGGGAGCGTCCGAGTTGTATTGCATGGCTAGGCAGCAGGTCTTTCACCACCAAATTCGGCAGGCTTTGGTATAACGCGATTTGTCCGTTTTGGCAGGCCTGACAACATTGCGATTGTGGCGCAACCCGTGAGAGCGAACCGGTTCCTTGGTCTATCCAATTGGAGAGCATCCTGCATAGCTTCTCGTCCGGTGATGGCCCATTTCGCAATGTGCAGTTCTCGGCAATAATCGGCGACGGGGGAATCATCGAAAGTCAATCCCGCAGTTCGATGCGCAAATTCGTTGCGCACTCGCCGTATCAGATGGATCTCTCGTCGGAGAGTGCCGGAGATTAGACCTAGGCGATATGCTAAGTCGATGCAAGACGAGAACGATCCGAGAGGGCCATCATGGCTGAAAAGCCGGTCCTTCCGATCGGGTGGCGGCAAGAGATATGCCTGAATTGCTCTTTCAAGCGCGTCATTGATTTCAACGCCAATCAGTATCGCGGCCGCGCGATCTGACTCATGGCTGATTTCCTGCAGAACTTCATTGAGTCTTAAGATCTGGTCGGCGTCCAGGAAACTCTCTTTGTCCATATTCCGCCTCCTAACCGTTGGCCATATGGTTTTCCAGATAGCGCCCCGCCGTGTTTCAGTGCTGCTTCGAATACTCGGCTGGTGTTCCTTGCCAGAGCCCCCTGATCAAGAAGATTGCCATGGTGGGGGAGGGAAAGCCAGTCGACCTGCACGCAAATCGCCGTGGTGGCTCCTCAGGTCCATTTCCTGCCATTGTCCGGCGCGCCACTACCGGGCAAACACGCCCTTCCTGAGAAAGGCCGCCACCTGCTGCAATACGTTGTCATCGTTCATGATAAGGGGGTGCGACTTGTGCACAACCAGGAAATCTTTCATGTCCTGGAGCTTTGCGCTTTCCACAGAGACCTTCCCATCGTCACTCCCCGGGATGAGCAGCGACAAAATGGGATTGATCGATCTGTCGCCTGTGATAATCCCCACTTCATAGTGGGGCGCACCCAAGCGATTGACTATGCCGCCCTCATCGGTTCCCAGTTCTGTTCCCGCAGGGCCATTGATCCATTTGAATATCGGCGTGTCCTTCAGTTTGTCCACCACCTCACTTCCCTTATTTGGCGGACTCAACATCACGACGCGTCCCAGATTGGGCACTGCATTATGTGCAAGGAAATATCGGACCAAGATGCCGCCCATGGAATGGGTGACGAAATGGATCTTGCTTGCGTGCATGGCCACACACTGTTCGATGGCGGCGGGCATCACGTCCTCGGAGAGTTCGGGAACGGTCTTCTCGCGCGATGGGTAGCCCATGTTTATCACCGAGAAACCCATGCTTTCGAGATAGTGTTCCAGTTTGGACAGCGACTTTTCCGTGCGTGCCAGGCCGTGCAAGAGTATGACGCACTCCGGACCTCGCTCTGCCGCGTGTGCATGGCAGAAAGTCAAAGCCAAGAGTAGCACTGCAGCAAGTAAACCGCAACGGTCTTTTGTCATAGGCTGTTGTACCGCAAATAGATCGGTGCTGCCCCATGGAGTTGGGGAAGGCGACGCGGTCCGCTGAATATTACTCCGCGCAATAGTGCGCAGGCATCCCAAATCGTTATTTCGGGGTGCAGGCTTCCGCATCCACGGAAGCATCTTATCCGTGCTGACCGCATTCACAGGATTTTCGGTTCCGATCGGTTTCGGCCCGTATCCGTCTATGAGAGAAACCAAAGAAGATCCGGGAATACCAGGGCGGCCGCAATCGGAGGATCTGTTTTCGATTCTGGTCCAGCCACTCATAATCAAGCGACTGACACTGCGCCAATATCTCTGGAGAGGGGAGATCAGAACAGGAGGAGGATCGGAAACCGGTGAGCACGCCCACCCCCCAGTCGCAATCCAGCGTAAAGAAGGTGAGATCGAGCCGGTAAGTTGTCAGGTAGGGGGCCATTTTCCAGACATCTCCGGTCCAGAACTTGCGGCCCGCCTGGGTATGCGCTCTGGTGGGCGGGTTGCAGTCGTGTATGAAAATCACGCCCGCGGGTGACATGTATCTCTCCAGATTCAGGATATCTCGAAGCGTCTGACCAAACTCGTGCAGTCCGTCCACCAGTGCGACATCGACCCGCTGTCGACCGAAAAGCTGGTCTGCGTGCGCATCGAAGAATTCATCCGACGTCATGCTGTAAAATGACTCGCCGGAACCCAGATCAAGATCGAAGACCATGGGTACGGGATCGATCGCGATTTTCCTGGGTGCTACGATCTGGTCGAAGCACACGCCCGCCTGGACACCGATTTCCACATAGGTATGGCCCTTCAGATGGCGAAAGGCCCTGTTGATGTGGACTTCCTTGCGGTCGTCGCGGTGCATCGCTTCGACTATTCCGTAGGGAAGACATTGCTTCACGATGCTCTTGATTGTCGACATGACACCATCTCCGAATTCATACTTGCCGAACATGGTATGATGCTGCCCTATGTAATCGGCAGACACGGGACGTTTTGCTGGATCTTACGCCAGAGTGCCACGCGCAAGCGGATGCTCAGTCCGCCTCAGATCGTTCCTGCTCGCCAGGGCTGTATTCGATCTCGGCGAGATAGAGCCCGCTTTTCGGGCTCCTAGGTTTCGGGGTTCCGATGAGCTTTGCCAGATCGGTCTGAAAGGGATACGCGGTGCGCTCCTTCAGGTCACAGACCCGATAGAAGAGCAGATGACGCCGACGGCCCTCGAGAAAAACATTGCTTGCCACTGCGTGATCGATAAAGGGGATCGAATCCCCGGTATCGACGCGGATGCCGCCTTCATCGTGTGCGATGGTGGCCTCTTCATACCCGTTTTTGCCCAAAGGGAGGAGCACGAGCGGATTCCGGATCCAGATTTCGGGAGGCGCGGGAAAGGGGTTCGTGGCCAGATAGAGGTTCCCGTCCAGTCGCTGATTCAGGACCTGCGGCACGGTGTGCATGGGCTGCTCCCGAAAGATCTCGTAGTCCAACCCATTCTCGGAGCGATACAGACGGCCCACCGGATCGTAGCCTCTGGTGTGGATCCAGAAGTATCCATGGGCTTTCTGGATGGAGGGCTCGATCTCCGGGCTATACACAGGAAGCGCCTCATGGGTGCTTCTGCTCTTCCCGAAAGGCCGTCCGTGGGCCACGTATTGCCATTTTCCTGCCCCATACTCAAATCTGAAAACAACGGTGCCGCGATCGGTGGTAAAGGGCGCCAGGAAACTGTTACCCTCCACCAGGAAGGAGGATATGGCCGTGCCCTTGAGCCCCACGCCATCGAGGCTTGTCACATACGTGCGATCGGTGACATGCAACTCCCGGCCGTTCCAAGCCAGTTGCATAAACTCGCGGACGGCTTCCGAATTCTTCTCCATACTGCTTCCGTCCGCGCCAAAGGTGATGCCTGTGGAAACCATGAGCCCTGTTCCGGAGGAAGGTTGCCCGGGCTCCAGCGGGAGGAACGCGCCGGTGGCCGGATACTTGGCCATCCATGCCGTCTTCCCGGATCCGAGCGGAAACGCAGGATCCGGACGATTTAGGGGCATGGCCTTCTCCGGGGCAATCTGGTCCAGGGAGGAGAAGACAAACGCGTCGTTGCCCACACATTTATCGCCTCCGCCCTGTTCGTCGAGACTGGCCACGAGCAGACAATGTTCCGGGTCCAGTTGGAAGCATCGACCCAGCTCGTAAGCGACCGGGTGGGTGGTCCCTTCCGTACTCGCGACTGGCCCGCTTAAGAGCTGTCCGTGTGGGATGATGTTCGCCTTAAATGTCGTCATGGGTTCTATTTGTTCTCTTTCTGAGGGGATCCTTTCCCCTTCGCGTGATTCTGTGTTGGCTGGGTTTCCCGATTCTGCCGGAAACCTTCGGGTTCACACAAAACGATGGCCAAACGCCTTGGCGATACTCAGGCGATAGCGCAGCTGGATCTTCCTGCCTTTCAGGGTCCCGAGATCGCCCTTCCACTGACAGGGGGTCCAGATCCCGTCGCCCGTAAAGGGCACAGAGTCCGAGAGCACCGGCATCGGCGTCGGATGCGCCCCCTGTCGGTCTGGATCAGGTTACTTCTCAGACGCCGCGTTCAGGAGCTCCTCTGGAGGGGTTTGCGCTGTCTTTTTCGTCTTGATGACCTGAATGTATTTCTGGAAGAACAGCGAGTTCGGGACATTGATGTAGTTCATATTTTCATCCTGGAGCACGGTGTAGAAGGTGTTGATGGCCAGCACGGTGCCGCGGACTCCGTCCGGCATCACCTCGATCTGGTCCTCCATCTTAAAAGGAGTCGTGAAATAGATGATAATTCCAGCCAGGATATTTCCTACGAGACTCCATACGGCAAAAAAAGCAATGGCAACCAGCGCCAGAATGCCAGTCAGGGATATCCAGACATCCTTCACGTTCACATTCCAGATCAGAATCAGTACAAGGAGACTCAGCAACACGGCCATTGCTGTCAGCAGTCGTCTCATCGCGAAGTAACGTGATTTGCGCATGCCAAACCGCTGCTGTGTTTTTTTGGCAGCGTGTTTGAGCATTTGGCTCACGAGATGGACAATGAAAATGATAACGACTGAATACACGATTTTGGACAATATGGCAGGGCTCATCGGGTAATCTCCCTTTCTCTGAGAATGTTGAACCTCTGCGGACGCAATGGGGCGCTATGTCACAACCACGACCTAACCCCCGGGCCCCTTTCCGTGTGAGGGAAGGCCGGAGCCTGTTTTCGTCATTCTTGGAGGCTTAGCTCCCCGCTCCGGTTCTGGGGGGCCAAGAGAAGGGGATTCACGCGTTCATGATTGGCATTCGATAATGATCTTGATGGCTCCTGATTTGCCTTTGTTGCAGCCCACCTCAAATGCCTCCACCGCATCAGACAGACCAAAGTGGTGGGTTACAAGCGGATCTACCCTCACTGCTCCGAGGGATACGAATTCGATCGCACGCGGGAAATCGGTGTACATGGCATTGGACGATGTTTTCAGGGTGCGCTCGCCACTTGCCAGGAGCGACGGAAAGCTGATTTCCTCCTCCTTGGTGGCCATCAGGACCAGCGTGCCGCCCCTTCTGAGTATCTGCAACGATTCGAGAATACTCTCCGAAGTGCCGACCGTGTTGAAGGCCACATCCACGCCTCGCCGGTCGGTCTCTTCTATGACCAGATTGTGAAGGCTTTTCGAACTCTTGCTGACATTCAGCGCGTAAGAGATGCCCAGTTTCTCGGCAACAGCGATGTTCTCTTCAGCCACATCGGTGATGAAGGTTCCCATTGCCCCATATACTTGGGCCACTTGCGCGATCAAAAGCCCAATCGGGCCGGCCCCCAAAATGGCGATCCGGTCCAGCGGCTTGGGGCCTCCCATGTCCACGGCGTGAATGGCAGCGGTCAAGGGATCGAAAAAGGTCGCCTGATCATCGGTCACGTTCTCGGGCAGCTCATGGATCTGATCGACAAACACCGGGCAGTATTCCGCCATGCCGCCGGGATAGAAATCCATTTCGCCCCAGCCCTGGCCGTGGCCCAGGTGTTTGGTGGTATCACACAAGTTCTCCTGTCCGTTTCGACAAAACGAACAGCGCCCGCACCCGATCCATGTGCAGATGGCCACGCGCTTGCCAACCAAGTGCGCATCGCTCGGATCGTGGACCTCGGCCACGCTGCCGACGAACTCATGACCGGGGATGATGTTGGGTGGATTGTCCACGTGGCGACCGAGCGTCTGCTTGGCCCATGGGTTCTCCCCGTAGAAATAGCGAATATCGCTGCCGCAGATGCCGCACTTGGATACTTTGATCAGCGCCTGCCCGGCTGAAAGTTTCGGCCTGGGTACCTCCATCACTTCCAGGTGTTTCGGGGATCTTAGCACCAGTGCTTTCATTGGGTGTGCTCCTTGAATGAATGAAACCGCGGATGACGCGGATTGGGCGGATTCTCAGGCATCTGCCCTGCCAAGGAGAGGCAAGATGCTGCCCATCACCTGGGGATCTCCTCCGGCGGATCAGAAGGCCGTCTCGTGTTGCTCAGTGCAGGGAGAATCTCTACGTGATCTAACCGTTCAGATGCTTCCTGAAGAAGGATTCCGATTTATTGGCTCCCCATCCATGTTCGCCGGGATGCAGATCCAGTTCCAGCTGATCGTCCGCTCCAGCAGCACGATAAATCTCCGACACCTGCCCGTAGCACTGCATGGCCGTATCCACCTTGAAGCACGTGTCCTGTGCCCCGATATCGATCAGGAGTGGTCTTGGGGCGATCAATCCCTGCAGGTCAGGAAGGTCCACCAGCCCAAAAAGGCCCGGAGCGACTTGCATGCCGCAGTAGTTGACGTCCCTGATGCCAAACACTGCCCACAGATCGCTGTAGCAGATGATCTCCGTGGCCTTGATGCGAGGATCACACAGGGTCATCCAGAGGGACATGGTCCCTCCGCCGCTGAGGCCCATGACGCCCAGGTTGTCCGGGTCCACGTTTGGCAGGGAGGTGACCACATCGGTGGCCGCTTTTCCGTGCGCCACATTAATGGAAAGCGAGGTCATCCCGAGCATTGTGGCGTGCAGATAATACAGGCTGCACCAATCCCTTCCTGCGGCCAGAGAAGAGTGGTTCGGTTTGTTGTTCTCATTCCGTTCCCCAAAACCGATCCAGTCGAGCGCATACGTGATAAATCCCTTTTGCGCCATGATCTGACCGTAGTTATAGTTGTGCATCGCAATAGATCCCCTGAGCTCCGCGCTGGAATCATTGCCCATCACCGGCTCTTTGCCAAACGGTCCATGGCCATGACAACACAGAATGGCAGGGCGTTTCTCCTCTGCCTTCAAGCCCTTGGGGATATTGACGAGGAGCGTGGCGGAAAGGTGTTTCTGAACGTCGATCACCCAGCGCTGTCTGACCAGCCCTTTGTCCTCCCACTGGGCCAGCATCTCCGGGTTTGCAGGAGCCTGGGGCGGAGATTGACCGAGGGTACCGAGCACTTTGGGCAGAGCCTCCTTCTTCCATGCCACAAACTCGGCGCGGTCCTTACCGGAGAAGCTGTATTCCGGCGTGTGTTCCTCGGTCAAATCACGAAACATCTGTTGCGGACTCAGGTTTCTTGGGGTCATGCTGGGCCTCCTCTACTCGTTTTGTCCTCAGAAAAACTGGGGTCGCCAGCCGGCGATGTCACCGTTTGGTGCATCCCGACGGTTAGATTCCTATTCTTCGCATTCTTCTTTGGCAATTGGGTCCTCGTAGGGGTCAAGAACGACGGAATGATACTCGGCGTCGAACCATTTCCAAAACTTCTTCAGTGTGCGTTCGGTCGGCCACCACGACTCGTTCGTGCACCAATTCCAGAGCTTTTGCTCAAATAGGTCTTTCCATAGTTCACTGACATAGAATTCAGCTTCTTTTGGGGTTTCATATTCGGGAATCAGTATGGCGAGGTTGTCCTCTTTGAAAGAGTCCAACCTTACAGGGGCAGATGCGTCGGGCAGCGAGTTGGCCCAGTCGACAAAAGGTTGCCTGGGTCGTATGATCGCGACGGAACGATTAACGCTATACACTTGGGTCTCCTGGAATGGTGCGGATATTTGATGATTTCGCAGAGAACTTCCCCCGGTTGGCCAACAATGCCCCAGCTGAAGCCACCTCTTCTTGGAGAGGCTCACTTCTGCGGTTTCTTGACCACTACGTCGATCAACCGGAAGACATAGTCGGCCGGGTAGCGGTTGCGGTCGCCGTCGGGAAATTCGGCTCCAAGCGGGTCCTCGTAGTCCAAGCCGCCGCCGCGGATCACGATTTTGTGCACAGTCAGCTCCGGGCGGCTGGTGTCGCCGATGCGGAAATAGGCTATGTTCTCGTAAAGCCCGCTCATCAGGCTGCCGGGCATGGTATAGTTGGATGTCTTCCCGTGGACATAGCGCTGCATCTTCCTGAACAAAGCCTCCGCCTCTTCCAGCGTTTCGAATTTCGGCAGCTCCTGGCAGAGCACTTGCTGAATCCAGGCCGGATGCTGCCCCTGAAGGTTGGCCACCCGCTGGCGCTTGATCAGTTGGTTCTTGCAGTTGCGCAGGGTCTCGCCTTCGTTCCACCACTCAACCATATTGTAGTTGTTCGCCTCGCAACCGGATCCGACAACGATCACTTCCACGATCGGCTGCTTTTCCACGATCGTGATGCTACCCAGATCCGCCAGAAATTCCGGTCCCTTGGCAGCCATTCCCTCGCTCCAGTTGCGCAACTCCACGTTCTCGTAGTTGAACGGCGTGGAATAGACATGGTGCTCGGTTTCGTAAACCTCCGGTTGACGCACTTCGCCGTGCGCCTTGTCCCCCCTGTCGTGGCTGAACCAGCCGTCCCCGAACTGCGCCGGGGGTGTCAGCACGTAGCTGGCCTCCTCGAAATCGTAGTCCTCGACATCCTGCCTTTCGCGATTCTTCTGTTCGATCTTCGCCATGGCCGTTCTCCTTATTGCGTACTTTTGGGACAGCAAGCCCGACGGACAAGCTGGCCGGGCCGCCAGCTTCACCATGCAAATCCACTGGGCCGGCGGCTCTGGTACAGCGGTTAGTTCTGCGGCAATCCGGACGTCGCGAGCCAATCAGAGTTATAGACTATTAGCGAACCATACTGCGTAGTCATTCAGTAGTTGGCAGTTCTTTGATCTCTTGTCAACAGCCTCAATTTCGGAAAGGCCAAGACGGAAGTCCTTGCCGTCCGTTTTACGGCGGACCTGGCCCACCAGATCCTCGCCATGAAATATCATCCACGGTGAAACGACGCCGTTTTCAATTGCCAGGAGTTCGAAGGTGTCTTCGTAGGACGGCTGATTCTTGCGGAGCCTTTCATATTCTTTGGGATCGCCGGGGCCGATCACATAGTATTCTTCCCAGGAAAAGTCTTGGATCCCGGTGACGTCGCACGGAAGTTTCAGTGAACTTTCGAGATGACTGTAAAATGTGTCCAGACGATCCTCGAACGTTGCTTTTTCATCGTCGCCGAGGATTTCTGCGATGCGCGCGTATTGCGCATCCAGTTGGGTCATGAGAGTGACTCCTTTCAATTACCGTGAAGGCAGATTCTTGTCGCAACACTATTGATTATATGGTGTTCGAGATGGCATCTCGAACACCTCTTGCTTCCGAACGACTGCTTGCAGATAGGATCAGGACAGGTGCTTTGATACTGGTCTGATAGAACGCAATACGGATCAAGTGAAGCATGTTATCTTGCTTCCATGTTGCACCCCAGCTTCCCTTTTGCGTCGTATCGGCTACTCCGTCTGGAGCTCTTTGAATGGTTTCCGCGATCCGAAATTGCTATGATGCGAGAGGGAGTATGACGCCTGCTATAGCCAGCAAGAAAACCAAACGCCCATCGCGTATCACATACTAGCACACCCGACCGGAAGAGTGAAATTGGCAATTGATGTGGAGCGTTTTTGGTCGGACTGATTGCCTGGTTAGCTATGAAATTGAACACAGTTACAGATTGACAGGCTATCATATTTTGTTAGAAATCTGTTGCCGAAACGTCTCGAAGGACAGCCACCAGTTAACGATACTACTATGTTCTTTGTCTCCTTTATAATACGCACTAACTGTCTCAGCGATAAAATTGTAATTATAGTAGCCACAGTTCTTGACAGAAGAGGAAGTTAGAGTATCCTGAACATATTCTGATACTCTTCCCAGGAACAAATCAGTAAGGTTATCATGGAACATTTTGCCATATTTGCGTCTTAGGCCAATATAGATTGATGATGCAGTATTCGGGAAGAAAAGTGGATATACGACCCCATCCTTTGCTAACGGAAAACTTGAGAGGACTCGATTCTTTCGAAGCATCTTTTTGAAAAACGTTCCATTTCTTCTCTCGGATACGGCAGCACTAAAGACATGTCTCAGGAAGGAGGGCTGAGCAAACGGCATATATGTTACTACTTCTGTGTCAGCCCTGCTTTGTTCCAGTCCAGCCAAATTCGGTAATCTAGTTCGAATGGCCAGCAAATCTGTCCAATTATCTATGCCAATTTCTCTTATATCTGGCATTGAATCAGCCAAATTCATGATCTCAGAAGTTACTCCTTCATTCATTCTATTGTTAACTTCTGCACTGAAAATCGGTGCACGGTTCTGTTTGATATATGGAAGGATTGCGCCATAGTCGCCATCTAGTAGATACTTCTTACCTAGCCTTAATAATCTGTTTAGATACCTGTGTCTTGCGATTTCTCCCAGCCCACCATCAATTACGATTTTACTTTGTTGATATAGTTGACTGTAGAATTGTAGTCCAATGAAATTTGATGCAGGAGAAACGGCATGGGTGTAGCCAACATAATCATCCAAGAGTGCTATACACTTCGGAGCATCTGGTATTTCATCTTCGATAAATTGATGCTCAATTCCAAGTTCAGAGGAAATGAGCTTGGCGATCTTTATGTCCGGATTTTCAGGATGGTGGAGTGAATGCAATGACCAGTCCTTATATTCACTTGATAGCAATATTGACAGGAGAACTCTAGAATCAAGACCACCAGACAACGCCAGCGACAAACTCGCACCATCTTTCAATGGAAGACGTGTAAGTTTCTCTAAAATAGATATATGGTCTTCATCAGGTAGATCCGTTCCCATAGAAGGTGACCAAGGCTTATTGGATGTGGATAGCTTTCCATTTACATATTTCGCCTCGCCTCCCTGGCTGATACGCATCGTTTCGGTGGCGATACTGTTTAGAGAAAGTCTATTATGTAATAGCCATTGACTTCCAAACTCGCGAAAATCAATTGTACTATTTGTATTAGATCTTGAGATCCAATCTAAACGAGTTGAGAAGGCAAATTGGCCATGTCCTATTTCTGTGAAGAACAGTTGGCGTAAGCCCAGTTGGTCTGTGTGGAAGGAGATTTCGTTCTTGCTCCACTGAATTGTGACGAAATGACCATCTAGTTGCTTGATTCTATCGTCCATCGACTTTGAGAAAAGAGATGACCAATCATCCTTTGACATAAGTCTAAAATCATGTCTGCAGTAGTCAATTCCGATTCCACTTACCAACCAACCTTCAGCTGGTGATTCGGACACAACATTAAGATGACAAGTTTCTTTAATTCCACCGGAATAGAGAACCAATTCAGGAGACTTGAGGAGAAGATGGGATCCATTGAGAAGCCCATCCAGACTTCCTGTAAATCGATCGTCAATTCCTTTCCCAACGGCTCCAAAAATCCAGCTCATAGTCTACCCCGCACTTGAGTGATGATTCCTTGCTCATCTGAAGGTATCCAGTCAACTATTGAGTGGGGCACCATTCCAGCAACCTCTTCCTTCCGCACAACTGTTCACAGATAGGATCGGGACAGGTGCTTTGATATTGGTCCTCTGGAGTGCAATCTGGTGCACCCGGCCCATATTATCTGGCCTCCACATTACACCTCGACAGCACGGGCGGATCTCCATTTTCTATTTTGAGCCTAGTGTGCGCATGATTTCTCTGAAACTTTCCAGCCCTGCTTCCAGGTTTTCAATAATGTCTTCGGCGATCACATCAGGATCGGGCAGATTGTCGAGGTCTGCCAGTGATTTGTCCTTGAGCCAGGTGATGTCCAAACTGGTTTTGTCCCTGGCAATGACTTCATCATAGGTGAACTTTCTCCAACGTCCTTCGGGATTGGTTTCTGCGTCAAATGCCTCTTTGCGTTTGTGGCGATTTGATGGATTGTAACAGGCAATAAAATCTGCTAAGTCATCAAGTCTTAATGGATTCTTCTTCAGCGTGTGGTGAACATTGGTACGGTAATCATAAACCCAAATCTCCTGGGTCCATGGGTCCTTGCTTGCCGGTTTGTTGTCGAAGAAAATAACGTTGGCTTTTACTCCCTGGGCGTAAAACAGGCCCGTCGGCAATCGCAAAATGGTATGCAGGTCGGTAGTTTCCAATAGTTTCTTGCGAACCGTCTCCCCGGCACCGCCTTCAAATAGTACGTTGTCGGGTACAACAACGGCAGCAAATCCGGTTGTCTTGAGCATGCTTCTGATGTGCTGAACAAAGTTCAGCTGTTTGTTGCTCGTGGTCGCCCAGAAATCCTGACGATTGTAAGTCAGATCCTCTTTCTCCTGTTCGCCTTCGTCATTGGTAAATGTCTGGCTGCTTTTCTTCCCGAATGGGGGATTGGCCAACACATAATCGTAGGTTGTTTTCGACGCTGCTATGAGTGAATCGGCAGGGGAAATGAAGTTATCGCTGTCAATGTCGCCAATATTGTGAAGAAACATATTCATCAAGGCCGTGCGCCTTGCCCCGGCCACGATTTCGTTGCCGAAGAAGGTTTCGAGCTTGAGGAACATGTTTTGTTCCTTGTCCAGTTTGTTATTCGCCACCAAATAGTCGTAAGCGGCCAAAAAGAAACCACCGGTGCCACAGGCAGGATCGGCTATGGTTTTCATGGGTTGTGGTTGAACGCATGCCACCATCGCTTTGATTAAGGGGCGGGGCGTGAAATACTGCCCAGCGCCGCTTTTTACATCCTGTGCGTTTTGCTCCAGCAGTTTTTCGTAAATATCCCCTTTCACATCAGCGCCCATGACCAGCCATTGTTCGCTGTCAATCATATCGATGATTTTGGCCAGCATGGCGGGATCCTGAATCTTGTTTTGGCTCTTGGTGAATATCTGCCCCAATATCCCCTTTTGCGTGCTTAGCTCACGCAGCAAAGTGGCGTAGTGCAATTCCAACTCCGCCCCCTTTTTGGCAGTCAGGCTTCCCCAGTTGTATTCCTTTGGGATGTCCAGCCTGCGGTTGTGCGGCGGCTTGCTGTATTCATCAGCCATTTTCAGGAAAAGCAAATAGGTAAGCTGCTCCAAATAATCGCCATAACCCACGCCGACATCGCGCAAGGGATTGCAGAATGACCATACTTTGGATACTATGGAGAAAGTGCCGTTGTTCATGTTTGCTCTTTCAGCACCTGGGGTGCGCTATGGTTATGGAGAATTGGCTGGTGGAGAATCCAGCTCCGTAGGAGCGTTATGTTTGTAGCAAATTGACTAAGAGAGAATGAAGCTCCGTAGGAGCGTAATGGATGCAGGAAATTGACAAAGAGCCCGAAGCACCGGAGGTGCGCCATGTTTATAGAAAATTGGCTGGTCAGAGTTAAGCTCCGTAGGAGCGTTATGTTTATAAAGAAATCGATCGAGGGAAATGAAGCTCCGTAGGAGTGTGATGGTTACAGAAAATTGACAAGGAGCCCGAAGCACCGGAGGTGCGCTATGTCCATAGAAAATTGGCTCGTGGAGAATCTAGCTCCGTAGGAGCGTTTTGTTTATAGAGAAATCGATAGAGGGGAGACGAAGCTCCGTAGGAGCGTAGTGTTTACAGAAAATTGACAAAGAGCCCGAAGCACCGGAGGTGCGCCATGTTTATAGAAAATTGGCTGGTGAGAGTTAAGCTCCGTAGGAGCGTTATGTTTATAGAGAAATCGATTGAGGGAAACCAAGCTCCGTAGGAGCGGCATAATTCAATGATCATGAAAGACATATTCTGATTTGTAATCAATTCCATATCGTTTCAGAAATTTGACGTATTCGTCTCTGAATGATAGCGTCCTATGGTGCTCTTTCTGGGTCTTGATGTAACCGCAAACAGCATCAAGCTGAGAATGCCCGATCGTAAACGCACCGAACCCTTGCTGCCACTCAAATCTTCCAATCACCCATTTTTGCTGATTATTCTGGTTGATGAATCTTGACGAATTGGCCTTTACATCCCGAACCAGATCAGAGAGATTTGCATCCGGTTTCATTCCTGTCAGCAGATGAATATGGTCTGGCATTCCGCCTATGGCAATGAGTTTGTGATCTTTATTGGTGACAATACCGGTGATGTATTTATACAATTCCTCCTGCCAGTTTTCAGAGATAAGGTTGGCTCGGCCCTTTACGCCAAATATAATGTGAAAATATAGTTGCGTGTAGGTGTTTGCCATTGTGTTCCGCTCCTACGGAGCTCGAATTGGTGGGGGGGGGCTTGGTTGCTACAAACATTTCGCTGCTCTGCAGCTCAGTCCACCAGCCTCCCCTCAAACGCCTTCTTCAAGATACGTTGCCGCAGCATTTCGATTTGCTGCAGATTTTGGCTTTACGACAAATATAACGTGAAGATATAGTTGCGTGTAGGTGTTTGCCATTGTGTTCCGCTCCTACGGAGCTCGAATTGGTGGTGGGGCTTGGTTGCTACAAACATTTCGCTGCTCTGCAGCTCAGTCCACCAGTTTCTCCTCAAACGCCTTTTTCGAAATGCTCTGCCGCAGCGTTTCGGGTTGCCGCAAATCTCGCCCGATGGTTTCATCTGTTTTGTCGCATACGGTGAGTTTGCTTTCTAGCTCTTCGACGATGAGTTGTTGGTCTTCGAGTTGTGTTTACAGGAAACTGATTGAGAATGAGCAGAGCACCGGATGTGCGCCATGTCTATAGAAAACTGGCTGGCGGAAATCCAGCTCCGTAGGAGCGTTATGTTTATAGAGAAATCGATTGAGGGAAACCAAGCTCCGTAGGAGCGGCATAATTCAATGATCATGAAAGACATAT
>JAZDJA010000269.1:0-2321 GCA_043804415.1 Candidatus Latescibacterota bacterium | reverse complement strand
GGGGCCCGAAGGGGGCCTACTCCGAATCCCAGGAACAACGACTTTGGTTGCGGCGGAGCTGCGCTAGGGAAGCAGTATATCTGGCCGTCCTGGTCGTAGGCCAGCTCTTCCATGCCCTTCACTGGAAGCTGCTTGAGCTTCTGTTCCATCCCCTGGACATCAGCGATTGAAAAGTCACCTTTCTTCCATAGTTTGCGGGTAGGCACGAGCAGGTCCACGCCGTGTTCCTCCTTGGTCTCCACGATGCTATCGGTGTCGTCGTATGCCTTGTCAGCCGCCAGGGTCTCGCAGTTTTCCATCAAGACGGGGTGGTGCGTGGCGATGTCCTCCACGAGCGGAAGGAGCATGGTGCCATCATTGACGAGGCCCTTCGTGACTTGGAATGCCACGGGAAGCTGGGTGGGAACGTCCACCACGGGATGTACCTTGAAACCGAACCACTGAAAGACCTTCTCCTCTTTGGTCCCATCGGGCTTCTCAACGAATTTGGTCTTCTGCCCAACGTCAGCATCGTGCTCCCCGCGGCGGTCAGGGGAGCCATCCATACAACGCGCGTTGGAGGCTTTGGCGGCGTAGGAATGGATGGCTTTGCTATCCGCCGCCATGGAGGTGCCGAAATATGGGATGAGTTTATGAACTTCATCCACCAACTTATGGAACGCCTGTTCGATAGAAGGAATCACTTTCATCAGGATGCCCAGAAACCGAGAGACATTGTGGCTTTCAGGTAATTTCGCAAAGGGATCAAATCCACAGATCGCGGCAAGATCGCGGTTGCGGTGGAGTTCGCGGAGCAGGCCACTCCAATGGACATGGTCTGTAAGATGGAAGCAGATCACCAGGCGCATCATGGCGATGATGGGGAAGTCATCGCGGCCCTTTCCGCGCTTGATTTCAAGGATCCGGATGACATCATCCATAATCAAGTTATCTAGTACAAGTTTCATACGTTCGATATCTTTCATGGATTCAATGCATTCCCATCAAAATAGTCGTGTATGTTGCTGTTCACGAGTCATGAAATGTCCTTTGAAGATAGGAGCTTTGGAAGCTCATAGTAATTATTTCACAATAGTCTTGAAGTAGTGTCAAGTTATTTACATTCATCACAACAAGTTTACTTGTATGTGTAATTGTTAATATTATACCAATCATATCAATGTGTTCTTGATATGATTATCTATTTATTAACAGAATTCACGCGCATGGGGGCAAATTCTCGTCCCTGCCCTGTGGCGGGCAGAAAAACCAAGCAAAACCGGCCCAGGCTTGGGGGAAAGACTTTCTCGATGCCTCTCTATCTATTTGTATACGGTCGACTTACCGAGAACGCAAAAGCCTCCTCAAATCCCACATCGCCAACGCCATGCAGAAACTGGGTGTCCACGACCGGGCTCAGCTCATCGTTACCGCCCTGCGCCAGGGCTTGGTCCGCGTCCCGGGCAAGGGGTAGGACAGCGCAGTAACTTCCGGACCACGGTAAAATCCAGGTTTGAAGGATGCGAGGATCCAATGCCACTCCCCCAGCCGTACGATTCGAGCTACACCTACAAGGACTATTCGGAATGGGAAGGCCGCTGGGAGATCATCCATGGCGTGGCCTACGCCATGACACCCGCGCCTAATACCAAGCATCAACGTACGGTCGGGAGCGTTTTTCGGCTAATCGGGGACTTGATCGATGAATCCAAACTCAAATCGGGTCATGGGGATTGCGAGGTCTTCGTGAGCCCCATTGATGTGATCCTTGGCGAGGATACCGTCGTGCAACCGGACGCCCTTGTGGTTTGCGATCCCGCGAAGATTTCCGAACGAGGAATCGAGGGACCACCGGATCTGGTTGTAGAGGTCCTGAGTCCAAGCACCGCCATGAAGGATCTCAACAGCAAACGGTGGCTATACGAATCCTCCGGCGTGCCCGAGTACTTGGTGCTCGATCCCGAAAACCGAATCGCAGAACTCTTCGTTCTCGACTCGGACGGACGGTACCACACCGGCGCGAGGGTCCCTTGGAAGGAATCCATCGGCCTGCTGGGGGGACGGCTGAGCTTGACGCTGGATTGACGCTGGATCGACGCTGGATTGACGCTGGATTGACGCTGGATTGACGCTGGATTGACGCTGGATTGACGCCAGGGATCTGGCAGTCAGTCTTCAATCGGATTTATTTCGGCTATCTCGCACGCGAAAGCCTGGCCCTTAGGCAGCGTCCATAAATAACTTTGGACAATTACGTGCTCTCGGCTGGTGCGGATCTTCACTTGTAGCCAAAGCCACGGGGATGTCGCGAACCACGATCACATCATGGCAGAGCGAACTCT
>JAZDJA010000268.1:0-11329 GCA_043804415.1 Candidatus Latescibacterota bacterium | reverse complement strand
CGCCGCCAGCAGGACATTGGTTCCCTCCAGCAGTTGCTTCCATACCTCGACGGGCATATCCGGTTCAATGCTGTTCCAGTGCGGGCAAATAACGAGCATGTCAATGAGACCGCGCCGAGCCCATGTTGCGGCGTCCATGCCGAAGCCCAGGGCAGTCTGAGGCCGCGAAGCAACTCGTGCTCCAAGCTGAATCCGGTGTCCTCGCTTCTGCTCCCATTCATCGAGCAGACGACGTACGTCCGCGGTGAATTCGGTGAGCAGAGGAGTTCCCTCCGCCTCATATCCTGGCCTGAAGTGGTGCCGAAATCGCATCCAGTCAAGTTCGAAGCCGTCGAAATCATAGCGCTCGGCGAGCTCTTGGATAAGTGCCATGTGGTACTGCCGCACCTCGGGCTTGCCATAGTCGAACGCATTTTCATCCCACCCGCCGGATCGGTAGGTTACGCGGCGCAAATCCGGCCGGCGACGCCAGAGCTCGCCTTGGATGAAGCTGTTTTCGTTGTCCGCATAGTGGACATCGTTCATCCGCATCGAAATCCAGGGCGAGAGGCTCCGTTTGCGGCAGCGAGCGATCCACAATTGGTAGACGTCAATGCCGTCATGGTGCAACTGCCACGCCGTGTGAATCCATTTTCTTGCGCCGATTCGTTCCTCGGGGGAAGAGCCCGCCAGTAAGGGTTGGTCGTCACCCGCATCGGGATCATATCCGCGCCAAATAGGGTCCCAGACCTTGCTGGCGTAGCTCGTGCGCATCGCGTTGGGATTGAGCATCATCTCTGTGACCTGCGTATCCGCGTACTGGTCAACCCATGATTGGACAATCCGGGCGTCCAGCTTCTGGCCCGCCCTGGTGCCGAAGTAATGACTGCTGTCCTCATTGAAAGCTATTCCTGCCATGTGTCCTCCCGCGTTGGTTGTTTTCTTTTCACCTAGAGGGTGTTTCCAGAAACGCCCAGCATCATCATGGGCTCGTATACTTTCAGAACTCCTTCTTCAAGTCATAGAGTCCTTCACAAATTGGCCAGGGCATTTGCATGGATACCCGTGCATCCCGAACCACCCAGGTCCAACGGTACTCGATCCGGCGCCATATGATTCAATGACATCCTTACTCGATCCCTCGAATTCATCTGAACCCCCTGATACATTGGTTATCGAGGTCTTGAAGTGCGCAGAGGGTTACCTTTTGAGAATCCTGCCTTTTGGACGTTTCTCACATCAAACCAGGTGCGGTCAGGATATCCTACAAATCCAGCGCTGGCAAAATCACATAGGGTTATCTTGCGGCAATCAACAGTGGTAACCTCCCAGGCCTGCCACGGCTTAAACCAGCTGTCAATGGTAGCTGGTTTCTCCACCATGTTCAGCGCATCAAATCTTGGCACGTCTTCATGGCCGGTATTGTTGAAGCCCGTATCATAAGCAAGCACAATGGGGCCTCGAAAGATGGAGCATTTCCCCTCACATTCTCGTTCTCCGTACCAGTAATGCAAAGACATGTCCAAACTTACTTGAATCTTATCACCTTTTTCCCATCTGCGCTTTATTTCCAGATATCGCCCTGGCATAATTCCGTCGATCAATTCATTGTTCAGCTTTACGACAGTTCTCGCTGACCAGTATGGAATTCGCACGTTGACTGCAAACTCTTCTTTTCTTCGAGGTGAAATGGTGCACGCTATTTCACCAGAGGCGGGATAATCCGTGTTCTGTTGCATTTGAACGGGGTTGCCGGATGGGAGAACAGCTTCCATGGTGCATTCGCCAAAATAATTCAACGCCAGACCGTTCTCATGAGTCATTATGCACCAGTCGCTCAGCAAGCCGATTGCGCGAGGCCCATTGGTGGAACAGCAACTCAGCTCGGAGGTTCCCGGACGCCCGTGGAAAGCCTGAAGGGTATCTTCGGTGAAGGATTTCCTCATTCCTTCCATTGGCGTATTATAGGTCCACCATCTGCTGGAAGGCGAGACCAGTCCGATACCGGAATTAAGCAGGCTCAATTCCAATTCATCCGCCGCCTTTGAATCCCCCGTCATTCTCAGCATATCAACCGACAACGCCATCCACGCGATCGTGGCGCACGTTTCAATGGGTTTCTTGCAGTAAGGATTTCCAGTTGCCGCTTCACTCGAGGAGAAGCCTCCATTATTGTGTCTGTCCAACTTTACAATGCTCCACCATATATGCTCGAACACGCTACGGTATTTTTCTTCCCCTGTGGCAAAATACATCTCACCTATTCCCTGTACCGAATGGATGCCCTCCCATCGTCTCCCGTGGGGCACGGAGATATCATAAAACTCCAATCCTCTCAAAGCGGTACGCATATAGTCGCCGGCCCCGGAGAAATACCCATCGGTGGGGGGCAATTCAAAATCCTTCTCAATCTCACGCGACAAATCTATATAGCGTCTATGGCCGGTTATCTCATACAGCAGGCAAAATGCATGTATAGGCGCCAGGTTTGCGTCTTCCGAACCTGTCGGCCCCATTCTTCTGTCTCCGAAAAGAAACATGTCACAGAATAAGTCGGCTATTCGTATTACGCTTTCCAGAACATCTTTGTCGCCGGATTGTTCATACCAGAACAATAGTCCGAGCATGATATGGTAATGCCCCCATGCGTCCCACGTTTTGCCGGAATTTCCTTCACTGTTGGGAGCATTTCCCGTCAATTGGCAATCATCGGGCCACGGCCCCAGATACCCGTTCTCTGCCTGTAAAGCCAACAATTCACCGACAAACCAAGAGATGTGCTTTTTGAGACGCTCATCATGGTTCAACCTGTATATCTGAACAGCACCGGTGAGGTACTTCCCTGCAAATTCACTGGAAAAGTACAATAAGTTTCGCGAAGGCTTCCTGTTTCTATTTCGAAACATCTCCAGCATATCCGGATTGGCCAAGGGAAGGGGCAATAACCAGCGTTCGGTTATGGCGCTTGCCAGCTCTCCAATCTTCCCTGAAAAGGATAGGTTAGCATTCCTCAATGGGCTTCACACGGGCTTTCTCTTCAACATCATGGAGCACTCTCCCTTTGGCTGTTTGTTCATCCAGAATGGGCAGTATGTCGAAGGAGTTCAACCTCTGTCTGCCGCTCCATCGAACGATCCTCAACAGGACAATCTGTTCAGACCAGCCGCCATCCCTGGACCTTCGGACCAAGACCTCTTGAACAGTTTTTAGCTCGGCACGCTTCATTCCCCGGTAGCGCTCACTCAAGGGCGGTCGGGCCATCCAACAGAAAACGCGCTCTCAGACTGGGCAGGCCCGTTTCTTCGCTATCTATTTCTTGGAGCGGATCCTTGCTCATGTCCAGGACGGCGCTTACAAAGGTGTCCGGCTCATAGCCCCCCAGGCTATTGCGCGCTCGTCGAACCCCACGGTCTGGCTGCAGCCCGGGACACTCCCGATCTCGTTGGCGCAATTGGACACCGTTAGGTGCACCCAACTATCCGGTACCTGGGGCTGCGCCCAGATCTGCCATGCATCTTCACCACAAAAGGCAAAGCCATACGTCGGATTGAAGAGGGGTCCGCCCCGTTGAGAGCCCTCACGTGAAAAGGCGCTGAAGGCTCATGCCCGTCCTGTCGAACTGATCTCGAAAATGGATGCTTTCATCTCGAATCGGATCAACCCGCTCGTGCCTCTCATGCCCCCGTGACTTCTACGCGCCGGTATTCGACCAGCAGCGAGCCCGGACGATCGGCGATGGAGACCTGAAGCCGGGCCAGGTCGGCTCCGGCAAGCAGCACAGGTGGGACCTGCTCAAAGGTCGGGCTCATCCGTGCTTCGTATGTCGCTGCTTCGTCGATGCCGCGGAGGACCGCATGGCAAGTCGGATAGGGACTTTCATGCCGGCGGAGAAAGACCGCGAATCCCGCGTCGAGGTCCTGACGGTCGCACTGGTAAGCGGCCCAATCATGGGCGGCCACGGTGAGCGGAACGATGCTCCAGAAGTCGCCGCGCCAATACGGCCGCAGACGTTTGAGCTCGCCAAACGCGGCCATCGCCGCTTCCGCCGGGTAATCCGCCGCTCGGATATCCATGTAGGGAATGACCCCTGCCGCCATGGAACTGCGGAAGTCATAGGGGGCGAACGTCCACACCGCCCCGGTGTGGAGCGGCACCCAGCGCGAAAGGCCGCTGACCTGGCATTGCGCCCCGATCTGCAGAGAGTACCCCTCGTGCAGGGCAACGACGTCCGTGTAGTCGCTACGCCACAGCGGGAAGGAGCGAGCGGTGGTTTCCAGGTCGATCCGCCGGCCGCCGGAGGCGCAGTTGTCTATGGCCAAGCCGGGGTGGCGGGAGCGCAACTCATCCCAGAACGCATAGAGCCCTTCGATGTGCCGAATCTCGTGCATCCCGACCCGGTCCGGTTCGTCCGCTTCCCGCCAGTAGGGGAGCGGTTCCATGTTGAAATCCTGCTGGTAGATGTCGATCCCCGCACTGGCGATCATGCCGGAGACGAGATCCATGACGTGTCGCCGAGCGGCCGGGTTGCCCAGGTCCAGGAGGAACGTCCGCTCCTCTCCTGGCTTTCGAAGTAGGTAGTCGGGATGCTCGCGCTGGATCTCCGTTCCGACGAAAACACGCTCCGGCTCGAACCAGAGCACGAACTTCATGCCGCGTTTGTGCGCCGCGTCGGCGATGGGCTTGAGGCCTCGGGGAAACCGGTCCGCGCGCACCTTCCAGGTTCCAACCTGGCTGGCCCAGTCTACTCCGGGCCCGCTGCCGCCTCCGTACCACAGCGCGTCGACCCAGAGTGCCTCGATGCCGAGCTCGTGCGCCCGTTCCGCGGCAAGGAGGTGGTCCTCCTCGGTCGCCTGCCCGGTGAAGTAGTAGACGAGCTGCCGCATGTGCGCGATGGGCGGCATGATCGGCTCTCCACTCCCGTTCTTGGGGGTGTAATGATCGAGAATCAGCCGACGTAACCGGTTGTAGCCTTCCTGCTCGTCCCTCCCATTCCATGGTACCACAAGGATGCGCGGCGTGCGGATGGACTCGCCAGGATGGAGCCGCAATGCGGTCCGCTCCATGCCAGCGCTCACTTGGAGCGCGTCATCGGTGCGCCGGAAACCGGCTTTCCACTGGCCCGACCAACCGATGGCCAACATGAATCCCGACGGGCTGGCATCCGGCATCCGGAACCCTCCGTGCGCTTGTGGCCCAAAGGGCTTGCCGAGCTCGATATTCATAAAGGGCATGATGCCATCCGACGAACGACCGCCGACCGGGGCATACTCGATGCACCCTCCGGGACGCAGCTCGTCGTCGATCGGAAGAAAGTCGTCAACATGGCAAAGGCTCCCGCGGGTGCGGTGGATTATGACCCGATCCCCTTTTGTCCACGGCAACGAAGCGTCCAAGGGGAGAATGTCGGCAATCATGGGTGTGTCCGCGGCGCCTTCGTCGGAGAATGTGAAGACCCATTCCGTTCCGCCCACCTGGGCAAAGGACCGCACGCGAGCGCATACGCGGAGCGCCGTTTGCGGATCGCGCCAGTTCATGAGTCGGATGGATCCACCCTCTGCCGACTCTGCGGACTCCCAGAATCGCCACTCATGCAAGAATGCTGACGAATGTCGGCCGCCGTACAGAAACGAGAAGGGGAGTTGTTCCCCCGACCAGAATGCAGTTTCCACGCAAGACCTCCACTCAAGATTTCAAGGAATCGCCGATCACCCTTAATTGCCTGACGAACGCATCGGGGATCAGACCGCTGGGCGCTATGGGAACATCCCAGCTCACGACGCCGCCCTTGGAGGTAACGTGTTTCGTGTAACCCAGAACAAGTTCATCCGGGAAACGCGGAAAACCGGCACCCCAGTTTTCACCCAGATACGAAAGGATATGGTACCGGGCCTTGTGCCCCCCCTCTCGAGTCACAAATGCACCGCTCCACACTGGGAAGGCCTCCGCGATCTCACCACAAGTAAAGTCTTCTTGATCAACGTAGTGAATTACCGGGACGATGACCCCGGGGTTGAACGCCAAGATCGCATCAGGGTTTCCGGCCCTCAACGCTTCGGCAAGAGTTCGGAGATTGGGCGCCTCATTTTCAGGATACAGATGCTCACGCGCGTAAGCGCCATCCACCCACCAGCCTCGGACCTTCCTGCCGAAACGCAGGGACCAGTCACGGCATATCTCCTGCCAAATGCGTTGAGACTCGGGCAGCCGGAATTTTGCCCAATAGGGTCCGAACCGCCAATCGAGATCTTTCTCATCGTTCCAATGCACGGTCATCTTCAGATCCTTGCGCGCCTCATAATCGAATGAGGGGGGATGCGCCGGCACGTACACCATCAGCTCAATGCCCAGCGGGTCCAGTGCATCGTGGAGGTCTGAGATCAGGTCGCGCCGGGAACACTTGCTCGGCCTGATGCCCACATATCTGTCGTACGTCTCATTTGGCGCGCAATGGTGCCCGGACCCCTGCCCCACCGTGATGCAGAAGTAGCCTGCCTTGACGGCATCCAGCTGGGCCGCCAGCCCCGTCACGGAGAACTCATCCACCTGGCTGTTCCACGCATCCGCGGAGGTCTCGGGCCGGGTCAGGTAGTGGCAGAACACGCCCCAGCCGCACCTGGCGATCCACTCGGTATCTCGCGTTTCCATTTTTCGTCCTCTCTGCTCTATTCCTTAAGACAATGGGTTTGGAATCTCACCCGACCGAGGCGATCTTGGAGACTACTCGGTCTGCGAATAGGTTCATCTTCACCTGAAGAAGATATTGGCCCAGTTTACCCGCTCACGTAAAGTGACCTTTATCTCAGCATCTGGCTGGAGGTCAGAGCAAAGAACCAAGTGGAACTCCCCCACCGTGTACCTGGCAAGGATGAATACCATGACGTTGGTTGCGACATCGGCCGGGTCTCCGCTGCCCACCCAGTTGCAGGTCTCTCGTTTGACCGGATGTGTAATGGCAATTGGGCATACCGCCGTAGCCCCGTTGTGCGGAACGGTGTAAGCCAGTGGAACTGCACGTCCTCCAAGTCGTCTGGTATTCCAGATCAGATGCGGACACAGCTTTTCTGAAGGATGAAGAAGATCTTTCCTTCATCCTTCATCCATTACCCTTTCTCCCTTGCCCATATGCTCCGACTCGTATCCGGCCATGATGATCGCCAGGTTGTGAAGCGCGTCCTGCAGACCTGCCGCGGGTGGCCGTCCTTCTTCGAGGGCGGACGCAAAATCCCGAAAACTGTCCGCGAAGGTGAAGCGAAAGCTCAGACTCTCTGTAGGTGTGAAGATCGTTTCCCATTCCCCTGTGCTATTGCGATAGAGCCGGACAGATTGATCATCCGCGATCTGCAGACTCCCCTCTGTCCCGTGGACCTCTATGACGGTCCGGCCCCCTGCCTGAATGGCCCAGCTAACCTGCACCGATGATATGCCGCCATCCTCGTGGGTCAGGAGCACCACGGCCAGGTCATCCACCTCGCGTTGCGGCTGGAAGGTTCCGACACGAGCCAGCACTTGTACCACAGGGGTTCCCATGAAAAACTCACACATATACATGTTGTGGTAACCATTATCCAGTAGGGTACCGCCTCCCGCGCGGGCCGCGCGTATCCGCCAGTCAGGGTCGTATCCTTGAATGCCAGGCCAGTGCCCTCCTCCACCGACCCCTTCATTGCGCACGAAGAAGGGCTTGCCGATTTGGCCTTCGGCGATCGCCCGACGCATGGCAATAAAGTGGGGGAAGTAACGGTAGTTATGCTGAATGCCAAAGTCGACATTCGCCTCTCGAACGGCAGAGGCAATCCTCGCCGCGCTTTCCATGGACGTGGTGAGCGGCTTCTCGGTTAGGATGTGACGTCCTGCCTTTGCGCAGGCGATGATCACTTCCTCATGGAGAAAGTGCGGAAGGGCAAGATTCACAAAGTCACAGGGAACCGCATCCAGTAGATCGTGGTAATCCGAAAAACGCGCTTGCGGAGGTACAGCGAGTGCCTCTCCCACCTTGTCTCTATTCTCAGCCACAGGATCGGCCACGGCGACGACCCGAATCTGGTCGGCGACCTCCTTTAACCCAAGCAGATGGCCTACCTGCACAACACGTCCACAGCCGATGACAGCTACAGTCAACATGAGTCTTGCCTCCAGTCCTTATGCTTTTGCATTTTTTAGTAAGTTCTTATTCTTTATAAATAGGTCCAAATGCCAAATGAATGTCAAATGACTACATGTCAAAAGCTTTTGGAATTTGACTCTTGGATTCTATTTGACATTTGAGCTTTCAAATTTGACATTCCTTTGGCCTACGGGCTTTGGGATTTGGATTGAGGTTTGTAGGGACAGCCCCCAGTGTCTGCCCTGTGGATAGGGCTCTTTTCTTCACCCGAATTTATGAGAACGACCACGACTGGCGATGTCCCGGAAAGGGGGGTGCATACGTGCGATGGGTCTCCACCGCCTCCTGCTCCTCGCATAAGATGTAATTATCCACTATCTGCGGCACGTGCACCACCTGGTAGGCTGCCCAAGCCAACCATTTATCCCGCTTCTGAGTCCGCATGGCTTCCAGCCGTTCCTTCCCTAATGGCTCAAACGCGGTGATAGCGTTGCCGACCACCCGCCAGCCCCACGCCGCATCCGTCCTCTGACAGCCATCGCCATATTGACAGAAGAATCTCTCCAGAACGGACAGTGCCTCGTTCCTTTGCTCTTCGGACAGGGCCGGTGCCAGGTTTCCCAGAGCGCTCGCCGCGCCAAGCTGCACAGTGGGCTCTGGATCGTTGAGTGCCGCCAGCAGTGCTTGGATCACCTCCGGCTCGTAGCGAGTTGATAGTCCGCGCGTCGCCCAGAACCGGACGCGGTAGTCCTCATCCTCCCGCAAGACCGACAGCAGGGCCGCCTGCGAGTCGGGCGAAGTACTCTTCTCCAGCGAGCGTACGGACACTTCGCGCACCGGATACCGCGCGGCCTTGGTGCCATCTATCATGACGGATTCCGCCTGCGCCAGCATCGCCTGCAGCGCGATGACACAGGCCTCCCTCGTTTTTGCCATGTCGTGCTTTTCGAGGACCGCCAATAGATGATGGGCGGTCTCCGGGCCATTGACCTTGGCCAGAGCATCAACAGCGGCGAAGTGCACCCCAGGCTCCTCATCGTCCAGCGCGGCCTCGATCACGCTCAACTGGTCGGTAGCGTTGAGCGCAGCTAGCGTCCGCAACACCTCGCGGCGCACCAGGACATGCGGGTCCGAGGCGAGGCCAGCGACCATCATGCCATCCGACTGCAGGGTACCGTCGGCTATGTCGAGTAGCGCCTGGGCGCGAAACCGCCAGTCCGGGTTCTTCAGGTCGTCCAGATCGGCGGACTCACGGGCGAAGCGGGTCATACCGGAATACCACGCGCCGTGTGCCACCTTGATCCCTGCTCGGAGGTACGGAGCCCAAGCCGGATCGGTGTGATCGCCGCGCGTGGTCAGTTCCACCGGCTTGTCCCTGCACACCTCTAAGAGACGGTGCAGCAACTGCTCATGGCTGGGTTTCCAGAACCACCCGAGCAACTCATCCACTACCCCCTCACGGACCCAGGCCTCCCAGTCGAGGTGGATCATCCCGGCTCCAGGTATCTCCATCCCTCCCCAGGGGCCGGGCAGGTCGGGATTATCCCCGGCAACAGCCACGGCCAGCCTCTTGCCCTTCTCGGATAGGGCGGTGTGCAGTTCTCTCAGAAACTGTGTCACGTACTCTCCTCGCAACCGAGCCCACGCCTCATGGTCGAAAGGCTCCGTGCGGATGTCCACCCCATAGCGCCGCTTGAACTCCTGAACAATAGGCTCGTTGAAGCCAAACTCTTCGAGATATCGTATACCCATGTTCTCGACATAGGTGTAGAACGCGATGCCATCGTAGCCATAATGGGTGACGTGATGCACGAATCGCTCAACCATCGCCTGGCGGGCCTCCGGATAGCAGAACTCGATGGGCCCGGGCGCCAGACGCTCCCCCCACCGGTCCACCGGCACCCACTCCGGATGCTCAATCCGAAGCCGGTCCTCATTCGGGTAAGGAAAGAAGCCCACGCCACCCGTATCGCCCTGGGCCGTATGCTCGAACAGGCCTTCCACCGCGTAGATCTCCACGCCGTGGCGATGGGCGGCGGCCAGGGCAAGGTCATTGGTCTTCACCGTTTCGTTGAGGTGGCGCAGCCAATCCCAGATGTTACAGTAGAAAGGATTCTCGCGACGCGACACATAGTTCTGGAGCCATATACGGTCCTGCTCGCCGCGCCAATAGACCCGGTTAACGTCGTAGGTCTTGGCCATCCATTCGAACAACGCATCAATGCTTTCGGCGCTGTCCATCGGGAAGCCGTCCATGTTCCACTGGTAATCGCCGACAGTGATGTAGACGTGGAACGGATGCTCAGACATGCCCTTCTCCTTTCCTCGTGTCTCACCTGCCACTCCTGAAATGACTCCATATCTTCTGAATGGATGCCCATGAGATCTGCGCCGCTTTCCTGGGCACATCATCCAGTACCAGATCAGCATACTTGAATGATTCGAACTCAACCGACAACGCACCATCGTACCCGATACCTTCCAATGCCCCAAAGAACTCATTCCAGTCAATGGCGCCTTCACCCAAAATCGGGAAAAGGAAATCCACACCCAATTCCCCCAGAGAGCCCACCGCATCCTTCACGTGCACGTGCTTGATCTTGTCTCCGCACTGGCGAATGGTCCAGGGAATGTCGTTCCGATAAAGCTGGTAATGGGAAGGGTCCAAGGTGAGGCCGAGATACTCCGAATCGAAATGGCGGAGGAATTCCCGTGTGGTGTAGTAGTCATGAATCAACTGTCCCACAATACATTCGAAAGCCAACGTCACCTGACACTCCTCGGCTACTCGGACATACTCCTCGAAGCCGGATAGGACATTCGTCCAGGCCTGGTCTACGGACATCCCTTCAGGAATTCTGCCAGACACCAAATTGAGCACCGGAACCCCTGCCTCGGCCACCGCGCGGAGGTAGGCGGTGACGTCCCTGATCCCCTGTTCTCTCCTAGTCGGGTCAATGACATCGCGCAGGATCACAAAGTTGGAGACCCGCAGGCCTTCTTCACCAGCGATCCTTCGGGCACGCACAAGTTGCTCCGCCATGGGCTCGTCGGGATTGAAGGAGTCCCACTTGAGTTCCACGTTTTTGTAGCCAATTCCCGCTAGTGTCATGTCATGCTTGCATTATCGTATAATATGATGTATATTCTCTTCACAACCTTGGAGGGAATATATGAAAAAGTACAAAGTGACGCTTACGGAAGAGGAACGATCTGAACTTAGCGTAATCACATCGAAAGGTTCTC
>JAZDJA010000267.1:0-13124 GCA_043804415.1 Candidatus Latescibacterota bacterium | reverse complement strand
CATAGGGCTTGGCAAAATAAGGAGCAGGCATGGAGTCCTCCTCTGAGGGCTGGGTAAAGGAGAAAAAACTTACGAATACTTCTCTAACCTACTGCCCTTTCAACACAAAGTCAACTAACATATTTCAAGGAGTGGTATATTACCCTGCTCAACCTTCCTTCTTTTTCAGCCACCGTGTATTCAATGACGGTGGAACCGTTGAAGGGATTCGGATGATTTTGAGATAGACTATGGGATAGGGGCACAGACAAATCCTCTGCTTCAGAGTGCTCCACATCTACTATGATGTTTTCTAACCAAAACAATCCGTTATCCGTTCCCAGATAGAACTCCCATTCATAATAGAACTCAAAGCCTGAAGCACTGAAATCTTCGCCATAGACATTCTGTCCCGCGAACATAGAGAATACGGTTGCAGGCGGCTCGATGCCATATTCTACCAGAATGTCACCATATTTCATGCCACCTCCTCCTAAGAAAATCTTACCCTTTGAATAAGTATAAAAGGAGCCATCCCCCTTATCCGCTGCCAATAGTTCTACATCCGAGATACGAATAGGAGTCCATGTCTCTCCTTCGTCCAGACTGACAAACAGGTCGTCATCTGCGTCCGTTGTGTATATGGCCTTCGCGTCACTTTCCATACCAAAAGAAGAGTAGTAAGATCCGATAGCGATCTTGTTGCATCCAGCCTCCGGGTAATTCTCCAGCCTCACCCAGGTCCCTCCTCCATCAAGACTTTTGTATATCCCTCCCTGACCATCGCTGCTATCTATGGTTCCCACAAATATCTCGTCTGTCGTAATACCATTTTCCCAATCTATGACTGAAGCCACCCCCATACACAGTACCGGAACGTCCAAAGAACCCGTGATTTCTCTCCAACTTTCCCCCAAGTCATCGCTCAGAAGGACCTCGCCAAAGAGGCTTTGCGCGTCTCTCACAAGAGCATAAAGACTTCTATCATCATCCCAGGGGGGAATTGTTTCGGGAGCAGCGAGGTCCGTAACCTTTCGTTCCTCCCCGGTGATCTCCGATGGATATTCGAAGACCTGCTCCCAGGAAAAACCTGCATCCTTGCTTCTGAAGACCCGCCCGGAATCCATCCCCGTGAAAATGCAACTATCTCCCATAGCCTCGAGCGCACAGATGATACCATACGGAAGATTGCTGTTCCTCTTGATCCACCCTCGTCCGTCAGAGCGCTTCCAGCGGTATATCTCTGTACTATCCGCCACAACGTAAAGCGGAGAATCCCAAATGGAAACATCCTTCGCTATGGCGGTGATTTTCTTGTCGCTCAGACCGTGATTCAGCCATTGGCCTGTTTGTGAATAGGAAAACCCGGCTTGAAACATCAAGAGACACCATACAAGGAGACCTGCCTGCTTACTCAGTTGCTTTGCGGGTTTTAAGAAATTCATGGGAAAGAACCTCCCTCATTGTGCGAAGAATTTACTTGGTATGTTTCCCCTCTTGTGCCTCAGTTCAATCAGAACAAAACTGGCTCATGGAGAAAAAGCTCCCACGGCAAAAACACCTCCACAGCTCCTCCTGCCGTGCGACAAACCGTAAGGTTCGCATATCGGGCAGATGCGCCTGAATGCGGCTCCCCAACCGTGCCGTTTATACCCCGGCAAAAATCCCTTCCCGCTCCCTCCTATTATTCTTGTTCTCCTGCCTCCCAGGGCCCCTCATCGGTGAAGTTGCCCTCAAAGATCGTTGCCGGAGAAGCGCTGAACGTGCATTGGCTCTCAATGATATAATTACCGGCGATCCGGTTGGCCTGCCCCCCGCGGACCTCCACATCACAACTGAGCGTGCCCGAGGTGACGTTCACGCCGCGGGAATCCTCGATGAGAAGCCGTCCGCAAAAAAAACAGCAGTTATCGATGGACATGCCATTTCCAACAGACCGGCAGTGCATGGCCATCTCCAGATTGTGGTTGATCAGACAGTTGGAGATCGCCCCGTGCGAGCCGTTTTCCTTGTCCTCAATATAGAGACCGGTGCGATTGGAACAGAGATTCGATGCGGCGATCTTCGTGTTGCCCGCGTGGATCGCGCACCCGATCACATTCCGATAACAGCTCAGCTGCGTGGCGTTCATATATTCGGCGCGCACGTCAAAATGCACCCCGATGTAGTTACCCTCCGCCGTGATCCGGTCCAGATTGCCGCCGTCGCACCACCCGCCCGGGCCCGGCTGCGCGCTCCAGGTGATGTGCAGACCCGCTCCGCTGAAGTTCTGGAAGCGCACCCCGGCGATCTCATACGCCTTGCACCGCGAGACCGAGACGCCGCTTTCTCCCAGGTCCTGACGGTCCTGCCAGCCGCCCTCTGCTTCCCCATCGAACAGCACGTCCCGGATGGCCCAGCGGAAAACGTCGCACTGGAGAAAAATGTGTTTCGGGCCGCTGGAACAAAAAACAGTTGCAGTGCCGGACCCCTGCACAACAACCCCTTCCGGTATGGTCACCTCGCCGAGCCGATAGTATCCCGGTTCCACAAAGACAACTCCCGGTCCTGCCGCCAAGGCGCGTCGCATGGCAGTCGTGTCATCCACCCGGGTGTCCCGGCCATCGGGAGGCCGACCGTCGTCATTCAGGTAATCACGCGACTTTCTCATCGCAGATGATTCTCCCCTTTTTTTGGTGCCCTAACCAGCTCGGTTCAAGCCCGTTCGCTGAAAAGATGCAGGCTCAGCTGAAAATCTCCGCCAAGTTTTCTTTTGTGTTCCTCTTGTTTCCTTGTGTTCCTTTGTGTCTGCTTTCTGTCTTGTTTGTGTCTTCTTCGCGCTCTTTGCGGTCTTTGCACTCTTTGCGCTCTTTGCGGTTAGTTGCCCTTGTATCAGATCAGGTGCCCGCACAACAGCCGAAAACCCCCTCAATGATCATATCGATACCGGGTGATGATTTCATCCTGCGTCTCCCTCGACAAGGTTACGAAGCGTGCAGAATAGCCTCCCACCCGCACCATGAGATCCCGGTGCGATTCGGGGTTGGCCTTCGCGTCCAGGAGCCGATCCACCGGAATGACATTGCCCTGAAAGATATGCCCGCCCTGCTGCAGGAAGGTTTTAAGCAGCGGCTTTACGACCGCAGGAGTCGCCCAGGAGGCGTCCAGATCCCACATCATCGAGCCGCCTCCACCCACCTGATCCAGGGACAATCGAGTGGCGGAGCAGATGGCCTGGGTGATCCCTGAAACAGCAGAGCCGGACTGGGGGGAGAGACCATGAGCCAGAGGCCTGCCGGCTTTGCGTCCATCCGGGGTGGCCCCCACCTCCAACCCATAGGAAACGACCCAGATAAAACCCAGAATAACGGCGCGCGCATGGCCGCCATAGGGATTTCGGTGGGATCGGAGCGCCGAAGCAAATGTGCACAGCATGCGGTCCACCATCGCGTCGGCTTCCTCGTGGCCCGCGCCATACTTGGGCAGATTCACAAGATAGGCGCGCATCCGATCGTATCCGACAAAATCGGCCTTAAGCGCGTCAAGGACTTCTTTTCCGGTAAATCGCTTCTCGTCAAAGACGGCCCGTTTGATCGCAAACAGGCTGTCGCCCACATTGGGAATGCCCACGCCGCTTCCGCCGTAGTCCATATAGCGCGCTCCGCCCTCGTTGAGGGTGCGCCCGCGTTCCATGCAATCGTGGGTCATGCTCGACAGAAGAAACGAGGGGCGATACGTGGCGTAACATGCGAGATACGCATCGAGACGCTTCGTCAGGATGCCGAGTTCGCGTCCGAGTTCTTCCGCAAAATCCGCATAGAATTCCTCAAACGTGGTGTAATCGGCCAGGGATTTTGTGTGCACAATGGCGCGCTCCCCGGTCTGCAGGAGACATCCGCCGTTGAGGACGAGCTCAAAGGTTCGGCTCACATTGTGGGCAAACGAAAACAACAGATCGCAGTTGCAGCCCTGCGGAGAGACCTCCATGCAGCCTCCGGCGGTCCAGTGGCGCGCATCCTCAATACTTACCCCGTCGGCTAGAAGGGCAGCGATGATCGCATCGTCGCCGTATATCTGGGCGCGATTGCCGCTCCCGATCAGATAGTCCACCGACAAATCGAGAAAATCCTCCGGGGCGTTCTCGTGCAGGCGCACATACACGGAGGGATGGGTCTGTTTGAGTGAGGAGATCACCTCGATCATCATATACGAGAGCGGGTTGATCGCAGACGTTCCATCCGGATTCCGGCCACCAACCGGGATGGCTTCCACCCAACCGTCTCCGGGAGCGATGCGCTCGTGCAATCTGATGAAGAGCTCTGTGATCAGTTCGCGCGCCTGATCCATGGTGGTTCTTCCGGCTGCCAGATCCGCCTCCAGATAGGGCCAGAGATAATAGTCCAACCTTCCCGGGCCGTTTCCTCCAAACGGATTCTCGAACATCACCGCCAGATGCTGGAAATAAAAGCTCTGAACCGCCTCCCTGAAGGTGGCTGCACCAAATTCCGGGACGCGTTGGCACGTTTGGATCATCGCGCTAAGCTCGCGCCTCTCTTCGGGATCGAAGGTCTCCTCCAGGAGTGCACTTATGGCAAGGACGTGTCGCCCGACCCAATTTTCCAGACCGCCCAGCGCGATCTCCACACAGGAATAGAACTCCAGTGATTTGGGATCCGTCGTTTCTCCCCTTGCCGTCCCGCAGAGATCCCTCACGCCCGAAACGCCGATTTCAAGCATGCGCCCGAAATCCCAACACACATGCCCCGGAAAAGCGCCCCCGCCAAAAAAGAGCGCGTACAATGCGTCATCGGGCAGGCATTCCCGCACCTTTGCATCCGCCTGAGGATAGACCGCATAGTCGCGCCAGCGCGGGTCCGATGCCTCTCCCGTGAGTTCCGGACAACCGCTTCCCGGTCCGACCTGATAGATCTGTCCGACAAGTCGCGAAAGAGGGTGCACGCAGACCGGCTCGTTTTCCAGCGCGTACGCATAGCTTCGCGCCTGACGCTCCGCCAGCGGAAGATCCGCATGGATCTCAAAGAATGCCTTAGTCAGATTGGCTTCTTTGGGGCTTGGATTTTCCGCTGCCCCCCGGATGGTTGCCTGCTGTTGGTATTGCCGTAATCGCTCGTTCATCTCGTCTGCACCTTTCGAAGGTCGGGAGGCGAAAGCCGGTAAGCAACTCGCCCCCTTGTCACTGCGGTTTGATCTGAAATTCGTTCCCGCTCAATCTCACCCGCACGATGGCGTGGGTCTCGGACAGCCCCCTGCACATAGCCTTCCCGCAGCAGATCCCCCGGAACCCGTGTTCCATGACGCATGATCGCGTCCTCCGCATCCGAACCTGCCGGCCAGGAGCAATTCTCCGTCCTACCTGAGTAGCATCATCTTCCTGGCGACAGATTCCGTGGCCGTTGCAGCACCTGTGTCCGTCTTCATGCGATAGAGATAGACGCCGCTCGATACCGGCCTGTTCGAACGATCGGTTCCATCCCATCGCACATGGTGGACACCGGGTTCATACGTCTGGTCTGCCAACTCGCGTACGAGTTGGCCGAGTACCGTGTATACAGCGATCTTCAAAAGAGAAGAGGTCGAAACGCTAAAGGAGATATCCGTACCTGCGTTGAAGGGGTTGGGGTAGTTCTGAGAGAGAGAGTAGTTTGACGGCAGCTCCGCACGAGGGGTTTCCTCCACAGTAGTGAGGATCACCCCGCCTTCGCGATAGACCACCAATCCCCCATCACGCGTCCCAATCCATAAATTTCCACGTGCATCCAAAGCAAGTGCGTTGACCCAGTTGCTCGGCAGACTGGAGTTGTCCATCCTGTAAATCATCCAGTCCTCATCTATCATAAAATCTTCTTCTCCAAACTGTGTCAATCCACCACGGTTGTCTACATCGCAACGCATCGGATCGCAGTAAGGGTACATTCCAAGCCAGATATTCCCGCGCATATCCGACGCTAGCGCGCTCAAAACAGTCCTATCCCCCCTATCCCCCTTGTATATCCAGTCTTCGCCATCAAATCGAGCCAGACCATCTGAGCCCATGCCAATCCATAGCTCCCCATTCTCACTAACAGCAAGGGTGCTGACCCAGTAATACGGCAGTCCGAGGTTATCCACCGTATAGACCGTCCAGTGCTCCCCATCAAATCGCGCAAGACCTCCGCCGCTAATCCATAGCTCCCCTTTGGCACCGACAGCAAGCGCGCGTATATCGTTACTCGCCAATCCTGAATTGCCCGTCGTGTAGACTGTCCACTGTAAACCGTCGAACTGTGCCAGCCCGCCCCGCGTACCAATCCACAGCCTTCCGATAGTATCTACGGCAAGCGCATTGATCCGGTCATTTGGCAGAGCGGAGTTGGATGTATTGTAGAGAACCATCTCGCCTGTAGTCACATCCAACTGTACAAGCCCCGCGTCCTTCCCGATCCACAGGCAATCTCCTCCATCCTCAATACAGAGAACCTCTCCGCCAGCCGAACTGAACTGCATCCACTCGGCATTCTGCGAGCACACGGCGATCGGAAACAGCAGTACCGCCCAGACAACCACGCTCGCTAACATCAAGACGAACGAGCCCAAGCGTAAAGAACGATCCATGATATGGCCCCTTTCCCTCAACATCTCCGGGTTACGGTGCATGCCAGCCGCAGAGATCTCTCCACCTCGTGGATTCCCTCCGGTATGATCATCACTCAGGATAAGCGCTTGTCAAAGGTGGTCAGGACCATCTTGCCAGTCTGAGTCAATGCCACATCGTTCTCTATCCGAATGCCGCCAAAGCCGGGCAGGTAAATGCCCGGTTCCACAGAGAAGACCATCCCTGCTTGAAGGACTTCGTCACTGTCCGGATGAAGGGTCGGTGAGGGTTCATGATAGCGGAAGCCGATCCCGTGTCCCGTCACATGAACAAAGTATTCACCCAGCCCTGCCTTTTCAATGATCGCACGGGCCGCTCGGTCCACATCGGCACATTTAACGCCTACGGCAGCCGCCCCCTCCGCTGCCTCCTGGGCTGAGCGCACCACGTCGAACAGCTCTTTTTGTCTGGCCGAGGGCACGCCAGCCACGCGGGTGCGCGTCACATCCGCCCAGAAGCCGTCGGCCACCACGCCCAGTTCGAGGATGGCCAGATCCCCTTCCCGAAGTATCCGATCGGTGCTGATCACACAGGGCCGCCATGCGGCTGCGGTATGTTCGGGACCGGAGGTGACCTGAGGAAAAGCCTGCACCTTAAGGGGGCCGAAGGACCCGACTCCGTCTTTCATGATCGCGGCAACCACCAGTCCTGCTATCTCCCCTTCCGTTTTCCCGGGTACAACCACTTCGGCAAATTTCGCCAATCCAATTTCGGCGATCCGGTTGGCGATCTGGAGTTTCGCGATCTCCCGTTCGGTCTTTGTGGCGCGCTCCCGGTGCAGCAGGTCGGTGCAGTCGAGCCGTTCCATCTGCTCAAAAACGGCTGAGAAAAGCGCTTCGGTAGGCTTGGCCGGATAGAACCCCTCTCCGGAGAGCAGCGCAGGCGCCACAAACTCAAAACTCCCCTCATACCCGATTCGCTTCCAGGATTTTCCTTTAAGGGAGACGAAACTCCTGAGTACACGCTGGATCTGTTCATACGGGTTCCCGGCTGAAAGCGTGCCAAATTCAAAGGTTCGGATATCGCTCCACCAACCGTCCGAGGCTTCCTCCGCTTCGCTTTGAGGGACCAACAGCATCGGCTCCCCGTCGCGGGGAAAAAGCAGGAAGTTGAGTCCGGTGAGGGGATAGGTTCCCCCAAGCAGCACGATGTTTTCCGGCAGGCGCAGGATCAGCCCATCCAGGCCCTCCGCTGCCATGCTCGTTCTCATTCTCTCTACACGTTCGGCATCGGGGCTCCCGGCCATTCTTTCCTCCTGTTTTTGGGCATGCTCACAAGGGCACAAAGCGCAACCTGTACCCCGGCCCGCTTCCCTGCAAGGGAAGGGGGAGCGTTTTTTTCCTCATCGGAGAAACCTGCTCCCCCCATTTCACGACTGTCCCCCACCCTACTCCTCCCAGTATGCCGCGCCGGGAAGACTGCCATCCATCACATAGCCCCCATCCACGGTGATGACTTCCCCCGTCATGTATCGAGAATCATCGCTTGCCAAGACCACCGCCATACGGGCGATCCACTCCGGCTGCGCAATCTCTTTGAGGGGAATCCGCTGGTAAAGCGAATCCTTGACGGATTCGGTATACATCGGCACTGTCAGTTCCGTGTAGGTGGCTCCCGGTTCGATCGTGTTCACCCGGATTTTATGGGGCGCCAGTTCCGTGGCACAAGTCCGGGCAAACGCCTCCATGCCTCCTTTGGCCGCTGTATACGCGCAGGCGTTGGGTTCGGATATTCGGGCGTGGATCGAGGATATGTTGACGATCTTTCCTCTCACCTTATTCTCAATCATCGTCTTCGCCACTTCCCGGGTACAGAGGAAGCAGCTTCGAAGGTTATTGGTGAGGATCTTGTCCCATTCCGCAACCGTCGTGTCGATCATTTTCTTGGAGAGAATGATGCCCGCATTGTTGACCAGAATATCTATGCTCCCAAAGCGGGCAATCGCTTCCCCAACCATTTTGACTACGTCGGACTCCCGACCGACATCCGTCCTGATAAACAGCGATTTTCTCCCGAGGGCGGCGACTTCCTCCGCTACCCCAGCACCCGTTTTCTCATTGAGGTCGGCGATCACAATATCAGCACCCTCTTTGGCCATTCCCAGGGCAATCGCCTTGCCAATGCCCGAGCCTGCTCCGGTCACCACAGCAACCTGGTCTGTCAGTCTCATGGTTCCTCTCCTTATGTTGAGATTCCTTCCCGCTCCATCACGCGCACGATGTGCTCGATCAGAAAATCCATATGCGCCACGATCTCCGGACTGGGCGTATACGTCAGCGACCGGCAGATGGCGTGAGTGAAAAGGCCGCGTCGCACCATCAGCCGTTTTTCGACCTGAAGGAAGATCTCAAAATCCTGCAGGGTGAAATTGACAAACGGCAGGAGCGATCCGAACAGATCGTAGGCCCGCTCGTTGTCCTGCGCCTGGCGCGCCCGATACACCCGGTCCAACAGCTCGCAGATGGGTACGCCCGGCATGATCCCGCAGATTCCCGCCGGAATCGCCTCCAGCATATAATAGCCGCCCCATCCTTCCAGGATCCCCACCTTGTCGCCGACCCTTTCCCGGATGCGCACCAGCTTCTCGATGATCATCGGCTCCTCCAACTTGGCATAGAGAAAATTGGAGTGCTGCGCATGAAGGGTGTGAATAAAATCCGCTCCGATGGTGGGACCGCCCGGATTGAAATCCTGGATCAGGATCGGACAGGACACCGCATCGGCAATGCGCCCCGCATAGTGGAGCAGGTCCGCATCGGTAGCGCCAAACTGCCGCGGCATGGCAAAGCTGACCACATCCGCACCCATCGCCTCGTAGCGCTTGGCCAGTCCGGCCGCGATCTTCGAGGAACCGTGATTGGCCTGGGTGATCACAGGAATGCGCCCGGCGTTGACCTCAAGCGCGATCCCGACCACCTGTTCGCGCTCCGCTTCGGAAAGCTTGAAAAACTCGCTCCCATACGCAGGCAGACACATGGCCGCCATCTTCTTCTCAGCCACGAAATTCACCGTCTTGCGCAAAGCAGGTACGTCAATCGTCTCGTCCGGGCCAAACGGAATCGGAATAACCGGCACCACCCCATCGATTTTGACCATGTTACTTTCTCCTTGGGATTTGATTCTGGGTTATGGAACATTTCACCACTCACTACTGACCACTCACCAACTCACCCACTCACCAGTCTTCCTCTCCCTACACAGGCAGTCCAATGTCATACCGATAGCAATGGGGAGAGCACCCGCAATCGAACTTCCAGCCCGCGTCCCCCGGACAGGCCGTCATAAATAACACGATGTCTCCGGTCTCCCGGTCCTCGTAACTGCGCCAGTTGGAGAAACGAATACCCATCGGCTGTCCCGCTTTCCGCGTTTCAATGGGGGTCACACTCTCCCGGATGATGCAAAGTGTATCGGTGTCTATTTCGGCGATCTGCAGCGTGGAACGCGGATCGCAATTGTAGCACGGCCAGTCATTCAGGTTGGTAATCAGGTGGAAGCGCCCATTCTTTTTGGACCGGAACACATTGCCCAGAGAGGCGGGCGAGAGCGCCAGTTGGCCATCCGTGTACCGGAGCGCCTCGGGCTCGGTCCAGGTGCGTCCGCAGTCGGAGGACAGGGCAAAAAACTTGGAGGACGGATATTCTGCTTGGGGCAGGCCCAGGTAGCGCGCCCGAATAATCTGAAACAGCCGCCCGTCGGGGAGAAAATCCACCGAAATCTCATCCGCACCGTCTGCGGAGTGGGTTCGGGGAAGGGTGACATAGTCCCCCATCTCCCAATCGAGCCCACTGCCATCCGAGCGCCACGAGCCGAACAGGCAACTGTTCTGATGCAGAAAACCGTTGTCCTCCGGGGACCGCATAGACCCGTTCTCAAAAAGGTGCGCCATCCAGAAGTTGACCAGGATCTTTCCATCCGACAGTTTCAGCGGCCGAAGCCCCTCAATCGCGCCGTAGTTCTTGCCATACCAGATATCCTTGGCCCAGTGCACCTCGTCAAATCCCTCCCCCGTCTGGATGAGCTGCTCGGGTGTGCTCCATGTGATCCCCGCATCGTCGGAGACCTGTACGTAGTTCTTGATTCTACCCGCCGGGGCCCGGATATCCCAAGGCTTGATGCCCTCCAACTCTTCCGACGTCCGGAATGTTCTAAACATTCGGCCATTTTCGGGATCCAGATAGAACTCCGGCAGCGTGGCGGAAAGATACCGGCCCGCGCCCAACTCCTGCCGCGGTGTCCAAGGTTCCAGGATCGTCCACGTTCGGCCGTTGTCCTCGGAGCGGCGGACACCCCGGTCGAGGCCGCACGTATAGGATTGGATGAACGAATTCGTGTCCCTGGAACAATAGGACACTCCGGTCACGCCCGCAGGCTGATGGACATTCGGTGCCTCAAGATGCAGGGATCGTTCGACGGTAATCTTTGACATGAATTTTCTCCCTTCAGGCAAAGGTGGAGCGATCAGAAACTGTTATCGTATCCCATAGGTTCTTGGCCTTCAAGGCAGCTCTCAGCCACCTGCCTGTCTGCAACCGGATGCGTTTCATCAGGGCAATATCTCTTCCGAGTCGAGGTAACGTACCAGCGCGTCCCGATCGGAAAGCAGCGGGTGGATGTGCATCTGAAGTTTGAGCGCACCCAGTCCCCAGTCCGTGCCCAGAGAGTCTCCGCGGATCATACCGGGCTGGTGATGAGGCAGCCAGTTAAACGTGCTGATCCCATCCGCACCGTCTTCATACAGCGTGAGGGCGAGCTCGCAAAGCTCCCTTTTGTAGCGCATGAGCCCCGGCAGGTCGTCCGGCTCGAGGGGGTGCGCATCGGGACAACTGGCGTGCACCCAATAGGGCACCGAAAAGAGCGTGGGGTACACGCCCACGGAAGTTCCCTTTGTCAGATCGGCAAATTCCCTGGTCCGGGGCAGGCCCGGCCAAAGCGGCACGAAGAGCGTTGGAGAAAGATAGTCCACCAGTCCCTCCTGCACCCACGTCCGCACATCCAACCCGAGATCCGTACACGACTGATTCGTGGGCGCCTCGTAGTAGGCTCCCGGAAAATCCTCTTTCACAAACGGCCCATCCAGCTTCGGCCCCACGCGTGCCCCCAGAAGCAACTGATCCCTCCCCTTTCTCCGGGCCACATCGGAAAGCATCTCGCGGGTTTCAGATACCATCCGCGTCAGTATGGGATGATTTTTCAGCGGATCGGAGACCATGTGATACCAGCGCCTGAAATCAAACTCAATGCCGTCGATGTCATACTCATGGGCCACCTCGGCAAAGATCGCCATCCGATGGGCAAATACCTCCCGATGGGCCGGATCCAGGCAGTTTGCGCCCGGTATGGCCAGATTCTTGTGTTCCCGGCCAAAGTCGTAGAGGTCCATCTCCCCGTCGTAGAAATCCTCCGCATTCATGCGGTAACTCGCCAACACGGGCACGCCCCGCTCCCGACAGGCCTCGACAGTCAAGGTCAGGGGATCGGTCCCCGCCCGAAGCAGACTTCGCATAGCATCCGCATGCCCGAGCGCCTGTTGCTCCGTCTTATCCGGCCAGATGACCTGGCTGACCGCACCGGTGTATTTGTCCCACGTAGTGGCCACCTGGGTGCGATAGATCACCGGATCGGGCATGCCCACCGCCTGGGCCAACACGCCTGGCCGGGCATCCAAAAGGTGTCCGACCGCCTTCTTATACTCCGCCGGGGTAATCTCCGCACCCACCGAAGACATGAGGATATTGGTGGAATCGTTGTTCATGATGCTTCCGAGCTTCCGCGTATTCATCACCTTCTTCCCACTCGAATCCGTTCGGTTCGATCATGTCCTTCAGCAACGCGAAGAAACGCTTTTCAAGGCTTCCCTTCGTCCGGCAGCAATACATCCGACTGGAGATACGCCTCCAGCAGTGCGCGGTCGGACAAGAGCGCGTGGATATGCATTTGCAGCCGGATGGCGCCCAATCCCCAGTTCTTCCGCATGGGAGCTGCCACCATGTCCGGCTGATGATGCGGCATCCAGTTGAAGGTGCTGATCCCGTGGGCTCCCTCCTGATACAGCTTCAGGGCAAGTTCGCACAATTCCGTCTTATAGCGCAAAAGCCCCTTCCGGTCGTTCGGTTCGACAGCACCCTCCTGGTCGATCCATGCGGGAAGTGGAAAGAGGGTCGGATACACGCCGACATCGGTTCCCTCGGTCAATGCGACAAACTCTTCGGTGCGCGGCAATCCCGGCCATCGAGGCCAGAAGAGCGTCGGGCACAGGTAGTCCACCAGTCCATCCTTTACCCACGTGCGCACGTCCAATCCCAGATCGACACAGGACGGGTTGTTCGCCGCATCCGAACTCGCGCCGAGAAAATCCACTTCGCCAAATGGCCCATCCCACATCGGCCCCACCCGGGCACCCAGGAGGAGCCTTGCCCTGCCTTTTCTCCCGGCCACTTTGTCCAACAGGGCCCGCGTTTCGGCGATCATCCGGGTCAGGATGGGGTGATTCGTATGCGGATCGGAGACCATA
>JAZDJA010000266.1:0-2833 GCA_043804415.1 Candidatus Latescibacterota bacterium | reverse complement strand
CAGAGCCGCCATGATGGTCTCAGGATCCCGCATCTCGCCAATCACGATGATATCCGGATCCTGCCTCAGCGCTTGGATGGTGCCCTCCTTGAAGGTGAGAACATCCCGGCCCACCTCCCGGTGCCGGATCATACAGCGCTTGGACACATGCACCGTCTCGATGGGGGAACCGATGATCACAATATGGCCGTCCACGCTCTGATTGTTGGCATCTATGATGGTGTCCATGGTCGAGCTTTTCCCAGACCCGGTGATCCCCGTAACCAATGTAAGCCCCTGTTTGACATGCTGCAGGCTTAGAGCCTTGGCTACGTTGGGATGCAACCCAAGGCTTCTGAACGGACGGATCTCCTCACTTAAGAAACGCATATTTAGGGCCAATCGATCGAGGTCAAAATACATGTCCGCACGCAAGCGAACGAGCCGCTCATGCGCTTTTATGGCGTGCGAGAAATCCAGATTGCGGTGGGTATAGAGATAGGCCCTTTGCTGTGGGGTCAAAATGCTCTGCAAGAGCACATCCGTCTCATCCAGAGAAAGGGGCTCGATTCCCGGATCGGCCTGCTTGGCCCCGTGTATTCGATACCAGACCCGGCCCGAGGCACCTCCCCCACCCAAATCGATGTCCGAAACGTCGTTCGTGGACATCTTCATCAGAAAGCCGTTTAGGGTCTCCCTCAAGTGCCGCAGTAGCTCTTCTGGCTGCCCCTCGATCAGCGAGCCCACGAAGGCCTGCCGCTCCGGCCCGGAAAGATGCCCCGGAATCTGGGAAGTCAGCGAATCAAAAAGCACTTTGAGTGCCATACTATCTCCCGAAGGAATGAGTCCGGACGGAGAACGAAGAAAAGCAAGAAAGAAGCCAAAAAGACACAGATGAAAGCCTCCCATCTCCTTTTATGTTTTGTCTTCATCCTTCATTATGTCTTCTGCTTCACTCCCACCAACTGACGACCTGGTATAAATTGGCGTTTCTTAAGTTATCCCGCACTTTCTGAATTGCGTAGCTGCTGTATGTTAGGGACACATTCCCCCGGATGACTATGGTTCCGGATTGTGTTAACAATGCCCCGTGGATGGAAGGGGTACCGATAAACTCGGTTGAGGTTACCGTGGCGCCAAACACTACTATCAGTCCGAACCATTCGCAATTCCCTTTGAGCTCCAAACTGCCCTCGACGACCAGAACCCCCGCACCGGAGGAGTTTCCGGCTATACTCGCATCTCCGTCTATGTAAACGATGGACGGGGATTCCAGGGTACCCCAGGTAACCCCGCTATAGCTTCCACCCGGAAGATCGAAGTCGGCCCTGCTGCGGTACCATCCCCCGAGGAACGATAGGTCCGGGATGTCGGTCGACACCCCAATGCTGGGGGAGCCCCCTGCTCCGACGATCTGAGCGGGATCAGCCAAGGCGGCCACTGCTCCGACGCTGTCTTCGGAATCAGACACGGTTAGCCCTGGCATGTCCGGGCCCGGGCCGGGGGTTCCATCGGGATTGGTGTCACGACCGTCCACGAGAAACGCAGTTCCTCCGAAATCATACGCAACCGAGCCCCCACTAACCCCCATGGCGGCAGGCGGGGAGGGGATCTGACTTTCCCGCTCCACAACAACTCGCACCGTGCCGGAGACCTCTCCGACCTGCGAGGTGCTGATCAACTGGAGCTGATCCGAGCTTAACGAGGGGTCCACCGTAGAATCCTGAATCGCCACGCTGTATGTGCCTCCGAAAAGCGGGTCGTCGCTGCATCCTGACCAGTGGCTGTCCGTCGTCAACTCACGCAAGGCCAGACGCATCGCACTGTTCGCGACATTGCGTGCAGCAACGCGCTCGTAATGGGCCACAAAGTTATCGGTCGCATCCAGACTCTTGCGATAGAGCGTGCGTTGGATCGAGCCGAACACCACCATGAAACCCAAAACCATCATCAGGGAGGATTTGCCCATCGTCGGTACTCCCTATGGGTTAAGACTTCGGGGCCAGAAAGTGGTCTCCCACACCGCCTGGGAATACCGGTCCTTCTCCACCCCCTCGACCGTAATTCTACCGTAGGGATCCGCGCCCTTAAGCATGAGAGACACTTCGACGGCTCTGACTGACCCCAGATCGCCGGTCTCGAGACCACCAATATCCAGATACCGAAGCGCAAACTCCGTGACCCCCCAGGAATCTCCTTGGACCGGCTCGCTGTTGACCACCCGGTAGAGCAGCCGATCGTCCGGATTCAGGGTGCTCGTTGCTGCCGCGGGTTCGCTGATGTAATAGCGAAGCGTGTCTGCCTGGCCGTCCTGGTCCAAATCCGTCTGGAAAGTGATGTGCGTGGAGTCTGCGAGAAGAAGGACGGTCGCGGGGTCGAAAACCCCGAACCCCATCTTCGAGAAGTCATCCTGGATGATTCTGCCGAGCGCGGTCATATTCTGCTGGACGATCAGATCCAGAGTGTTCTGATACGAGCTGTCCGCCAAGGTCGCATTGAGGGTGAGGATCGTCAGAATGAGCGTTCCCCCGATGATAAACGAGCCGATCAAATCCATGTTTGTGCCCACAAAATCCCCCCCCAGGAGAAATCCGTTCGCATGGCACCTTGCCCAAAACAGCTTCCGCACCTTCCCCAACACACTCCGAGAAAAGACATCTGTTCTGATCGGATACCCAATCTGGCCAAGGAGAGGACTGAGGGCCGCCTATTTATCGGGGTTCATCCCGACAAGCCACGCCGCCTGCTCCCTGAGGTCCTTCTCCAGGGATTCGATGTGTTCATTCGCTTTATTGAGCTTGCCGAACAGGAGGTGCACGATGTTGATCACCAAAATCTTGAAAAGCCGCTCCTC
>JAZDJA010000265.1:0-4297 GCA_043804415.1 Candidatus Latescibacterota bacterium | reverse complement strand
ATATTGCCCAGAAACGGATTGCTGAACTCCAGGCGGGATACGACAGAACGCGCGAAGCCTCAGAGTCCGCACTCCGCGAAACAAGTGTCGAATTTTCAAGCCAGCCGGAAACGCTCAAGAGTGCATCAATCATTATCATCGCCGTGCCAACGCCAATTGATGGGCACAGAAGGCCGGATTTGAAGCCTGTGCTCTCTGCTTCGCGGACTGTCGGCAAGCATCTCAGCCCCGGTGCCATCGTTGTGTACGAGTCCACGGTATACCCTGGCCTCACGGAAGAGGAATGCATCCCTCTGCTTGAGGAGCAGTCCGGCTTGAAGTGTGGCAAGGACTTCTGGGTCGGGTACTCGCCCGAGCGCATCAACCCCGGTGACAAGGTGCATACACTTGAGACGATCGTCAAGATCGTCGCGGGGCAGACTGCCGAAGTGACGGATCTGCTTGCTGAAATCTACGGCGCCGTCGTCAAGGCCGGAATACACAAGGCTTCTTCCATCAAGGTCGCCGAGGCTGCAAAGGTTATTGAGAACACGCAGCGCGATCTGAACATCGCACTGATGAACGAGCTCTCACTCATTTTTGATCTCATGGGCATCGATACCCTTGAGGTGCTGGAAGCCGCGGGGACGAAGTGGAATTTCCTACCTTTTAGACCGGGGCTTGTCGGAGGGCACTGCATCGGCGTTGACCCGTATTATCTGACATTCAAAGCCGAATCCCTTGGATTCCACCCGCAGATCATTCTGGCGGGGAGGATGATCAACGACTCCATGGGCAAGAGGGTCGCTCAGGCTCTTGTAAAAATGCTCATCGCCGCGGACTGCAACGTCAAAGGTGCACGCATTGGACTGCTTGGTCTTACGTTCAAGGAAAACGTTCCGGACCTGAGGAATACGCGCGTAGTTGATATTATCAATGAACTGCAAGATTATGGTGTTAACGTCATTGTGCATGATCCACATGTCGACCAGGATGAAGCCATGCGGGAATATGGGATAACGGTGGCACCTGTGGAGATGATGCGCGATCTTGACGGTGTGATTGTCGCAGTTTCTCATGAGGGATTCAAAAAGACGCCCATTCAGACATTGCTGTCGTGGTGCAGAAAGAGCGATCCGATTTTGATCGATATTAAAGGCGTGTTTGAACCAGCTCAGGCTAGTGAGCTGGGATTTACGTACTGGAGGCTGTAGGCGTGTACTTGCTTTGGCTTACTTGCCGGGTTTCATCGTATCCTCAAGAATTGAGTGGTCCGAAGAAACCCGCAGGTCACTCCTTCATTGTAAAGTCTAGCAGGTTCGTGAGCTTACAAATCCATTTGTATCATATCTGTGCGTGTTCTTGTGATGACAGCCGGTGCCGCCTTGCCAGTCTCTTCCCATGTCTCTCTGCCAGGATATTGTCCCCTAAACCAAAGCTATGCAACCAAACCCAGTAGCACCGACCAGATGCGGCGGCTGGCCTGACCGTCCCAGAGTGGTGGGATCTTCGCCTGATCGCCCTCGTTTCGCGAGATTTTCTCATACGCCTCAAGGATCGATGGCTCAGTGTTTCCCGCAAGCAGGTTCGTTCCCATATCCACGGTGATGGGCCGCTCGGTATTCTCCCGTAAGGTCAGGCAGGGCACGCCCAGGGCCGTAGTTTCCTCCTGAAGCCCACCGCTGTCCGTCAGAACCAGCTTGGCGTCCTTCCACAGGAACAGCGCGTCCTTGAAGCCCAGAGGGCTCAGCAACGTGATGCGGGGCGACAGGTCGAGTGCAAACTGTTCAAGGCGTGAACGCGTTCTCGGATGTACGGGGAAGATGATGGGCATGTCCTCGGCGATGCGGTTGAGCGCACGCGCGATGCCCGCGAAGGTGTCCTTGTGGTCGACGTTGGACGGGCGGTGCATGGTCAGAAATGCATATGGGCCTTTGGGCTTTGCTTCGTGCACGGAAATGGATTCCGGTGCCATGTCCTCAAGCTCCCGCACCTGGTGCAGGAGGTTGTCGATCATCACGTGGCCGACCATATGCACCTGGCCCGCCGATTTTCCCTCCCGGTGCAGGTTCGCGACGCCGCTTTGTTCGGTGACGAAGAACAGATCCGAAATGGCGTCGGTCACCATCCGGTTGATCTCTTCGGGCATGCTCAAGTCAAAGCTGCGCAGTCCAGCCTCCACATGAGCCACCATGATCCCCAGTTTCTTGGCCACAATGGCGCAAGCCAGGGTAGAGTTCACGTCGCCCACCACCACGACCCAATCGGGACGCATGTCCATGCAAACAGGCTCAAAGGCGACCATGATCCTGGCCGTCTGCTCCGCGTGCGTTCCAGAGCCAGCGTTCAGGGAATACGCAGGGGCCGGAATGCCCAAATCGTCAAAGAAAGCCTGGGACATGTCATGGTCATAGTGCTGACCGGTATGCACGATGCGACAGTCCACACCGGGATGCAGCTGTGACTCCCGGAAAATGGGCGCGATTTTCATAAAATTCGGCCTGGCGCCAGCGATAAGCAGTACCTTCATGGTTTTCTCCGATGGTGGCTTCTGTACTTGGTTATTTCTTGTGGAAGGTGTTGGCCTTGGCCTGTGTGTCTATCCGGCGGGAGGCTGTCCGTTCAAGGATGCCTTGATACACCTTGGCCAGCACATCTCGACTATAGCTCTGGACCACCAGTGCCCTGCCGTTGCGGCCCAAGGTCTCACACAGTGCGACGTCAGCCTTGAGGCGCATTACCGCTTGAGCCAGCTCCCGTGCGTTTTCTGGTGCGATGCACAGCCCGAACTGGCCATCCTCAACAATTATTTGAGATTCGCCACGCACGCCAAGGATGATTGGGCGCTGCATTGCCATGGCTTCGAACATTTTTGAGGGAATGACCGTTTTAAACAGCTCCGTGTCCCGCAAGAGCACGAGGCAGACGTCAGAAGCAGCAATGAATTCTGCGATGGTTTCCTTGGGCTGTTGCGGCAGCATGATGACATTGGTCAGCTGCAGCTTCTCTTTGATATTGAGTAGGTTGTCTCGCTCCGCGCCGCTGCCAACGAGCAGGTACACCACGGAGGAGTCTGCGGCTGTGATCTGCGCCGCCTGAAGCAAGGTTTCCAACGAGTGTGCCATGCCGTGTGTACCAATGTAGGAAACAACAAACTTCCCTTGAAGTCCAAGACGTGCTCGTGTCGGGTTGTCTTTGGGTTGGGGAGCGTACTTATCCAGGTCTGCTCCATTTGTGATAACGGTGATGTTCTGCTCCGGGACATTACAGGCCATGATGTGTTGTTTGAACGAGTGGGTCACAGGCACAACATGGTCGGGGCGTTGGTACATGAAGCTTTCCATCCGTACGAGCATGTTGAGCGTGCCTTTTTGGCGAATAGCGCCAACTGCGGAAATGGACTCGGGCCAAAGGTCACGGATCTCTACAATCCAGGGGCAGCTTTTTAGCCGCGACACAGGGAAGCCTGCGAGCCCGCAAAAAAATTGTGGCGAGGTTGAGATGACCAAATCCACTTTGCGGATGAGGTTGCATAAGAGCACAGCAGAAATGAAATATGATAAGTAGTTAATTATGCGTTTGAAAATGCCTTTGTTTGGGCTGATGAACGTCCACACGCGTAGAATGCGAACCCCTTCCAACTCGTCCCATTGCCATAGGTGCCGGTTGCTAAAGCCCTGCTGGACCACGCCATTGGGATGGTTGGGAACGCAGGTCAAAACCGTGACACGGTGCCCAGCCTTGACCCAACGCCTGGCATTCTCAAAGGTTCGAGAGGCCGGGGCGTTAACCTCCGGAGGAAAATAGTGTGTCAAAAAGAGAAAATGCATAGAATACCTACGGTCATGATATTTCGTCCAATTCGATCTGCCATCCCCCGAAGAACGGCAGTGCCGAACGCTCAACCGTGATCTGGATTACTGCACAGGGCTGAACCAAGCCGAATTCCGGGCAATATATGCCCTTGGTCAGTTCCAGAACGCCTTGTCCGAGCAGAGAGACCGTCAGGAGGCGCTGACCTTGTTCCTCAACCACAGCCCTTCCGTCCCGCATGAAGACATTCAGGTCAGGATGAAAATGCAGCCGGGCCTGAATTTTGTGTATTCCGGTTCCCTCTACGCTATCCTCCACGTTCAAGCTAGTGCCTTTCCAGACGATACGCCGCCGGTGCACAGGTTTGCCATCGAGCCTGCGATAGCCATCGTGAGCGCCTTCGAAAACGAGAGATCCGTCTGACGACATGGAGAGGGAAGCGAAAAGTGGGTGCGCTCGGCGAGCACATCGATGCGCTCCCCAGACCTCGGACTGATTCTGCCCT
>JAZDJA010000264.1:0-5046 GCA_043804415.1 Candidatus Latescibacterota bacterium | reverse complement strand
CCCGAAGACGCATGTTCACCGTATAGCCGAAAGATTTGGCAAACGAAAGGCAATTCCCCACAATGATGCTTTCGAGCAGTCTGAATCGCTCGACACTATTGTCTGAATCGCAATACCGACGTGCATTCTTCTGATTCAACGCCAGCCACGGCGAAAGAAAACGATAGGTGACCATTCCTTCGGTCGCACCGAAGGTCGCACGGCGCTTTTGAATCGTTGCCTCCTGAACGGGGAGGTTTTCCGAACCCAGCTTAGCTTGATCCACCTCCAACCAAAGCTGTGTCAACAATTCGCTTCCTTCTTCCAGCCCGATCAGCACAGCCTGACGATCCAGCACTTTGAACTGGATACGCGGATAGTCGTAAAGAAGTGAACCGTCTTCGCGGTGATGATGAAGCAGCACCTGCTCGGCAAATCTGCGTCCGAAGAATCCACGAAGTTGCGGTACTTCGCCGCGCCGCAGTTCGCGCGATAGCTTCAGGCGATATTCGGTGATATGTATTTCGGGCATTCTCCGATCAGCCTTTCTGTGCCAGCAAAGAGGCACAACTGCCCACTCATCGCTGAATCCCCACCCTCCTCCCCCAAACGAGCCAAATTATCAACCTATCTTGCTGAATATATTACAATCATTCTCTTTGTCAAGCACTATTTTCAGAAATCACCTGGTCAGTATCCCTTCTTTCTGCTTCGCTCAGCCCTCCCCGAAAACCGCTTGCATATTCTCCTTCCAAGTGGTATATTTGGGGATCACATTCCCATGTCTCCGACTCACAAGGAGGAAATGCACGATGGGGGCAGGCAGTTGAACAGGAGAACCGTATGGTCCTTTTGACACGCATTGACGACCGGCTCATCCACGGCCAGGTGACCGTGGGTTGGGGGATGACCCTCAAACCGGATCGGATCATCCTGGCCAACGACGAAGTGGCCGGAAACGAATGGGAGCAGGAGCTATACCGCGCTGCTGTGTCACCCGAAATAGAAGTTTGCGTGACCTCGATTGCCGACGCCACGGCGATTCTTTCCGAGGAGGAGCACAGCGAAAATCGCACGATCCTGCTCGTGGATTCTCCGCAGGATGTATTGCGTCTCCTTCACAATGGCGTGCATATCGCGCATCTGAATGTGGGCGGTCTGCATTTCCGGGAGGGCACGCGTCAGCTGCTCCCCTTTGTGTACGTGGATGACGACGATCTGGATGCGCTCAGTTCGCTCTGCGAGCGGGGGGTCTCTGTGGAGTGCCAGGACGTGCCCATGTGTCGCAAGATCGGTATGGAGAAGCTGTTGAAGGCCGATCAGAAGAAGAGAAAGTAGTCCGGCAGGAAAACGAGATCAGGCAGAAACGAACCTCTGGTCCCGCTGCGATGACCCCGCACGGCCTGCGGCACCGTCTTTTCCACACTTATCGCTCTGTCCCGGCTTCCCAGCAGGCGCACAGGGGGATCTCGAACCGGTGTCCCCGAGCGATTTCATAGAGATATCCCCGGCTGTAGTCTCCGTCATCCACCATTGCCCGAACAAAGTCCCCGTCCCCCACCTCGATCACGGTCTCTCCTCTTGATTTTCGAGTCCCCCGGATCCGATAGCACGCATCCCGCTCGTTGTCGTTGGCCACCAGTATCCATTGTCCGGTAAGCGAGCCGTCCGTGGGAAGGGGGTCCTTCGTATGGATTCCTCCCTGCTCGAAGTGTGCCACCGTTCCGGTCCAGGACCGTCGCGCTCTCAGGAAGGATCCGCAATCTCCTGCCTCTTCCGGGCCGATCTGCGTTCCATTAATCAGCATCGCACTTCGGAACCCGCCCTCGACCTCCGAGTAGAAGCCGATCGATCCACGAAACGCAATGCGACCGTCAATGCGGCGCAGCCGGTCCGGATCCAGGGAGAACATGAGATAGTCCACGCGTCCGGCTGTCAGGGTGATCTTAAGTGCGCGGGCCTTCAGCTGTGTGCCCGGTTCGTCATTTGGCTCCACTGAGACCTCCTCAATGCTCCGGATCATCGCCTTCCTTCGATAGGGCTCGATCACCGAAAGGAAGCCCGTGGACGCGGGCGTGCCTGTGCTTTTGACCATCGCGTATTGGAGGCGCCGGGGATTGCCCGGTTTGTTCCGGGGCGGATCCCCGTGACACAGGGCCACCTCGCCCGGCGGATCGAGCATGGTCCAGCGCAGATGCACGTCCGTCGTGGGACTTGGGGTGTCCGTGTCTGGATCGCGGACGTCGGATCCCTTCAGCACGCGCCACGTGTCTTGGGCATGCCAGTCCACCGAGAATTGCTCCTCTGGAGCCGCACATCGCTGCACATTGTAGAGATACTGAAAGCCGCTGCCCCGATAGCTTATGTCAAACGGTTCGTCGTAAAATGTCCCGAAAGCCACATCACGACCGGCATAGGTGCCCTGGCTCTGCGGGATCAGATCCAGCCCTTCTGTGGAGACCGTTCCCTCCGGTCCGTGGAAGGAGAAGTGGTGCTCTTCTCCGCCCTCAACGCGGAAGAGATCCACCAGGTAGGAATCGGTCGGGGAACTCTTTACCATCAAGATGGAGCGCCGGTAGTGGGTGCATTGGGGATAGACGGCTCTGCTCTCGATCTCGATCCCCTGCGCCGCGGGCGCGTTTCCAAAAAGTCGCAGGGCTCCGGAATAGCTGGGATGCTGCGGGGTCCGATCCACCATCACCGTATTGTGGCTGACCGTATGGTGCGTCCAGCCATAGCGCTTGGGCCAGGCCGATGCGTATTCTGGATATCCCAGATCGGGCATCAGGTCCAGTCCGTGCGCGTAGAGTCCGAGATTGGCCGTGTCCAGATGGCCGTGCCCTTTATTGCGCCCATAGTAGATCCAAGCCGCGCGTCGGTTTTCCCCCTCGCCGTCTCTGAGGATCGCCAATCCGTAGCCGTCGAGCACATCGGAATGATCCGGTTTTGGGCCATGCCGGGCGATGATCTGCTTCACCTGTTCGGCGATCTGCTCCGGTTCGGGATGGAAGACGATGCTGTGCAGTCCTTTTGTGGTGTTGCCGTTGAGCCAGTAGGCATTCTGGGCAAATTCCAGATCGCCAAACCGCTCGAAGGCCTTTACATACAGGTCCGTGGTGGCCACGTTTCGTCCGGGGGATCCGGTGCTGCCCGTATCCCCGATGTTGGGCGTATACGCTCCGAGGCAGATCAGACGGGCCGGGGCGCGGAACATCTCCCGAAATTTCGGAAAGTCCCGTGAGATGTGGTGTCGGGTATACGAGGGGCGTTTGGAGAGGATGTCGTCCAGATCGATCATCCCGGAAAGCCACAGAAAATTGTATCCCGGCGCGGCTTCAGAGCCCGTTCCGTCCCGGTCGATTCTTCCGGCAAAGAGTTCGGGGAGGTGTCCGCAGTCCCCCGGATTCCAGATCCCCTCCTCTGCAGGCCCGTTGCGGAACCTCGGGGCGAAGACCCAGTCCAGCATCCGGTCGCTTTGGGCCGGATCGTCCAGGACCACGGCAGCGGTGGCCATGGTGAGCTGGGTCAGCGGTTCGTTGATGCGGATGTCGCGTCTGAGGATCGCCGGCTCGATCTGACGCAGGATGCGTGTCTCTATATGAGCATTGAGGTCTCGTGCATTTCCTTGAGGGAAGAGTCCGAATCGTTTCTCCTTTTCGCTCAGAAACGTATCGGCGTTCAACGTGTTGAACCCTTCTTGCCCGTCATCCAACCCGTCCCGAATGGCATCGTAGGCCTGGGAAAATTCGCACACCAGGAACGCCTCCCAGATGCAGCCGAATATCTTACCTTGTCCGCTGAGGCCGTCGGAGTTCTCAAACCCTTGAGCTGCCCAGAAATGGTAGTCCATATCCGGATAGAGGTCAGCGATCCGGGCAAGGAGGATCAGGGCCTTGTGCGCATAGGCGGGCTTTCCGGTCAGGACGTGGGCCTGGGAGAGTGCCGAGAGGGCATCGGAGACAGCCGTCCACACCCCGAAATGTCCGTAGTATCCGATGAAGCGATACCGGTGGCCTTTTTCGTCCGTCCAGCCCGACGTGTCGTCCACCCCAAAGGTGTGTAGGGGATCGTCCGGGTCGGGATGATCGGCGTTGAAAAGCAGCGCGCCATCTGCCAGCTCGCGTCGAAAGAGCCCGTCCGGACCTTTGCCACTTCCATAATAGGCCGAAAAGTCGTTTTTGGGATACCGTTCCGCGCAGTTTGGGCAGCGGGTCTTCCACGGGTCGTGCACCACATCCACCTGCCACGGATAGTTCCCGAAACGGTCAATCCCTTCTCTGCAGTGGGGACAGCCATGCTCCTTGTTCACGTGGATGCCCCTGGGAATGGACTGTTCCGTGGGCAGCTGCCACAGGGCTTCGTCGCTCAACGCCACCCATCGTCCGGCTTTCTCTTCCGATTGAACGAGGATGTCCCGTGCCCACTTGTAGCGTTGGATGTTTTTTCGGGCGTTCGCTTTCTCCTCTCGAGTGATCAGCATCTCCAGTTCTCCTTTGGGTGCAATCCTTGACGGCTTGCAGCACCCGGATTCTTTCATTACTCGTGGCTCAACCCGCGTCTGTCCGTATTTGTCCGGGGTCCATTTCCAGATCCTCTGCGCGACCCTCTCCTCATCCGCCAGCGCGATCTCCAGCCTTCCCCGTCCGTGCGCCGTCACCCGAATAGGGCGATCACCGCGAATCCCAACCGTCCCTCCGGTGTGATAGTAAGACACTGTGCGGATTTCTCTTGGAGAATCCGCCGATTGGTGTTATCTTAGATGTGTTTCAGAAATCATTGATCCATTTTCACGGAGCGGGGGGGGGGATCAGATCCCCGACTCCCAACCGCAAGTCACCGCCCGGAGCCCTTCGAAAAAGGAGCCCCATGAACATTCTGTTGCTCTACCCCGAATTTCCAGATACCTTTTGGAGTTTCAAGCATGCGCTCAAATTTGTGAGAAAGAAGGCGGCCTCCCCGCCATTGGGTCTGTTGACCGTGGCCGCGATGCTTCCGTCCGAGTGGGGAAAACGTCTGGTGGACGTCAATGTGGTCCGGCTGACCGAAAAAGACCTTGCGTGGGCCGAT
>JAZDJA010000263.1:0-2607 GCA_043804415.1 Candidatus Latescibacterota bacterium | reverse complement strand
CATCGCACCAGGCTTTATTGACCTCCATGACCACTTCCTTGGAGGAGGCGGCGGAACGGGTTTTGCGAGCCGAGTGCCTCAAATCCAGTTAAGTCAGTTCATGCGGGCAGGAATCACCACTGCCGTAGCCGGGCTGGGATTCGATGCGACAACCAAACAGCTGGAAGCACTGCTGGGGGTGGCCAAAGGGTTGGAAGAAGAGGGAATGACCACCTACATCTATTGTGGGGCTACCTGCACTCATCCGATTGTAACCTTTACCGGGCAAATCAGTCGCGATATGGTCTTGATAGACAAAGTTATTGGCGTGGGCGAAGTTTCCCTATCGGAGATGGGGCCGAGCCTGGAGTCGATGGGGCCTGGGTACGAGTATATCGCGAGGCTGGCAGCGGAGGTGTTCCAGGCAGGACGGATGACAGGGAAGGCGGGGGTGGTGTGCCTGCAGGTCCCGGCGGTGAAAAGGGGGCTCGACCCGCTGTTCGATATCTTGGAGACGACGGGCTTGCCGCCTGCGGTCTTCATCCCGGCGCATGCCAATTCCCGCCAATGGTACTTCGATCAGGTGATGCGTTTTGCCAAGCTGGGCGGCTGGTGTGACCTCACCTCCTCATACACGTCTCAGACATCCCATCCCGGATCCATCAAACCGAGTCGGGCGCTAGTCGCGGCTTTGAAAGCCGACGTCCCGCTGGACCGGATTACGATGAGCACCGATGGAGGGGGTGGATTCCCGCTTCATGACAAGACGACGGGCAAAGCAAAAGGAACTCATTATTTGTCCGTCGGAACGATGCACACAGAGTTGCGCGACATGGTGCTTCGCGAACGAATTCCGCTATCGGAAGCACTGCAGGTTATTACATCGAATCCGGCGCGGGCGCTCAAATTGAGTGGGCGCAAGGGCGCTCTGGCGGAAGGACTGGACGCGGATCTGGTCATCATGGATAAGGACCTGAACATAGACGCAGTATATGCGCGAGGTCGGCAGATGGTCAAGGGCGGCAAGCCGGTTGTCAAAGGCATGTGGGAGGACTTGTTGTCCAGGGAGGTGTGAGATACCCCGTAGATTGCTGCGGGGTAGTTCATCGAACGGCCTTGGATTAGTGCCGTTATCAATGCAGTGGGGGAATGACAGTGGAAAGCTTCGATGACCTCAAGAACAGCGTTATTGGAAGAGGGTTATGCACCGCCTGCGGTGCCTGCGCAGGGGTCTGCCCTCAACACGTCGTGGATATGCGGTTGGAAGACCCGGAAAGCAGCGACCCCGAACCAATCCTGACCGGTGAGTGCAAACCGTGCGGCATCTGCTACAAAGTATGCCCTGGTCGGGATATTCCCGTTCACGCTCTGGAGGAGTTCGCGTTTGGCCGTCACCGCGAGAATTCCGATATTGTTGGAGTGGTACGGGGGTGCCATCGGGTTTGGGCTGCACATGAGGACATCAGACGAGGGTGCAGTAGCGGCGGTGCGGTCACATCCCTGCTCGCGTACGGTTTAGCATCGGGATTTCTGGATGGTGTGCTGTTAGCGGCACGTGACGAACGTTATCCATGGCGGTGCAAGGGGAAAATCGTCACCAAGCCCGAAGAAGTGTTGGAGGGCGTGCGATCAGTTATGGAGATTGTGCCTACGCTCTCGGTCCTTACCGAGGCAGTGGAGGAGCGCGGTCTTACCTCGCTGGGAATCGTAGGCCTTCCCTGTCACATACATGCCCTGCGTAAGCTTCAGAAAGGGAAGATTCCGCCCAAGCTCGCCCGGGCGATCAAACTTTCCGTGGGCCTCTTCTGCAACTCCGCCAAGCATTTCATGGGGACCCAGCACCTCATCGAAGAGAACGCGGGCATCAGGGTTAGTGACATCGTGGCCATGGATTACCGCGGTGGGGAGTGGCCGGGGTCCATGCTGGTCATGACCAAGTCCGGGAAGATCCATTTCGTGGCCACCAAAGGCCAATACGGTAGTTTCCTGGCCTCAGGCAACTACAAGCGTGATCGTTGCACGGTGTGCATCGACTTCGCTGCAGAGTTGGCTGATATTTCCTGTGGTGACGTGTTTCAAAAGAAGGGCGACGACCGCCGCATATCCGCCACGGTTGTGCGCAGTCAGATCGGGGAAGAAGTCTTTGCCGGGGCGCTTAAGGCGGGTTGGATCGGGGCCGGTCCCCACGATGTTAGCGACATTCCGGGAAGCGGGTATGGCTGGGAAGCCTCCAAGCATGCCAACGCGGCTAAACTGCTGCAGCGTCGTCTCTGGGGTTGGCCCACGCCCGAGTTCGGGTTGGAGATCAATTTGAAACCGCTCGTCCGCAAGGTCCATTCAAGCACGCTTTAGAAAGTACATTTTAGAAAGGAGATGTCACCATGCGGTTACCAAACAAGCAATTGATGAAGTTAAATCGTCTTTTGATGCGTTTCTCCGCTATCGTAGTGACTGTGGCTGTAATGGCGGTCGGAATGACGGGCAGCCACGCTGCTGGTCCCAAAGAGCAGCCGCTGAGGACGGAACTCAATATCCGGCTCCAGTATTCTGAGGCCAAGGTGTTCGACCCAACCTACACCAGTCGGGCATCCGAGTATTACGTCACCAAGAACCTGTTCAACGGGCTGG
>JAZDJA010000262.1:0-2599 GCA_043804415.1 Candidatus Latescibacterota bacterium | reverse complement strand
TCGGGCGAACGATCCGAAATCTGCAATCCGAAATCCAAGATCCGATCTGGATGCCTTCTTCACCGGAGGCGAACTGGATCAGGAAGCCTATCGCCCGCTGGAAGCCACCTTCGCCCGGATGGCAGAGCTTGTGGGAGGGGACCGAAGCCTTCTGGAGCAGACGGCCATGGCGCTGGAGCTTCTGGATATCGCGCTGATCGTGGAGAAGACCCAGGACCTGGAGAACCCGGACGAACTGATGATCCAGGTCGCCCAATTTTTCGATACCACGGTCAACAGCCACATCTTCGACTACCTTCCCTATCACTACCACCCGGAGCGCGGCATGGGTTTCGAGGAACTGGACCGGAAAGGGAAATTCGAGCTTTCCGAACGCCGTCACCGGTGGCTGTACACCTACATCCGCGGATTGATGGCAGAGCGGACCCGATTGACCGATCTGGGCGTGGCCTATGCGGACGCATGGTTGGGCGATGCGGATCGGGCGATGATGCCCCTCGGGGTGCGGGCGGAGAACCCGGCAGAACGATTCTGGTTCAGCTATGCGCGGTTGCGGGATGCGTCCGTGCTCGTGCACGAGGGCTATGCGCTGCCGGAGCTTTTCCAGAACCTCGATCCCTCGGCACTCGGCGCGGATCGGCGTCCCAATGTGGTCATCGTGTATCCACACGGAAACACCACCGTGCCCGTGGCCATGGAGCAGGGTGCCAAGCTCTCCGAAAGGGAGGGGATGAATCTGATGCTCACGGCCTTTCCCACCATCGTGGACGATGCGCGGTACGGCCGCCGGGTGCTCCATGTGCATGACGGGTTCATGGTGGTATCCCGTGCCGACTATCACGCGGCGCTTCTGGCCTCCGGGCTGAACAAAGAAACGGCTGCAGCCAAAGCCGCTCGGGTAGATGAAAACGGCGTGCTCATTGCGGCAGCCTTCTCCCGTCCAGTGATCGCGGATGGGATCTTCTCCCACTTCACCCATCCCTTACGACCCGATATCAGCACCGTGCAGGTGCCCCTAATACAGCCCATGATCTGGGAGGCGGCCACACACCTGAAATGCCGGCTGCCCGATATGCTCAGGGGCAGCGGCACGCGTACGGCCGATCAGATCAATGGGTACGAGGCCCAGTTGAAGAAACTGCCCGAATCCGAGGCCAAGGAGAAAATCGAGGCGGATCTGATCGCATTTTCCGAGAAGCACGACCTGATCATCGTCAAACCGGAGAAGGGGTCCGGCGGGCGCAAGGCCATGATCCTTCCCGTGCGCATGGACGGTCAGGTGCTTCCAAAGAACATCGCCGCGCTGAGGGACTTGGTATACGATATCTGCCGGTCGGACAATGCGGTCATCCAGGATGTGCTCCCCTCCCGCGTGCGCCAGCTCTATACGCGCGAGTTTCTGGAGGATCTGGTGGATCGCTTCGCGCGAATCGGCATCCCGCTGCTTTTGGATCGGGATCCGCTTACCCCGCTGTTCTCCTACTTCCGGGAAATCCTGGTGTTGGGCAAAGAGGAATACGAGATTTCCCACCACATCACCGTGGTCAGCACCCGCGGCATTGCCAATGTGGGACAGGGCGGACTGCTGTATGAATATTCCGACGAGATCATCCACCCGAAATACCGGGAGGATCTGCGCAGGGAGATCACCAAGGCAGCATACGGCTCGATGGAGGCACAGCGTAAATACATCCGAACCCATTGGCAGGAGATCTTGAAGGAGTATCTGAGCGCCCATCCCGAATACGCATCCCAGGTTCGGATGGAGATCGGCGAGGACTTATTGGGCTTTTCCGATGCGGACATCCCGTTTGAGATGGGCGACTATATGCCCGTATTCCTCGTGGATGAGCAGGATAACCTGACGCAGGTATACGACGAGGACGCGGAGCAGTTCCTGCCGCTTTTCGACGAAGCCGGCAAAGCGACCGAGGTGACCATCCGTGAGGCGGATGGCACGGCCATTCCCCGGACCGATGAAACGGGGGCACTGGCAAAAATCCCGATGTTCGATGCCCAGGGCCAGCGCATAAACCGCTTCGACGCCCAGGGACGCCCCATTTCCACCCTCGTGGCGCTGAAGATCGAGCCGAATCCCGGTGCCGGACTCTGGCGGCCGCACAACGATCAACTGCCGCCGGAGCGCAAAGGCGAAGGCGTATACACCATCTTCCGGTGTCTGGGCGAGCGCGCAGCGATGGCTCGTGAGAAGCTGGAAGACCTCGCAAAGCTGGTAGATCTCCCCCCCGCTGGGTCGGAGTCTGAGGTCCCCGCCACGTACCTGAGCAGCAGAGCATACGAAAAGCCTCTGGATGCGCTCGAGGAGGCGATTCGGAAGGCACAGACGGAATTGGGGAGGTAGCGATTCGACGAGAGCACTCATTACACAGAACCAGAGGGGGGCACGCCTTTGCGCCCCTATTGGTGCCCTAGTACGGGGTGCTTGTCCAAGAAGACTTTGCAGGAAATCGCTTGACAAGCCAGAGGATATAATCCATATTGAGGAGCATCTGGATTCTGTTAAGGACTTTTTGACGGAAGGAGCGACAGCTATGGATAATACTTACGCTCGAAAGCAACTCTCGGATCGCCTTGAGGA
>JAZDJA010000261.1:0-9267 GCA_043804415.1 Candidatus Latescibacterota bacterium | reverse complement strand
CTTCAGACTCTTGGTCACGCCAATGGCATCCACAATCACAAAATGGTCTTTGGTGAATTGAGCAGTCGGCGTCACTTTCCGCAAGCTATCCAAATCAATGGTCCGTGTGCCGCGTCCTTTCATCTGCTCAAAATAGTTGATGCTTTTCACGTCTCGCATAAAGAGCAAACATTCCAAAGGCTTTACATCCGTTCCCGTAGCGATCATATCCACCGTAACGGCAATGCGTGGGTGATAGTCGTTTCTAAATTGTGACAAAACCGATTTGGGGTCTTCATCCGTTTTGTAGGTTATTTTCTTGCAGAATCTGTTTTCTTCGGCAAATTCTTCTCGGACGATCTCAATGATATCGTTGGCATGGCTGTCCGTCTTGGCAAAGATCAGCGTTTTGGGGACCTCAAAGTTTCCGTTCCCATCATAGCGTTCTCTGAAAATGCCTGGCAGATTCTCTTTGAATGTGCGGATGATGGTCCTAATCTGATTGGGATTCACCACATCCTTATCCAACTGTTGTTTGGAGTATGCTTCATCTTCATCCTGCAATTCCATTCGTTTCTTGTGGCTCAGGCGCTCACGGTGTTCAATGTATTCGCCTTTCCAAAGTGTGGCCCCCTGTTGGGTTACCTTGGTATCGATGATAAAGACCTCGTAACCCACATTAACGCCGTCGGCGACTGCCATTTCATGCGAATATTCACTCACCAGGTTCTGGTTGAAATAACCAGCGGTTCGTTTGTCGGGCGTGGCGGTCAAGCCAATTTCAAAGGCATCGAAGTATTCCAGCACCTGTTTCCAGAGATTGTAGATGCTGCGGTGGCATTCATCAATCACGATGAAATCAAAAAACTCGATCGGCATCTTCCCGTCGTATTCAACCGGTGGAATCTCCTTGGGCTGCCATTTCCGTTCGTTCGGATTCTCTTCCTCCGCAACCTCCTCCAAGTCTGTTCCCTTTAGAATGGAATACAACCGCTGAATGGTGCTGATGCAGACCTGACTGTCGGTAGCTACATAGCTTGATTTCAGGCGCTGAACGCTGTATAGCTCAGTGAATTTCCGGTTGTCGTCATTGGGCACAAAGGACATGAATTCCTGCTCGGCTTGCTCACCCAAGTTTCTCGTATCCACCAAAAACAACACGCGCTTTGCTTTGGCGTATTTCAGCAGCCGATATACGAATGTAATGGCCGTATAGGTTTTCCCCGCACCCGTTGCCATCTGGATCAAAGCTCTCGGTCGGTTATCTCTGAAAGAAGCTTCCAACTTATTGATGGCGTTACTCTGGCATACGCGCAAACCGTCTGTGTGCAACACCGGTAGGTCGAAAAGTCTCTTTCGAAGGGATTTACCTGACTTCAGCCAATTTTGAAATGTTTCAGGTCGGTGAAAGCTGAAGACCTCCCTGGCTCTTGGTTTGGGGTCGGTAAAGTCGGTGAACTTCGTTATTTCTCCTGTAGTGACGTATACAAAGGGCATGGGCTCATGGTTTAGATGCTTGAGTTTGGCACTGGCGTAATTCTCTGCCTGACCTTCGTGTTCAGTAATGCGGTGGCCTTCTTCTTCCCGCTTGGCTTCAATTATGCCGCACGGCTTGCCGTCCACAAACAAAACACAGTCAGCGGGGCCCACATCAGTCGAGTATTCTTTGACCGCAACGCCGATGCCTGCATTCAGATTCACCTGCTTAATGCTCTGAACAATCCAGCCGCAAGCTGTCAACTGTTTGTCAATGTGGTCTCTTGCCATTTGTTCTGGATTTTGATTCATAGCTTCCCTCCAGTATCCTGGTCCGTTTCCTGTGTTCGAGAAACATACCGTTGGCAGAGGCAGGCTGACGTCACAATTGGGTGGTGCGCGCGCGTGCCCGGTCCCGTATGGGCCTAGCACCCCTTTGCCGAAAACAGCCCCATGGACATCAATCGGGTCAGCATGGCGGAGAACAAAGTGCCGATTACAAAGAGCATCCACCGGTACTGGAGCCACCCCGGACGAAACGCAGAGAGCTGGACAAACAGATCCACCGCATACGCGAAGCAATACAGGGCATTGGCCATCACAGCCAGCATGAACAGATTCTGGAGCATCACCCAGGAGAGTGCTGCGCTGGAGGAAGGCCATGCCCAAAGAAACACGGCGACCACGATGAGAAACAGAATGGTGTTGTATATACGCCTGGCGCGTTCCCAATATCGGATCGCGTTGCTCAGGATTGCTCTCACTGATTCTTGCATGGTGTCCCCCTCTCGTTTCTCCCCTTGGCAGGCACTCGTTCACCCCAGAGCGTCTTTTCCGGTTGGCCCGATCCCCTCCATGGATCCCAGATCGGACCACTCCATGCCGAAGAGATGATCACGCTCCCTCAGTCCATTCAAGGGCGAAGAGTTCCGCTGCTCTGAGCTTGAATGTAAGTGTGATGGGCTGATCCTCCGCAACGCCTGGATCGGTCTTTCCGTGCCAGGTGACCACCGCATCGGCGTGGTCTCCCACGATCGGATCGCAGTCGTCTGTGGCTCGTCCGGCTATGCCGTGGATGCCGACGCGGATCTCGCCCGCCATGGGCGTGCGGCAGTTGAGCCGCAATACGCGGCCACCCGGAACCATCGGCATGGTGGAGAAGACCCCCTCGAAGTCGGCCTTGAGGGCGCAGAGCCGATCAGCCGGCCACCAGGCCCACGCCATTTTCCAAGCATCCCACACCGCCGGCCATCGCGGGTGTTTGTGCGGATACGAGGTGCCCGAATAGGGGATGGCGATCCGACCTTTCCCAAAGGGGAGCAGATCCTTGCCGCTGCCTATAAACTCCGAGTCCCACGTTCCCGGCTCACCCGGTTCGATCACCGGACCGCCCGGAATCTGATTCCACGCGATCCCGTCCGCGCTGGAGTAGAGGCGCACCTCACTGCGCTCGGTAAAGCGATGCCAGACCATCGGGAACATCAGCTGCACTTCAGGCAGCCCTGGGTAGCGGGAGTACCCGTTGAGGTAGAAATCGCGGTCCGGCGGGTCGTCGAGCCGCGGCCAGATGATCGGTTCAACCGAGCCCCAGTGGGTGAGGGAATCGGCCTCGGCCCGGCCGATCCATCGCCGCTCTTCCCGGAACATCCGCGTATACATGACATATTTCCCGATGGCGTCGTCCCAGAGCACGGTGGTGTCCGTGTCGCTGGGGTGCAACGAAAGCGGTCCTTGCATGGCGGTCCACTGCAAGCCGTCCGGCGATGCGGCAGCGAAGAGACCGTAGCGATGCTCGGGGGAGATGCGGCTGTCGCGAATTCGCTCCGGCTGCCTGAGATACGCTTCGAGTTCCTCCCGGTACATATTCTCCGGGAACGTCGCGCAGTAGATCAGCTTATAGCGCTCTGCCGGCGGGGCCTTCGGGTCGATGAAGAAGGTCACGCCGTCAAAGCCCCGGTGCCCGGGTGCGTGGATCGCACAGCGCTTGGGTTCTGTCCAGCAGAATCCGTCCTCCGATTCCACCGCGCAGATGACAACCGATTTGAGTGGGCCCACGTGTGCGGCTGAACCACTGCCCAGCTTTGAGACGCCATTGATCTCCAGATACCACGAACGGTAACGGCCGCCGTCGAAGAGGATGCGTCCCCACCCCTTCCACGCATCAACCGGGTCGGTTTTTTGGGCAGGCTGCGCCACGAGTCGAATTCCGTGCGGTACCGCGCCCGGGGAAGCGTGCAGGGGCACCTGCTCCTCCGGCAACGTTCCAATGCCGACCCGCTCTCCTTGCGCGTTCAGCCAGGACACGTGCCCGCACTCGATGTGTTGCCAGTCGGTAAAGAGTATCTTTCCTTGAGACATGTTCGGTCAACCTCCCTCTTGGGTTTTTTTTCGGGTCACCAATTCGTGTAGCTGCCGTCCGGTCTGCTCAGGTGCGGATGCTCCTTGATCCGGAAGGGGTGTCGCGCGAGCGCGGCCTCGTCCAGTTCCACGCCCAGGCCCGGGGCCGTGGGCAAGGCGTAGGATGGTCCATCGCGCTCGAGCATCACGGGGAAGACATCCCGTGCGCCTTCGCTCATGCGGGGATTGACTTCGATCCACGTGCAGTTGTTGCACGCGGCTGCCAGGTGCACGGTGGCGGCTGTACAGACCGCTCCGATGGGATTGTGGGGCATCAGATCGATGTAGTGGGCCTCACACCAGCCTGCGACCTTCTTGGCCTCGGTCAGCCCGCCGATGCAGCAGACGTCCACGCGCGCAAAGTCGGTCAGTCCGCGCTCCACATAGGGCAGAAAAGCCCATTTGCTGGCAAACTCCTCGCCCACGGCAAAGGGCACGTCGGTCTTGGTGCGCAGGGACTGGTACGCCTCGGGCGACTCGCACCGTATGGGTTCTTCGAGAAATGCCAGGCTTCCCCGGGGGATCATCTGGCAGAAGGAGGCCGCCTCAGCCACGCTCAGGCGATGATGAAAATCGATGCCCAAGGGGATGCGTTTGTCGACCCGCGCATGGATGTCCGCGAAATGCTCCGCTGTGGCCGCGATGGACGCGCGGACATCTAAAATGTCGGTCGCGTCCGGCTGATCCTCTGCGCGCGTAAAGGCCATGGGCAGCATCCCGTCTGCAGGCGCGTAGCGCACACATGGCCAGCCTTCGTCGAGGGCCTCCTGCGTGCGTTCGAAACAGTCCGGGGCGCCCAGTTGCCCGCACGTGACGAGCCCCTCCACTCTGTCGCGGCACGCGCCCCCGAGCAACTGGTAGACGGGCACGCCGAGTTTCTTGCCCACGATGTCGTAAAGCGCGATGTCGATCGCTGAGATGGCGGCTGCCAGAATCCGGCCTCCCTCGTAGTAGGCGCTTCGATAGAGGGTCTGCCAGATGTGCTCGATTTTCATCGGGTCCATGCCGATCAGAAACTCCCTGAAGTGTTTGATCGCGCCGTCCTGCGCATACTCCCGCGTGGAGCAGCCCGCCTCCCCAAGTCCGTAGATGCCCTCATCCGTTTCCACCTTCACAATGTGCAGATCGCGGGGTGCCGTGAAAAGGAAGCTCTTGATGTTCGTGATCTTCAATGAATGATCCTCCGTTGCAGGTGTTCGATGCGGTCCATCCCCTCTTCGATGGTTTCATCCGATAGCGCGAACGAGAGACGGATGTGGTTCGGCGCCCCAAACGCGGAGCCGGATACCAGCACCACGCCGGCCTCCTGCCTGGCGACGGCAACCAGGCTGTCGGCATCCGTGATCGGGTGATTCTCGACACGCCCGCCGATCCAGCCGGGTATGTTGATGAACAGGTAAAAGGTCCCCGCAGGCGCCAGTGCGCGCCAGCCCTCGATCCGCCCCACGCGCTCGAGCATGCGACTGCGACGCTTGGCATAGGCGTCCACCATACCGGAAACATGCGACCATACTGGAAACATGCGACGGGTCCCCGGTCAATGCGGCCAGGGCCGCGCGCTGTGCGATCGCGCAGGGACCCGACGTGCTGACTCCCTGGAGGGCCGTCACCTTCTCGGCCAGTGGGGTCGGCATGGCGGCGTACCCGATCCGCCACCCCGTCATGGCGTGCGTTTTGGAGACACTGTTGACGGTCGCCGTGCGCGCGGCGATCTCGGGCCCCAGGCTGGCGATGGAAACGTGTTCGGCTCCATCGAAGAGAATCCGCTCATAGACCTCGTCTGCGATGACCAACAGATCGTGGTTGTTGGCCAGGCGGGCAATCTCTCCAAGCAGGTCCCGCGGGAAGACCGCCCCGGTGGGATTGCATGGCGAGTTGATGATCAGGGCCCGCGTGGTTCCCGTGATGGCTCGTTCGAGGGCGTCGGGATCGGGCAGAAAGCCGGTGTGCTCGTGCGTTTCCACCAGGACAGGCCGCCCTCCCGCGCGACGGATCTGTTCGGGGTAGGCAAACCAATGCGGTGTGGGGACCATTACTTCATCTCCAGGCTTCAGAGCGCATTGCAGGATGCCATACAGGCTGTGCTTGCCGCCGCAGGAGACGACGATCTGGTCCCGGTCTGTTTCGATGTGATTTTCGGAGACAAACTTGTGCGCGACCGCTTCCCGCAGATCGTCGAACCCGGGTTGGGGGGTGTATCGGGTGAAGTTATCTGTGATGGCCTGGCGACCTGCCTCCTTGATGGCGTCGGGCGTTGGGAAGTTCGGTTCGCCCGCGCTCAGATTCAGCAAATTCGGTGTTGGGTTCATATTCCTTTCCGTGTGACGGACATGGCGAGATTGGAATCTGCGCCGGGTGTGGTCTTGAAAGTCGAATAGATGGGCGGGAGAGATCCCCGGGCTCGAGGAGCCGTCCGAATCGTCCTGGCAGGCAATGAGGAAGGGGAGGGGATCCGGACTGCAAGGGCTCAGGAAGAATAAGCAGTTTCCAGGTAGAATGCAAGTCCTTTATTGGGGTTATCCGTCGAATTGTCTCTGAAAGCCTGCTTTTTTGTCGACTTTTCGATTATTGTTCGAAAATGATGGGATGCCTTTGTCCTCCTCGTCGTTGCGTTCAGGAGCGAAGACGATCGAACTCAGAGGGATTCATACGAATTCGGGATTTGAGGGGGCATCGAAGTCTGCAAGTACAGGCTTGAATTGAGGTACCCCGATACGTTGGCGCCGGGGAGCATCTGATTCGGCACTTTTCCAGGAAGAGATCATCCGCGATTTGCACGGAGTCCCATCGCGGAGGTACAAAGAAACAGCCGCCTTTGCGGAAGGCGGCTGTTCTATGTAATTCCTCAGCGTCCGGAAATCAGGTTCCCTTTGGGGTGAAGCGCCTCCTGAGAGTGAAAGAAGCTCTGCAATCCTATGTGGCATCGGATGCTCCGGTTGGGGCTCTTTGCCAGGTTCCTCTGAACAAGAAAATCGCTGTGACGGGAGAGGGAGCCTGACGACAGGCATCAGCCGCGGACTCAGGGCGTCGGCCGGATGCCTGGGTTCGCTTCTTCCGGCCTCTTCTGGTTCACGGACAGTCCTATCGCATGTGCAACCTAGCGCTGAAGATGCTGTCTTGCCGCTTCCACGATCCTGTCGATCTCCCCGGCCATGTTCTCATCGAGGGGCTCCACTTCGTGGAGTCTTAGCAGCTCTTCCTTTCTTGCGCGGCACCGCTCTTCCATAGAGCGCGCGCCCGTATCGCGCCAGGCGTCATAGAAGCTGCGATCCATGAGCTTTGGCAGCCAGATCTCCTTTCTGAAATGCTCGACAGTGTGGAGCTTGTCCATGAATGTGCCCTTGGGGCCGGTTTCCTCCATGACGTCGATACCCAGCGTGTCGTCGCTGATCTCGATCGGTCGGCTGACGCTCTCAACGTAGGATATGATCTCATCCTGCAGAATCAGCATATCCAGTGACGCCGCCTGGTCCACCCCCGAAATGCCCATATGGCCGAAGATGTCTGCACCTGCCGCTGCACCCAACGCCAGCGTAATACCCGCCTCGATGCCGGCCTGCGCGTCAGGTCGTTTGGCGTCGGTCAATCCGACATTTATGTAGACAGGTAGTCCATAACGCTTGCCCATCTGGGTCATTGCAACGCCGAATATGGCCTGCTCTGGGCCGCTGAATATCATTTGAGTGGTAGCCATGTCGAAAGCATGACAGATTCCGCCGTAGCAAACCGGTGTCCCTTCCCGGACAAGCTGAGTGACACAGATCCCAGCAAGTATTTCCGCGTTTTCCTGGGCCATCGTGCCCGCGAGCGTCGCAGGCGCAGATACGCCCATCTGTGCCATTGGGCCGATTGTAACCGGCATTGCCAAGCGCGCTGTCTCGTATAGAAGGTCGATCCCATTGAAGGCAAAGCTGAGCGGGCTGATGGGCTCCAGGAGAGGATAGAACAGCGGTTGCTCTCGTGCCTTGTCCTGATCGCCCCTGAGCGCAATCACCAATTCCACAAGGTATTCTGCAGATCTTCGATCATGAAGCCAGAATGTGATGGGCTTGGTGGTGTTCTTGATCATCTCTGCGGCTACTGCCACGCAGCGCCATTCTGCTGGCAGTTCATGCGGATCCGACATGGCCCCGGGCATGGTGATACTGCTGAGGGCGTCTCCCATCCGTGTGGCCGCGACAACGTCGGGCAGGGTCGCATACCTTCGCTTGTCGCCGATGTTGTCGATCCAAAGCGCCTCACCGGCTATAGAGTTATAGTTGCGTTTCCCGACGCCGAATTCGGCTGTTCGGGACGTGTCTCGGCCGTACAAGGTAAAACGCCGGCCGGCCTTCGCGAGCAGCGACTCAACGAGTTCATGCGGAATGTGCACGCGTCGGTTGTTCAGGTCCACTCGGGCGCCACAGTCTGCAAACCGGCTCAGCATCTCGTCGTGTGGAATTATCACTCCAATCCGATCAAGGATAGAACAAGATGCCTGGTGGATTTTCTCGATCTGCTCGTCCGTCAAAACATATGCGGTCATGGCCATTGGTGACCTTTTCTCCTTCCAACTGACCTTAGGTTATGCCATGGTTTCATTATAAATCCCGACCTGAAATCCCCAAATGAATGTTCCCTCTTAAAATCCGGGTAGAACCAAAAAATGGTGCGTTACGCCCGGAGGAATAACGCACCATACTCTGCTAGCGCACCCTACTTGGCTTCGATTTTTTTGGTCTCCGTGCTGCCTGCCTTGATGGCGACCTTGATAGCATCTTCCATCGGATCTTTGAAGGGCACCTCAATTCGGAGCAAGCCGTCCATGTAGTTCGCTTCGGTTTTGTCAGGTTTCACCGGCCAAGCTAAAGCCAGTGAGGAAACATACACGATGTCCCTTGCTGGCGCTGTCAGGTGGACGCTGTCTGGCAGGATTTTTAGGTCTATGGTATCCGTTGGCGCTCCTGGGATAGCAAACTCCACTACTAGCATGTTTTTCTCTTCGTCAGCATGCACTACTGTATTGGGTGCAAGTTTAATCTGATTTCCAAACATTTTGGTAACCTCCTTAGTTTGTTTCGTACAGTTAACCCGGCGTACTTCAAATGACCGGGAGATTGCCTGAGGATGTCTCAGGCTCACAATTTACTTTCAATTTCGGCTCTTAAATCATCACGCTTAAAAGCCGCCTCTTCGCTCAAATGCTTAGAATTCCCTCCTTTCAGCCACGTTGCCGAAGCTGACTATAATTCTACATCACTGGTGCAGTTCAGTCAACTCGCCCAGTATTTTCCTTCATTCATCCCTAGGTGCCGAGCATAATCGCGGCGCTGAGCCGCAAGGTGCTGGCGTGGAGCAAGCTTGCTTGCGGAGCGCCAGTGCCGCTGTCGGCTCCAGTGGCTTGTTCTCGCCGCGAAGCGGGGAGGGCGAGCCACT
>JAZDJA010000260.1:0-2815 GCA_043804415.1 Candidatus Latescibacterota bacterium | reverse complement strand
AAAGTCTTTGCCTTGAATCTCACCGCTGCCATGACTCATCCGGCACAAGACATTATTGCCGGAAAATGTGAACAGAAGAAGTATGTCTATCGAATCAACATTACCCAAGCCCTATCCAAAATGAAGGACTCCCTTGTGCTTTTGTTCATACGCTCCAATATCATGGAACTCATAAACAAACTGCTCGACCTGTTCATCGCGACCATCGAACCTATCAGGCCGGACAGAAAATATCCAAGAAAACACAGTGTTCAGAAAAGGGGCTTCTACTCATGTTATAAGCCGATTCGTTAAGTCAATGACATTGACTAACGACTTGTATTTGAACTGAGTGAGTGCGTTTTATGAAAAAATGATATGCGCAGGACCTTGGCTCCACAAGTCAAGCTTTTTCGATTTGGAATTGGAGTGAGGATTGCCAGTTGAAATGTAATACAATCTTGTTTAATTGGGGTCAAAGCAAGGGCCATTCCGGTGATGCCGAACCGCATCGCATCATTCATGAATTTGCCGAGCTGCCGCAAGCGCTCGACTTTTTACTGCCCTGTAACCAGTTGACAATAGCTATGAATCATGCCTTCTCTCTCTGCGCCGCCTGTTTCTCTCCCGTCTCGTAATAGCGGCCCTGCACTGCGAGTTTTGCCTCTTCATCAAGCTCGTCGTCCCACTGGCCCAGCGAATAGCCATACCACGGCATCTCCGGCTTCAGCTTCGGCAAACCCAACTCTTCCCAGATTGCCCGCGTCTTCTCCATATACTCGCGCTTTGGCAGCGAAACAGGCGGGAATGGTTCCTTTTGGATCGCATTACACAGCATTGCGGACTCGTCGGCAGGAAGATGGTAAGAGACAACATCGGTGCCACGGAATTCGTCCTTATAGAGAAACGGCGGGGCATGTCCCTTCTCCATGCCGGGAACTATGTGCACATCCCGGTGCGGCTTCATGCGGTAGCACATGGCCCAGAAAACCGCTGCCTCGTTTGTCGGGTCGATATCTTCGTCAACAGCAACGACGATCTTGCCGACGCCGGGATGCAGGGAGCAGGCGGCGTGCAGCGCCCGCCAGACCTCCGCCTCTTTGGGACGCCGCATCTGGATAATCACGAGCTTGTAGGTATTCGTCAGCGGTTCGTGCATCTCCACCCGCAGCACGCTCGTGATGCGACACTGGTCGCGCAGGTGGACCAGCATCAACCGGTCGTAACCGATTTTGCGGATGCATGACGACTCGCTCGGCGTCAACTGGCTCAGCCACGAGACGAAGATAGCGTCTTTGCGATGAGTGATAGCCGTTACGTCCATGAAGGGGTTAAGTTGCCGCGGGTGCATGTAGCCGTGTGATTCGCCGAAGGGTCCCTCCGGTTCGATCCATTCCGTGTTCAGGAATCCCTCTATCACGATTTCCGAGTCTGCGGGAACGACAATATCCACCGTCTTGCATTTGACCACAGGGATCGGTTCGCCTGCCAATGCGCCGGCCACCGCCATTTCGTCCAGCCCATAGGGGACTTTCTGCACGGCGACGTAAGAAACGACCGGCGGTGCGCCGATGACCAGTGCGGCAGGCGCGTGCTCGCCTTTCTCCTGCCACTTTTTCCAGTGTAAAAAGATGTCCTGTCCCAATCCCGACGGGAAGACACCGACGCGCGTGGGCGATTTGAGTTGACCGCGGTAGTTGCCGATGTTCTGGACCCCCGTGTTCGGATCTTTTGTAATCCAGTGCGAGCAGGTGGTATAGGGTCCGTTATCGAAGCCGGGCGTCGAAATAGGCACGGGGAATTCATCCAGCCCAAGACCTTCACCTCGCAGTTCATCGCCGATGTGCACTTCTTCCTGGCACGATCCCTGCGGGACAAGGACGGGCGCGATCGGTTGCGACAGCGCACGCTTCCATTTTTCGTCCATTTCATCAACGTCCTTGCAGTCCATGCCAAGGAAATAAATGGCCTTGTTTCCTCCCAGAGCGCCAACGGCAACGGGGAACTTGAAGCGGCGGCCCCGGGAATCCGTCACATTTTCGAACAGCCATGCCTTGCGATCCTCTTCGGGAATCCCACCACGATACTGCCAGCGGACAAGGGGATGCAGTTCGGTATCCTTATTGATAACTCGCTGAATGCGGCGCAGGTAGCCGGACTTCTCCAGCCTTTTAAGATGGTCCTGAAGATTGAAGTAAGCCATAACTCTTTCCTCCCTTTTGAATTAAGGATAGTGCATGAGGCGCTCCGCGGGAAATGCGCCATACAATGAATGATTCGCGTTGATAAGACATTGCTTTCTACGGAGGGAAGTATAGGGAGGCTGTTTTTACCTGTCAAGGGATATTATGCATCGAAAAACAGGGGCTGGCGATGCGGTGGGGAGATGTGTTAAGGTTAAAGAAATGGTCGGAGTCTCGATAAGGGTAATCGTTACGCATTTAAGTCTTGTATCCCTATAATAAAATGAGAGCTAACACTTAAGTACGCACCAACCGGATAACCGTCAATATTCCCTTGACGCGAAAAAAGAGACGCCGTATATTCAGGCTCGAAAAAAACAAGTTATTCTCAGGTTTTGAAAAACGTCCTTCACCGCATTTTGGCCTTGAGGCCATAACCGCTTACGGAGGTGAACCATGTTTGAATCGGCAGAACTGGGACAAAAGATCGACAAGGAGACTTATGACCGCAAAGTCCCCAAGTTGCGTGCGGATCTCCTTAACGCCCAGTACGATCTTTCGGTACAGAAGCGTTTTCCCATTATCATCGTGGTCGGCGGGGTGGACGGGGCCGGCAAAAGCGAGACCGTCAACCTGCTCAACGAATGGATGGA
>JAZDJA010000259.1:0-26255 GCA_043804415.1 Candidatus Latescibacterota bacterium | reverse complement strand
CGTAGCCATCGTAAAATTCACCACAGCCGAGCCGCTTGGCGTATACTTCAATTCCGGATCCGCGCCCAAACGCCCGATGAGTATCGCCTTGTTCACCGTCCCTTTAGCCATGCCGGACCTCCTTCCTGGATGATGGTTTTTTCTGCTCTCTTGTCCCCCAACACGGCCAGACGCATCAGAAGCTCACAGACATCTTTCCCTTGACCCACGCGCTCCCGATCCATCCTGCCCGCATCGGATTTCCTTTCCGTTCATCGTGTCAAAAGGTTCCGCATCCGGTTCTTTGAAGTATAAAACAAACCCATTCAAAAGTCAACTATTTTTTTCACCCGGCAGTCATAGACCCGCTCCTCAGTGACCAGTCTGTCCATACTCACGTCGTGCGGGTCGGTCTTGATCTCCCCCAACACCTGAAAGGAATAGGCCAGTGCAATCTTCGGTGCTTGGACCTCACTGAGGAAGCGGTCGTAATACCCACCACCGAACCCGATCCGGTTGCCCCAAGGATCAAACGCCACGCCCGGCACGATCACCAAGTCGATCTCTCCGGCTCCTACCAGCCGCCGGCACTCCGCCCTCGGCTCCGAAAGCCCGAATACACTGGGCTCCAACTCATCCAGGCTTTTGATCTCGGAATGATCGAGCCGCCGATTTCGAACGTTTGTCACCGGAACCAGGATGCGCTTCCCCTCCTCGAGCGCAAGCGACATCAGGCGCCACGTATCTGCTTCGTTGTGCTTGTCAGATACGTAGGTGTGGATCACCCGGGCATCCTTATACTCCGGCAACCCGACGAGCCGTCTCCGAATCGCCTCCCCACACTCCCGAACGGCCTCTTCGGAAAGGGCCCTGCGCTGCGCAAGCAACTTCTTCCGAATCCCGTTCTTTTCGCCGTGAATCTGATCCGTCAATCGTTCGTCCCCCTTGTCCCCTATTCCATGGAATGCTTCACGGTGCCCCAGTCACTGCGCTTGGGACGCTCTCCCTCAGATGCCTCCTCATCGCTCTTCTCCACCGACTTCGGAATGGACTGGATCGGGCCATGCAGCGTATGTTTCCCATCGAAACTGACGTCCTCGAGCTCGTACCAGTAAGTTTGCCCATTGGTCAACCGCAGGTCGGTGAAAGAATACTCATTTCTTCCGGGCGAGCTTCCTGCCCCCTGGATCAAGTCTCCGGTTACCCGTATGTATTCTCCATCCTCCTTCAGACTGCGGTACACATGGAAACCCAAATTGTCCATCTCACTCTCCGTGATCCAATGCAGGACAGCCTGGCCGTCGCCGGGAAGCGCGGTGAAGGAGGAGAGGGTGACGGGGAGGGTTAGATCGCCTTGGCTGATTTCTATGTCCTTTGTCGTACCAACACCTCCCGACTCCCAATCTCCTGGCGTGGTATCGGTGGCATAGACGGTATTCGTGGAAGCTCTCGCCTCAAATCTTGCTATGGTAGTATTCGCAGGGACCGCCATTTTGACGTAACCACTCGTCGAAGAATACCCCTCATCCACCTGGTTATCCTCAGCCGCATAAGCACCAATGATGTCGCCGCCGCTGTCGAACGCAAGCACGGCATAGCCATCCGGGGCCATGCTATTACTGTCATAGATCCAAGCGCCTGAGGTGGACATGTTCATATAGGTTACTGAATGAGTAGTGTTCTCCAGAATTTCGCCAGCAGTGTCCCCCACTTTCCTCGCAGATGCTCTGATAGGACCCGTTGATGACCTGCTTTTTACATATATCCAACCTGTCCAGTTTCCGCTCCCATCAATTGACACCGCAGGAGCATTGTTGTATTGATTGGCAGTAAGCCATGCAGAACCATTCCAGATACTGAGATTGACATTCGTAGTAGTAACTCTTACATTTGCATCCAAGCCTGCCATGGCTGTCCAGTCCGATATCGTAACATGGACAGCAAATGGGGTTGCCACACCTTCAGCTTGACCATCAACATACAGTGGAAAAATCGTGGTGCTTATTGTTGCAGAAGCAGCAACTCCCGTCAAACACAATGCCATCAGGCCGATCAACAGACCAACATGCATCCATTTCATCACCCCCTCCTCTCAGAAAGGTGAAACTCCAAATACCCGCCGATGAGAGTCGATCACTCACCAATAACTGGTCACCGATCCCCACCCAAAGGAGCCAATTTGAGCTGCCCCCACGACGTGCCCTCTACGGGCACCCCCGACGTCGCATTTTGCGGCGTGCCTTTCTCCGTTGCCCCCTCTTTCCAGCCGGACGCCATCGTTGCCGTGTACCAGTTCTCCCCCAACATCCCGTCACCGGGAGGATCGTTCCGCACCATCGAAGCCTTCGCGTCATTATCTCCGGCCGCAGGATCCCCCACGCCATCGTCCGCTACGTCAACGACCTGGCCCTGGGCATCCTTGAGCACAATCTGCAGTTGCGTATTGACCAGAGCCACCGCGGTGGTGACCCAATCGGCCGTCACCGCCAATCTGGAATTCTCGGAAGAGGGCGCATAGTTGGCGATCATAAAAAATCCCCGAGCAGGGATTGTTTTGCCTTCGGGGATAGTGAGTGTATCGCCTGTGGTGGCCGCCTTCTCCAAGGTCCAACCATCAAGAAGAATCTCGGAATCGGTCATATTTCTAAGCTCAATCCATTCGTCCGCACTGGAAGCCGTGCTCCCCATCCACAGCAGTTCGCTGATAACTACGTCGCCAGAAGTGGCCGGCCAACAAACGGTTGGTATGGCTGCCAGAACGAGACTTAGAAGCTTTAGGTTTTTCATCGCACTCTCCTTTGAGAAAGGTGAAACTCCAAATACCCACCGGTAAGAGCCGACCACTCGCCAATCACCAGTCACCGATCCTCTCCTGAAGGAGTCAATTTTACTTGTCCCCACGACGTGCCTTCCACGGACACCCCCGACGTCGCATTCTGTGGCGTGCCCTTCTCCGTGGCGCCCTCCTTCCAGCCGGACGCCTCAGTGGCCGTGCGCCAGTTCTCCGATAGTGCCCCATCGCCTGGAGGGTCGCTACGCATCATCGAGGCCTTCGCGTCATTGTCTCCGGCCGCAGGATCGCCCACGCCATCGTCTGCCACGTCAACCACCTGCCCTTCTGAATCCTTGAGCACAATCTGCAGTTGCGTATTGACCAGAGCCACCGCGGTGGTGACCCAATCGGCCGTCACCGCCAATCCCGAGTTCTCGGCAGCGGGCGCATAATTGGCGATCATAAAAAATCCCCGAGCAGGGATTGTTTTCCCTTCGGGGATAGTGAGTGTATCGCCTATGGTAGCCGCCTTCTCCAAGGTCCAACCATCAAGAAGAATCTCGAAATCGGTCATATTTCTAAGCTCAATCCATTCGTCCGCACTGGAAGCCGTGCTCCCCATCCACATCAGTTCGTTGATCACTACATCGCCCGGAGCGGCCGAATAGACTGCGGATGAACCTATCGCCAACGTCAAGAGAACCAAGAAAAACTGCTTCATAACGCCCTCCTTCCTCATTGAGTAAAAAGCGGTTACCCAATCGCATCACCTCCAGAAACGTTTCCCTTTCACCATGTTCTATTGAGCGTGTTCTGCGGGTCTCCTCTCTGCCAGTTATTCTGCGGTTAACGTCCTTCGCGGGGCTTTTTCAGCCTCATCACAGCCATCAGACCTCCGAGGCATTGGAAACTTCGGAGGTCTCTCAGGAAGGACAAAATGAAAACCTATAACCTATCGGGTCAAAACCATCTTCTTTAAGAATCGTACCGATCCAACTTTCTTCATAGTATGACCCTCCTTTCGGGAATGATTGATACATTTCCCGCCAAATCACGGTATCTATACATATTAGTGATAATGATACACAGTATCATCGCCTTTGTCAAGGAAAAAAAGCTCAGGGCAGAAAAAAACATTTCTCCGCCTCTTCCCGTCAAAATAACCTGAAGAAGCTTGAAATGCCTCGGTCCGGCTCACTTCCAAACTCGATACAAGACACTTACCCGGTCGGGCACAGCACCCTTTCGTTGAAAATGGGAGCCCTGCTGATGCCAAGAGCCGATCAGATCGGCACAGAAATCATCAGCATCTCGCGTCCCGCGCGGGTCAACTGCTATCTGGTGGCTTCCTCATTTTCCCACGTCCGAACCACCCGCCCTGTCCGAATCCGCTTCGCAAGATAACTCCCCAGGAACAACAGCGACATCCCGATCCAAAACCATGGCCCTTCGACTACGACCAACACCAGATCGTAGCGATCTTTCGCATACTGCTCCCATGCCCCGGAGAAATCCGAAGCACGCATGCCCGCCACCTGCGAAAACGCCTCCTCGAAACTCATCCCGGACTGCATCGCCCCGATCAGCCGCTGAGGGGCCTCCCTACCACCGAGATGACAGAAATAAAGCACGGCCAGATAGCTTTCCACGTAAGCCAACTGTGCCTTGGAACTCCGAAACAACAACACCCGGTCGATCTGGTCCAATGTCATGATCCGCCTTAGGAGCACCGCGCGGGCCATCCGAAGGGTGTGTTCCATCCGCCATTCCCCGCTTTGCATCATCGACACTCCCTCCTCGAACCAACGGGGCACTTGCTTCTCTCCAAGCGCCCGTCTCAGAAAAACATGGGACAATTCGTGGCGAAGAATCTCCCGCAACCGGGAAACACCCTCTGAGGAAGCACGGATGACAATGATTCCCTGTTCCGGAAAGGCACAACCTCCTCCCCAATCGGGGATCCGCCCCCCGGTCAGCCGATTGAACTCTTCTTCAGAACGCGGAAGAAACACCCGTACACGCTCGGTGCCGGAATACCCGACTCCTCTGGCCACCGACTCATACGCCTCCTCCACCATATCCCGAGCTTCCGACTCCCCTATCTCCTCCCCCGAAGGAGAGAAAACCGAAACCAGATCGGATGCCGGACGCGATCCGTTCGGTTTCTCCAACGGCACCGTGAAGCCACCCGCTGCAACCACAGGCAACAGGAGTGTCCAGAGAATAGTCCCGAATGTGATCCGGTTCATCATGCCGCACCATGCCTCCGTAAGAAAACAGCCGCAGAGGAAATGCGACATCACACCTATCGCAATGCCTGTGCGGCTGATTCGCTTTGACATTCACCAGAGTCACCCGGATCTCATTTTCTACCAATCTGGCGCCCCGCTTGCCTGAAGGTGCGCAGGGAGTGCCCAAGAGGAATCTTGCCCACAAGACACAGAGAAGAGCGCCCCTCTACCGGGTTGACTTGATGGAGCAGTATGCGCTCTGTATGCGCACCCGACAAGAGGGATTTGGGCCCCATCGGGAATCCCTCAAACAGTCGCTCCGTACTGAGTCCATTTGCGTTCATCGGGTTTTCCTCATCGCTATCGGATGTCGCCGCAGCGAAAAGGGATCATGTGGGCCACGAAAAAAGAGAAATCCCATCAAGGGGAATCGTCATAGCACCCATAATAAGCGTCCAAAAAACGGCCGGCAGCCCTGGAATCCGCATCGATGCCGTGATCCTCCAGGAACTTCTCTATGGTGCGATTCGCTTCCTCCCATTCGGAAATTCCTCGCAACTGCGCCATAAGCGCCTCGTAGATCTCTCGATCCTTTGCAAAGAGTTTCCGAATAAAATACCGTTCTTCCTTGTCATCCAGTCGGATCTGAAACACACCCTCCGGTTTTTCCACCACCTCAAATACGTCCTCCATCCTGTCTTCCATAACGGGATTGGGCAACTCAGGTGCTTGGGATTCGGCGAGCGTATCCTCCTGGCCTTTCCGAGCCTCCTCCTCACACTCATTCCTCATTTCCTCGGCATTTTCCTCTTCCTCCTCCATTCTGCGGATGTCCCCCCCCACGTCTACCGAAGGCAACTCCGTCTCCGGTTCATCACCCTCGGTAAAGTGTCCGGTCATCTCCAGGATCCGGCGCATCTGACCCAAGGACAACCGCTCGCGACCCAGCATCTGCTCCACTTGGATCACACGGGCCTGAACCCCCATTCGGTAATAGGTGAGAACCTGTCCGATGATATCCAGATCGATCTCATCCCCGTCCTCCACACGCCGTTGTTTCAGAAACTCCAAGGTCGTCGTGGCCGCATTCATGATCACTCCTACAGCATCGACGGACAGCTCCCTCTTTTCAATTTCATGAAGTATGCTCTCCAGCGTTTCCCGATCCACGGTCTCCTGCGGATGCTTGTCCGCGTACGCCCTCAAACCCTCCCCGTAGAACGCCTGCACCGGAAGTTTCGGAAAAGACGCGACCAACTCGCTGATGGACAGCGTTCCTTCCTGAGGAAGAAAGAATTGAACCATGGCCTTTACGGGGCGCATCCGAAGCATCGTCTCCCAACGTATCTGCTCCTCCACGACCTGTTCGATTTGTGTTCTTGGAAACACCGTCACATCCAAGAGCACCTCGTCCAGACGCTCCAGAATCACCTTCGCGCGCGGATGATCGTACCCAAGCCCGGTATCCGACCGTCTTTCCTGCTCCTGCCTCAACAGGGCTTCGGCTTGGTCTGTCAGCCATCGCGTCAACAGGGGAGCAATCCCCTTCTCCCGGATCTGCCCCAACACCACCAAGTCCATGCCATCTGTCAACCGCTCCACCAGCCGCGATTTCACGCGTTCCATTCTTTCTTCCAGCATCGTATGCCCTCCTTTGAACATGCGGGAGATCTTCGCTACGACAGGCGCTTCTCCCCCAGTCCCCACATCAGCTTCGTCCTCAGAATCTGGTAGAACGACTGCTCCTCAAAGGCGATCAGAGACACCCCATGGCCGGATCGCTGTATGCGCACCCGATCCCCTGACTCAAGCATCCGCCCCGCCTGTCCGTCCACCGTAAGCTGGATCGGGTCACCCCGATTTGAGCGCACCCGCACCCACACGGTCACCTCCGCCGGCACCACCATGGGGCGCACAGAAAGCGAATGCGGACAGATCGGCGAGATAATCAGCGCGGCCATCTCGGGATGCACAATCGGCCCCCCCGCAGACATCGAATACGCGGTCGAACCAGTCGGAGTGGACAGGATCAACCCATCGGCCAGGTACGAACTCACAAACTCCTCACCCAGAGTGATCTCCACCTCAAGCATCCGCGCAGAAGCCCCTTTTTCGAGTACGACATCATTGATGGCAAATGCACCCTCCCCATCCTCTCCCTCCACCTTGGCTGTCACCGCCATCCGCCTTTCCACCCGATATTCCCCGCGCAACACCCGCATCAGGGACTCTTCCATCTCCTCCACACCCACGCCCGCCAGAAATCCCAGCCGCCCCAAATTGACCCCCAGGATAGGCACCTCCGCAAAGCGAGCCACCTGAGCCGCCTTCAGCATCGTCCCATCTCCCCCCAGCGCCACCAACAGATCCGAATGCGCCCCCAACGCCTCGATCGGAACGAACGTCCCTTCCCCTTCATACACCCCCCTCAGATCGTCCGCCAGCACACACGAAAGCCCCATCTTCTTCATCTGGGCCGGAAACCCCTCCAGGAGCTCCTTCACTCTGGGCTTCCACGCATTCGCGATCACCCCTACCCGACCGATTTTTCTGTGATCCCCCATGACGCTCTTCCCTTCTACCCCTTTCCTCCACACCCAAGAAGATCCTCACCCTCTCCGTATGCCAGACGCCTACTCCCATTTTGCAGGCCCCTTACCACTCCGATCATGCCATGTCCCCCTGCATTCCGTCTATATCCCCGGTCGCCTGATGAATGGCCCGATCGCCTGCACCATCCCCGCCACATCCAGCCCGATCCCCCGCATCAGGATCGTTTGATCTCCATGCTCTATGAAGTGATCCGGAATCCCCAACCGCTTCACGGACGCCTCAATCCCAGCCTGCTCCAAATACTCCATCACTGCGCTTCCGAATCCCCCCTCAAGCGCATTTTCCTCCACCGTAATCATCGGCTTCCCGGCCTCGGCGATCCGTCGAACCATCTGCTGATCCAGCGGTTTTACAAAACGGACATTGACGACCTCCAACGAAATGTGCTGCTGCGCCAAAATCTCTGCCGCCTCCAGTGCCGAAGACACCATGGCCCCCACTGCCAGAATAGCCCCATCATCCCCCTCGCGAAGGATCTCACTTTGTCCGATTTCCAGAACCTCCACCTCGCCCTCACAATCCACCCCCGGCCCGCTGCCCCTCGGATAGCGCAAGGCAATGGGCCCCCTATCATAGGCCAACGCCGTCTTCAACATGGCCTTGAGTTCCCGCTCATCCTTTGGCGCCATCACCACCATGTTTGGAATAAACCTGAGATAGCTCAAATCAAACGTTCCGTGATGCGTAGGGCCATCGTCTCCGACCAACCCCGCACGATCGACCGCAAAGATGACCGGAAGCCCCTGCAATGCCACATCGTGAATGATGTGATCGAATGCCCGCTGAAGGAAAGTCGAATAGATCGCCACCACCGGACGGAGCCCCTCCGCTGCCAATCCGGCGGCAAACGTCACCGCATGCCCCTCGGCAATCCCCACGTCGAAAAGCCTATCGGGATAGCGCTGCCCAAAGCACGTCAATCCCGTCCCATCCGTCATCGCGGCCGTTATCGCCACCACATCTTCTCGCGTCTCCGCAAACTCCGTGAGGCTCCTTCCGAACACCTCCGAGTACGACGGACACTTCTTCGCCTCGACTTCTCCCGTCATTTTCTCGAAGGCCCCGATCCCGTGGAATTTGGCCGCATTCTCCTCCGCAAACGCGCAACCCTTTCCCTTCGTGGTGGATAGGTGCAATAGGATCGGCCCCTGCAATTCCTTGATCCCTTCCAGGATTTCAATGAGATGGGCCACATCGTGCCCATCTATCGGGCCAAAATAGCGAAATCCCAGCCGCTCAAAAAACAGGCCCGGCACAATCAATGCCTTCACACTCTGGTCGATCCTGCGCATCGCACGCCGAACATGCTCGCCTCCAATAGCCGCCAGATGTCCGGTCAACGCCCAGATGTCCTTCTTGATTCGATTATAGAGCCGGGTACTGATAATGTCGGTGTAATACCGGGACAGAGCTCCCACGTTCGGAGAGATGGACATCTTGTTGTCGTTGAGCACCACGATCAGATCTTTCCCGGAGGCGCCCGCATTGTTAATCCCTTCGAATGCAAGCCCTCCAGTCAGCGCCCCGTCCCCGATTACGGCCACCACCTTATGATTCTCTCTTTTCAAGTCCCGTGCACACGCCATCCCGAACGCCGCCGAAATAGAGGTGCTCGCGTGCCCCGCCCCGAAGGAATCATATGGGCTTTCCTCGCGTTTCAGGAATCCACTGATCCCCCCGTATTGCCTCAAGGTCCCGAACGCCTTCCGTCTTCCCGTTAAGAGCTTGTGCGCGTAAGCCTGATGGCCCACATCCCAAACGACCTTATCCTCCGGGGTATCCAGGACATAATGCAGGGCAATTGCCAACTCCACCGCACCCAAGCTGGGCGCCAGATGGCCCCCATTTTGGGAGACCACCGTCGTGATCCGATCCCGGATCTCGGCGGCCAGCTGAGGGAGCTGGCCCACACCCAATGTCTTCAAATCCGCCGAAGAGTCTATGGCATCCAGAAGGAGCGTGAGCGAGGGAAGGGTCGTGCAGACGCTCCCCTCAACATCCTTATTTCCACTCCGACTCTCCGCTGCCTTTCCGATCCTCTTCTCCTTCAATTCTAGCTCCTCTTTCCTGTCGGTCTTTTTTCCACGCGCTGCCTATGGCTGGTTTGGGCTTCGTATAGCGTGAAACTCACTGCGCTGAGCAATCAGAATCGCCGCTCAATCACAAACTCCGCCCATTTGCACAGCAAGTCCCTGCAAGAGGAGGCCGGCACGGTCTCCAGATCGCGCAATCCCGCAGCCACGTATTCGTGCGCCAACGCTTGGGTTTGCTCGATTCCTCCGAGCTCGATCAGCAGATTCCTCGTCCGTTCGATCTCACCATCGGTGGCGCCCCGTTCTCCCAAGACAGCCGTCAGCTGCTGACGCTGACTGGGATTGGCGGCCTGAAACGCATACAGCACCACCATCGTCTTTTTCCCCTCCCGAACATCCGAACCCACGGGCTTCCCCAACTGGCGCTCATCCCCCACAATGCCCAGAATATCGTCCTGCAACTGAAACGCCGTCCCACACTTCCCTGTAAAGGACGAGATCGCCCGCACCAACTCGTGATCGCGATCGGCGGTCTGAAGCCCGATCATCGCCCCGGCTCTGCCGGCAAACTCATACAACACCCCCGTCTTCCGCCACAAGACATCCACGATACGGTCCCGATCGTATGCCTCAACCCCAGTCCCGGCATATTGAACGTCTAGCGCCTGCCCTTCCACCAAGGTATTCACCACGTATCCGTCCAACTCCGCGACCAATGCCAGCGTAACCAAAGGATCCAAGCCTCCGACCGTCGTCAGCTCGGTAAACAGGGAGATGGCCCACCCGTGCTGCACATCCCCCGCAAGAATCGCCAGAGCCGTTCCGTAATGCGCCGCCTCCTCTCCCTCAAGCGCCAACTCCGCAATCGCCCTTCTGCGAAACTCTTCGTGCACTGTGGGCCCGCCACGCCGCTTCGCATCCCGATCGATGATATCGTCGTGCACGATCGTCCAGGTATGGAACATTTCAAGACCTGCCGCCGCAGGAATGGCCCGTTTCTCCTCCCCCCCCACCGCGCCGCACGAAAACAACAACACCCCGGGCCTGAGTAATTTTCCGCCCGCCAGAATGTAACTATACACCGAGTCCCGAACGTGCGCCGACCCAAACGCCTCCTGATACCGTTTCGACATCAAATGCGTCCGTACCTGCTTGCTGCGTACGGAAAGCGCCTCCAGAAACTCCTTCGTACCTGCCGAAGTGCTCAATACCTTTCCTCCCTTGCGGAGATCGGTGTCTGGGGATCAGTTCTTAGCTGCCGCTCTATAGTCTCTGCAGTCACGCGCCTTCCGATCCGACCTCCTCCAGAAACCCCAACTGAAAAACCCCCTCCTGTTTCTCCACCAACTTCTGAACCCGCTTTCGCGCTACGGAGAGAATCTCCGTGCACTCCCTCGAAGCTCCGACTCCCCGCTCAAAGAGATCCAGCGACGCATCCAGTGACGCACCACCGGTCTCCAGCCCCTCCACCACTTCCTCCAAGATCTTCAACGCGTCTTCAAAACTGCGTCTTGCCATCATCTTCTCCCGGAAAGCACGGCCGAAATTGCCTGACCCACAAACATTTTTCGGTGTTTCGGACCCGTGGTACCACAAAGATCCATCCGTGCAGCCATTCTCCCTAAGTGCTGTGCCTCGTAAGTTCGGTGACGTATGTCTGGGGTTTGATGGAGACCGCTCGCTGCCTTCAGAGTGACAAAGGGCGTCATTCTAAGACGCAGCCCAAGAATCTCGTATGATCAGGTTACGCCATACTATGAATGAAAGGGTGTCCTAAGGCAACGGTTTCTCCACCGTACAGCGCGTCCTGCCGCGCTCGAATGAAACCTCCATCCGATCCCCGACGGAAAGCATCGCGCTATCCGTCACGACCCTTCCATCCGGCATCCTCCGACACACGCTGAATCCCCGATGGAGCGCCGAGAGCGGGCTGAGCGCATCCAACCGGCCCATCAATCCCCGATACTGTGCCACTTTCTCAGAGATAGCGTGATCGAATGCCCGGACCGCCCGATGCTCCAGGCCGTCCACCTGCTGATCGAATTGGGTCAGCACATCCCCCATCCGACGGAGCACATATCGGGATTCCAGATCGTGCACACGACGCTCGCCCTCCTCAAGGATGCGCACCACCGCATCCTCCGCCCGCGTGCGCAGGCTGCCCACCTCACGGATCAACTCAGCCCCATCACGCACGACCATCTCCGCAGCCGCCGATGGGGTCGGAGCCCGTCGATCTGCCACAAAGTCGGCAATGACAAAATCGACCTCGTGCCCCACAGCCGATACCACGGGAATCCGGGAGGCACAGATCGCGCGGGCCACCTTCTCCTCGTTGAACGCCCACAAATCCTCCAGCGATCCCCCCGCCCCGGCCCACAATGAGCACGTCCACGTCGCCGTATACGTTCAATCTCTCAATTCCTTCCGCGATCTCCTCGGCCGATCCTTCTCCCTGCACCCGCGCCGGCCACAGCACAATCTGCGCATCCGGGAAACGCCTCCCAATCACATCGGCAATATCCCGGATCGCTGCGCCCGTCGGCGAGGTCACCACTCCGATCCGGCGCGGAAAAGCCGGAAGCACCCGCTTCCGGCTCTCGTCGAACAGCCCCTCATTCGCCAACCGCTCCCTCAACTGTTCGAAGGCCAGTTGAAGCTCCCCGACTCCCGCAGGTTGAAGCTCCGACACTGCCAGCTGATATTGTCCTCCGCGCTCATACACTGAGATCCGGCCATGCGCGAGCACCTTCATCCCGTTCTCAGGCGTAAAGAACAATCGCCCCTGCCACTTCCACATCACGCAGCGGAGCTGACTGCCCTCATCTTTCAGCGTGAAATACCGGTGCCCCGACGGATGATGCACGTAATTGGACACCTCCCCCTCCACCCACAGCGGACCCAAACCCTCCTCTACAAGCCCTTTGATCTCGCGCGTCACTTCGGAAACCGTATACGTTCCAGTCAGGTCCAAGACCGCACCCTTTCCCGGAATGGAAGTCGCTGGCGACTCCCATATGTCGTGCGCAGGCTCAGATCCCCCCAACGAGAACAAAAGCCCGCCAGGGAAGCACGGACACTGACAGAGAACTGCATACAGACCGGCTGGGGCGGCACCGTGTCCTCCGCTGTGTGGGCTGCGCTTCCAGGCCGCGCACCTTGTCTCTGCAGCGAGACTATTTAAGTGTCCGAAAGAGGAATGAACACGCCAACCACACACTCTGGGAATCCCAAATGGGAATGACATATTGCACAAACGGCACACGCGCCTTACTTTCCGGCGGGTACCTTGCGGAAGGCTACTTGGCGTAACCCACGGCCCGTGTCTCACGAATCACGGCCACCTTGATCTGCCCGGGATACTCCATCTGCGCCTGAATCTTCTCGGCAATATCCGACGCCAGCTGCTCTGCGTAAGCATCGTCCACACTGCTCGAATCTACGATCACCCTAATCTCCCGTCCCGCCTGAATCGCATACGCCTTCTCCACGCCCGCAAAGGAACCCGCCACCTCCTCGAGACGTTCCAGGCGGTGCACATAGCTCTCCAGGGTCTCCCGCCGCGCACCGGGTCGGGCTCCGGAGATCGCATCGGCAGCAGACACCAATACCGTAATCAGCGAGATCGCCGGCACGTCTTCGTGATGTCCCGCGATGGCGTTTTGGACGATCTCGCCCTCCTCAAAACGCCGCGCCAGTTCCAGACCGATCTGCGTGTGCGTCCCCTCCACATCCTGATCGGAAGCCTTCCCAATATCGTGCAGCAACCCGGCACGCCGCGCCAGCACCACATCCAATTCCAGCTCCCCGGCCATCAACCCCGAAAGGTAAGCCACCTCCTTGCTGTGCTGAAGCACATTCTGTCCATAGCTCGTACGATACCGAAGTCGCCCCAGACGGTAGAGAATTTTCGGATGAACCCCATGCACGCCCACATCATACGCGGCTTGCTCCCCTGCATGCTGAATGATCTCCTCCATGTCCACTTGGGCCTTCTTCACCACCTCTTCGATCCGGGACGGATGGATCCGCCCATCTGTTACCAGTCGCTCCAAGGCGATCCGGGCGACCTCGCGCCTGATACTGTCGAATCCCGAAAGAATCACCGCTTCCGGCGTATCATCTACGATCACTTCCACGCCAGTGGCGGTCTCAAAAGCCCGGATATTCCGCCCCTCCCGGCCGATAATTCGTCCCTTCATCTCATCGGAGGGCAACGACACAACGGACACCGTGGACTCTACCACGTGATCCGCCGCGCACCGCTGGATGGCCTGAGTGATGATCTCCCGCGCCTCCTTCTCCGCGTCGGAGATCGCCCGATCCTTGATCTCCTTGGCGCGTTTTGCGGCCTCCTGCTTCGCCTTCTGCTCGAGATTATGCATCAACAGTGATTTCGCTTCCTCAGATCGCATCCCGGCAATCTGCTCCAACCGGGTATTCTGCTCTTCGATCATCTCGGCAAGCTGCGCATCTTTGGCCATTACAGATTTTTCCCGCGAACCCAACTCCCGCTCGCGATGCCGAACCGCACGTTCCTTGGTGTTTAACAGATCCACCTTCTTGTCCAGCTTTCGTTCCCGCTCCAACAGACGCATTTCGAACTTGCCGAGTTCCTCTCGTTTTTCCCCCGTATCCGCTTCAAACTTCTCCCGCGTCTTGTGCCACTCGTTCTCCGACTCCAAGGCTGCGCGCTCCCGGATTGACGCCGCCTCCTTCGTCGCATCGTCTAGAATTTTCTCCGCAAACGTTTCCGCGCCGGCGATCTTTCCCTGCTTGACCCGATCGTTGACCCACCACCCCAATATAAAAGCCACCACCGAAGCCAGCACGACAAAAAATGGCCACAGCGTTACGATTCCTTCCAACATAGGTGCTATCCTCCTGCCGTATTTTTTTCCCTGTCACGTATACGACGCATTCGGGTTAGTTCTGAAATTATTCCATGATCCCCCCACAGACAGCAACCCCATCAGGAGGGAATTCCCATTTAGGGTGAATCGGGACAACACGGATCGATCCCGATGCATAGCGCACGGTATCGGGAGCCATCCGCGGGTTTGGCGACAAAAAAAGCTCCTCTCGTTCGTGCCCGGCGCCACACTGGTCCAGGCAAGGGGAAACAACCACACGAACGCAACAGGAGCTCACATAATACCCATCAAGGGCCATCCAATAATCCGATCAGCCCTCTTTTGCAGTTGAGCGCGCAACCGTTCACCGAAACGGATATGGCTTCGGCACCACCTCGGTCGAACGCTGCCTATTCTCAGGTCGAAGCATCAGCGATTTTGTTCCTCAACACTGCGGTCAATCGGGACACCTTCTCGTCTATCTCAACAGCCAATCCCTTCTTCGACTGCTCTTTGAAAAGCTCATCCACAATGTTGAGCGCCGCCAATACAGCCACTTGCGTAGTCAGACGGAGAGACGATCGAACCGACACCTCCCGCATCTTCTCATCCACATACATGGCGGCCCGTTGGATATACTCCGCATCCTCCGCGCCTTGAATGGGATACTCCGTACCGAAAATATTCACCACAATTGTGCGCTTCCCGTTTTCTTGATCTGACATTGTCGTATCCAAGCCAGAACCTGATTTCGGATTATGAATCTCACAGTCCCTTCACCAAGAAGGCGCAGAGAACGGAATGACTTCCTGGGGCAGGGGCGAGTAACACGTCACTCGCCCGCCGCACCCTTTGGTTCGTTGTCTTTGTCTTTCTTTGCGCCCTTTCGCGTCTTCTCGATGAAGAAAACGCGGAATCCGAAATTCCTGATCTCCGATCGGATTCGGAAAGGCTATCCGTTTCCGGATTCCAACTTGGCAAGCATCCGCTCAATCTGCGCTTTCACCCGCTCTTTGCCTTCCTCCACCAGGTCCAACCGATTCTGATGCTGCTCCTGAAGCTGCGCTTGCTCCGACTTGAGCATCTCGTTCTGGGCCTCCACGGTGACCAAACGCGCTCGCAACTCCTCGGCCTGCGCCAATGCCTCCGACCGCTCCATCTTCCATATATCAATCAACTCCATGGCTCTGTTGATCTCTTGCTCCAACGTCTCAAAAGTCTCCATCTTTGCATCCCTTCTCTGCAGTAAATCATGAGTAGCGAACCCCTCATGTTACCCTTCGCCCTCCCCTGGATGGCAAGGTAGGGTCAATCCTTCATCGTGATCACGAACGCAGTTTCGCGCCGAATTGACCCGATAATCGTGCCACAATCCGCTCGCTTAGCGCGCTGACCTCTCCCTCCAATAAGGTGCGCTCCTTGGAACGAAAGCGCACCGAAAACGCCAGGCTCTTCTCTCCCGCGCCCAGCGGCTTTCCCCGATACACGTCGAAGACCTCCACAGACTCGATCAACCCGGTGTCCGTCTCCCGGATCTCCTGGAGCAGTTCCCCCCAAAAAAGCGATTCCGGAACCACCACTGCAAAATCCCGATCCACCCCCGGATACCGAGCCAACGGCACAAAAGTCCGCGCGTTCTCGAAAAAAGGGAGCCCCTCCGCAAGGCTTATGTCAAACCCATACACGGCCTCTTTGACATCGAACCGAGACACCAGATCCCTGCGCAACTGTCCACAACGTCCAACTTCCTTTCCGTCCAACAGTATGCTTCCAGCAACCCCCTCCTCATAGGCCTCATCCTGAACGGATACCACCTTGGGTGTTGCCGAAGCGATGCTTTCGAGATAGGCCTCGACAATGCCCTTCACCTCGTAAAAATCCATCTCCCGTCTCTGATCGGGCCATCGATCCCGGTGTGTCCCACGCACCAGAAGCCCTGCAACTCGTTCTTCCTCTTTGGTGCGCGCAGATTCTTTTCCAAGAGCCCACCTTCGGTCTTCACAGCGGCGTGCTTGAGGATTTGCCTTCCAGTCTACTTGGGTCCGGGTGCTCTCCAGCGAATCTCCCCGGGCAAACACCTTTCCTATCTCAAAAATCCGCACCTCGTCGACCTGCCGGTTCAGATTCCACCGGGCCACTTCGAGAAGGCCGAAAAGCAAATTCGTTCTCAGCACAGACATCGGGCGACCCGAAGGATTGGACAAGAGAACCGCTCCCTCCGATGCCCGATCCGGATCCGTCAAACTACTTGTTACGACCTCATCCAATCCCAATCCCGTCAGCGCAGTCCGGGTCTTTGCCGCCAATTTCAAATCAGCCCGACCCACCATCCCCAGGTTTCCTCCAACCACCTCCCGATTCGGAACGTTGTTATACCCAACACTCCGCGCCACCTCCTCCACGAGATCAATCTCGCGCGCGAGATCCGGACGGAAGCTCGGAATCTTCACCTCGAGTTCCCCATCCCTGGCCGTCACCACACATCCTAAGGCCCGAAGCATCTCCGCCATTTGTGCGCCATCGAGCGATGTCCCCAACATCTGGTTCGCCCGTTCCGGACGCAAAGTGACATCCGCACGACTGCGCTTCTCTGGGTATATGTCGATCAGGCCGGCTGCCGCCTTCCCCCCCGCAAGCCGCAAAATCCACTGGGCTGCCCGATCCAGCGCCCGGATGTTTCCATCCCAGTCCATTCCCCGCTCGAAACGCTGGGATGCCTCCGTAGACAGCCCCAGCTTCTTGGCTCCCCTTCGCACCGGAACCGGATCAAAATACGCACTCTCGAGCAACACATCCACCGTACCGTCGGTGACCTCTGTATCGCCCCCACCCATCACGCCGGCAATAGCCACCGGTTTCTCCAGATCCGAAATCACCAGAATCTCTTCGTCCAGATCGCGCAGTTTCCCATCCAAGGTCAACAGTTGTTCCCCATTTTGCGCTCTCCGCACCACGATCTTCCGTCCAGCCACCTTGTCCAGATCAAAAGCATGCAGGGGGTGTCCCAATTCCATCAATACGTAATTTGTGGCATCGACCACGTTATTAATCGCGCGCAATCCAACGGCCTCAAGTCGCCTTCTCATCCATTCCGGCGAGGGACCCACCTTCACCCCGGTAATTACCCGCGCAGCATAGCGGGGACATGCGAGCGGGTCGACGACCTCCACATCCACCAGTTTTTCAACCGGACCCCCCTCCTCCGCCACCTCAATCTCAGGTACCCGCAGGGAGTTTCCGGTGACGGCCCCGATCTCACGCGCCACGCCCATCACACCCAGACAATCCGGCCGATTGGGCGTCAGTTCGAGCTCGAAAACCACCTCGTCCAATCCCAACGCAACGGAAAGAGGCGCTCCCACCTTTGTCTCGTCGGATAGCACCAATATCCCGGATGCGTCCTCTCCCAACCCCAACTCCACCTCCGAACAGATCATCCCGGAAGATGCCACCCCTCGGATCATCGCCTCTTTGATCACCAACTTGCCGGAGAGCTCCGTTCCCACCAGGGCAACCGCCACGTGCTGTCCTTCCGCCACATTCGGGGCCCCGCACACAACCGTGACCACTTTTTCGCCCACATCCACCCGACACACCGAAAGCCGATCCGCATTCGGATGCGATATCTTTTCCAGTACCCTCCCCACCACACACCCGCTGTAGGGGGCACCCAGATCCTCTATGGCCGCCACTTCCAGCCCGGCCATTGTCAACACGTCAGCAAGGTCGGACGGATTCAGATCAAAATCCACAAATTCCTTAAGCCAATGATACGTAACCTTCATGTTCGGTTCCTAAGATGCCCCGACGATGCAGAGACAAGCCCCCCCCAGAAAAAGAAGAACGGTTCAGGAGATGATCTGTGGTATAGCCTCTGAGGGGCGGGCTTTCAGGCTATGCGTAACCTTAGAGGGTCGAAATGCTTCGTCGATCCCCTCCAAAATCCCGTCTGCGCCTGCAACTGCATCATCGTTCGATCCTGACCATCTGGGACAGCCACGATCAAAACTGCCGAATAAACCTCAAATCGTTCTCATAGAACAGGCGAATGTCGTTGATCCCGTACTTTAGCATCGCGATTCGCTCCACGCCCATCCCAAAGGCGTATCCGGAAAACACCTCCGAATCATATCCCACGTGCCGAAACACCTCCGGATCCACCATCCCCGAACCCGCAATCTCCAGCCAGCCCGTATTCTTGCATACGCGACATCCCGTTCCACCGCACGCCACACATGAAAACGCATACTCCGCACTCGGCTCGGTAAACGGAAAAAAATCCGGTCGGAATCGCACCCGGACATCCGGACCGAACATCTGCCGCGCGAAACAGGAGATGACCCCCTTCAAATCCGCAAAGGAGACACCCCGATCCACGTATAGGCCCTCTACTTGATGGAACACGGGGAAATGCGTTGCATCCGGCGTATCGTTCCGGTAACACCGTCCCGGCGAGATTACCCGCACCGGCGGCGAAGTGCACTCCATCGTGCGGATCTGGACCGGAGAGGTATGCGTTCTGAGCAAAGCACCGTTGTCCAAGTAAAACGTGTCGTGCTCGTCCCGTGCCGGATGATCCGCTGGCGTATTAAGCGCATCGAAATTGTAATACTCCAACTCGACTTCCGGGCCTCTGGCCACCGAAAACCCCATTCCGGCGAAGATCTCCACGATCTCCTCCGTCACCACCGTCAACGGATGCCGCCTCCCCACCTCGTATCTGAGCCCTGGGAGGGTAACATCCACCCCGTTGGGCTTCTCATCCGTCCTCGCCTTGATTCGGGCCAGACGCTCCTCGCGCGCGCGCGTCACCGAGGCTTTTGCCGCTAATGCCGCTTTCCCCTTCGCCGGGCGCTCCTCCGGCGGATATTCCCCGATCGCGCGCATCACAAACGTCAATCGCCCCTTGCGTCCTAGGTAGTTCACCCGAACCGCATCCAACGCCTGTTCATCCGAACATGCTGCAATCTCCGCGATCGCTTCTTGTACTATGTCTTGCACGTTTTCCATCAAGTCATCCGTTCTATCCTGGCAGAGATGCCGCATTACTGTGCGGAAGCGCATGCACGAGATCGCCGGAGAAAACACCTCTATCCCAAAGCTACTCTTGCCCTTTCGACCAATGCAGAGAAAGCCCGCGCATCCGTCACTGCCAGATCCGCCAATATCTTCCGGTTTACCTCCATACCGGCCAGATCAAGACCTCGGATCATCGCACTGTAGGTCAACCCATCCAGTCGCGCTGCCGCGTTGATGCGAACGATCCACAATCTCCGAAAATCCCGCTTCCGCCGTTTCCTATCGTTATATGCGTAGGACCAAGCTCTATGGACAGCTTCCTTTGCTGTTCTGTGGAGCTTGCTCCGGGCTCCCCGGAATCCCCGTGCCGCCTGGAGAATCTTCTTCCTTCTTCTACGCGATGGCACATTACCTGTTGCTCTCGGCATTTCCCTCCCCTCCTGGGAATGTCAGCTGTCAAATCGCTCCCATCCCCTTTGGGAGGAGTTGGAAGGTACTTGGCGTTTCAGATTTGACGCTTTCGGAAAAAGTATGTGATTAACCTCGTCCAGCGCAGATGCTTGCAGAGGAAACTCCATGAAAGAGTTTGGCCGGTTGAAACGGCTATCTCTACGTGCTCAGCGGCAACACGGAGTCTCGAACCCTCTTACAAATCAATCAGATTTGAGATTTGACATTCTTTCGTCATTTCGACTTTGACAGTTGTCATTCTTCTGCTAACAACCCAACATCCTCCGGACCCGCTTCTCATCCGATGCAGCTACCAGATCTGATCTGCGCAGATTTCGCTTTCTCTTGGAGGACTTCTTCGTCAAAACATGCCGGCCAAAAGCCTTCTGCTTTTTGATCTTGCCGCTTCCAGTCAGTCGCATGCGCTTGGCCGCTGTATTCCTTGTCTTTGTTTTCGGCATACCTATCTCCACACAAGACTACATTACTCGTTCATCAATCACGATTTACACACCAGAAGCCTTTACTTCGGAACCAACGTAACCACCATATTCCGTCCTTCTATGCGGATAGCCCCCTCCGCAGAAGCGATCTCGGACACGTCCGCAATCGCCCGCTCCAACACACTGCGCCCGAACTCCCGGTGCGCCTGCTCCCTTCCTCGGAACATCACACTGATCTTGACCCTGTTGCGTTCCTCCAAGAAACGCATCGCGTGACGCACCTTAAAGAGATAATCGTGTTCATCCGTCTTGGGGCGCATCCGAATCTCTTTGACCTGCACTGCGTGCTGATTCTTCCTCGAGTCTTTGATCCGCTTGCTCTGCTGGTATTTATACTTACCATAATCCATGATCCGACATACCGGCGGCTTGGCATTTGGCGACACTTCCACCAGATCGAAATTCTGCGCCTGGGCCAATTCCAGCGCAGCTCGTCTTTCCATGATCCCGGCCTGCGCGCCTTCCGAGTCGATCACCCGAACCTGCGGGACCCGAATCTGAGTATTCACTCTGACGCTTTCTTTGATAGGCAACCACCTCGCTCTCTTGTAATGAGCAACGAATACAGGGCGATCCCGCTTACTGCGCCACACCCGTTACTCATTGGTCATTACTCGTTAAGGCTCCTTAGCCCGACCTCTGTGGAAATCCGATCCAACAACGACTCCACCGACATTTCTCCGAGATCCCCCTCGCTGCGCCTGCGAACCGCAACCATCCCCCGATCCATCTCCCGCGCTCCCACGATCAACATATACGGAATTTTCTGTTGTTCCGCCTCCCGTATCTTGTAGCCCATTTTCTCTCTGCGCTCGTCCACTGACACCCGGATCTTTTGCGCCCTGAGGCGATCCGCCAGCTCGAGAGCATAGTCCAACTGATCGTCCGAAATCGGAATGACCATCGCCTGAACCGGCGCCAACCACACAGGAAAAGCACCGGCGTAGTGCTCGATCAGTCCGCCCACAAAACGTTCCATGGAACCCAGAACCGTCCGATGCACCATCACCACCCGATGCGTCTCTCCATCTCCTCCTACGTAGTTCACATCGAACCGCTCCGGCTCGTTGAAATCAACCTGAATCGTAGGGCCCTGCCATCCGCGCCCGAGCGCATCCTTCATCTGAATATCTATCGCGGGACCATAGAACTTCGCCTCTCCTTCGGCCCGCTTATAGGTCAATCCACTGACCTCCAGAGCATTCTTCAGTGCCGTTTCCGCTTGCTCCCACACCGCATCCGCTCCGATATACCGATCTTTCTTCTCAGGATCCCGAACACTCAGCTCTACGATATACTCGCAATATCCAAAGGTGCTCAGCATGAACAGCGCCAGATCTATTACCCCGGCGATCTCCGCCTCCAGTTGGTCGGGCCGACAGAAAATATGCGCATCGTCCTGCGTGAATCCACGAACCCGCAACATTCCCTGTAACACGCCGGAGCGTTCGTACCGATAGACCGTTCCCAGCTCGCCCCACCGCATCGGCAATTCCCGATAGCTCCGCATCTGGGTTTTGTACATCATGATGTGGAACGGACAGTTCATCGGGCGCACGAGATACTCGGTCCCATCCACATCCATCGGGGGATACATATCATCCCGGAACCAAGAGAGATGCCCACTCGTTTCCCATAAAGCTGCTTTGGCAACATGGGGGGTGTACACGATATCGTACCCCCTGCGAACATGCTCCTCCCGCCAGAAATCCTCGATAATCGTTCGGATCCGCGCCCCTTTCGGATGCCAGAACACCAATCCCGGACCCCCCTCCTCGTGCAGGCTGAACAAATCCAGTTCCCGCCCGAGTCGTCGATGATCCCGAAGTTCGATCTCCGCCAGCTTCTCTACGTGGTCCCTTAGGTCCTGGTCCGACTCGAAAGCGATCCCATAGATGCGCTGAAGCATCTTCCGCTTCTCATCGCCCCGCCAGTAGGCTCCGGCAACAGAAAGCAATTTGACTACCTTGATCCGCCCGGTCGACGGAAGGTGGGGGCCCCGGCAAAGATCCAGAAGGCCTCCGCTCCGATAAAGGGTGATCTTCTCGTCCTCCCCGAGCTCGTCGAGCAATTCCAGTTTATACGCCTCCCCTTCCGCCTCCATCCGACACCGTGCCTCCGCCCTGGAAACTTCCTCGCGAACAAATGGCACGTCCTCCTTGACGATCTGCCGCACCCTCCGCTCAATCCGCTCCAGATCCCCCGGCGAAAACGGCTCCGCTACATCAAAATCGTAATAGAATCCCTCTGCAATGGCCGGACCGATCCCAAGCTTGGCCTCTGGGAACAACTCTTTGACTGCCTGCGCCAACACATGTGCACAGCTGTGCCAAACCAGACCCCGTCCCTGGGGGTCCGAAAACGTCAGAATCTGGAGCCCCGCGTCTTTGTCAACAGACCCGCTCAATCCCACGATCCGTCCATCCACCATGCCGGCGACAGCTGCCTTAGCCAGCCTGGGACCGACATCTTCGGCCACCTCCCCCACCGTGACCCCGCGCACGTACTCCCTAGTCGAACCGTCCGGAAATGTAACCGTAATCGCCATCCTACTCCTTGGCATGCGTCAGTGTGTTCTCCCCCCGAAACATGTTTTGTGGATCATCGGTCATGCAGCAAAAACGCGAACTGGTGGGCGATACTGGAATCGAACCAGTGACTTCTTGCATGTCAAGCAAGTACTCTAACCATCTGAGCTAATCGCCCGCAAAGACCCACCGCCATCGCTACAATCAAAAAACGCGCCCCCTCCTGCCCCAGGCACGCCAACATACATTCTTCGACAATCGGGTATCCTTTTCCGCTATTGTGCAACGGATTTACAGAAAAATATTTGTCGTAAATCTACATGATTATCCCCGCTTTGTCAAGTGAAATCTCGCCCCATTCCCTTCAGATGCCCTGCCACCCACCGAAAACCCGGTTTGGGACGATCTCTGAGCCCGACAAAACACGGGATCTGTGTGCGCAATCACATCTGCCGGTGCATGCCCATCCTCCGATAATGCTGCGCTCAATCTGAAATCTCTTTTTCCAGCCGAATCTCCGTACCTCTGAGGGCCACAAACAAGGTTCGAAGCAAAATCTTGGTATCCATCCTCAGCGACATGTTTTCGATGTAATACAAATCGTATTTCAACTTCTCCTTCACGTCCTCGATTGAAGTGTCATACCCCTGATTCGTCTGTGCCCATCCCGTCAGCCCCGGAACAACGCGCAATCGGCGCCGATACAGTGGAATCTCCTGCTCCAGTGTTTCCACAAAAAACGGCCGCTCCGGTCGCGGCCCCACCAGGCTCATATCCCCTCGCAGCACATTGTAGAGTTGGGGCACTTCATCTATCTTGAGCCGCCTTATTATCCTCCCAACTCGGGTGATCCGAGGATCGTTCTTCCCCGCCCAAACCGGCCCGGATTCTCCTTCGGCGTTTTCCACCATCGATCGAAACTTACCCATCCTGAAAATCTTTCCATCTCGTCCCACGCGTTTCTGCACAAAAAAAACGGGGCCCCTTGAATCCAACTTGATCGAGAGCGCCACCAACGCCCACACCGCAGACATCCCGATCAGAATCACCAACGACACGATTACGTCCACCAGTCGCTTGGCCGTCTTCTCCCAGGCGGGCATCAGATCCGGAAGCAGTTCCATCACCGGGAACCCATAGATTTCCTGGGTGCGAACGTGGCCACTGACAATATCATACAGATCTGGGATGATGCCAAATGTCACCGAGCGACCGTTGCATCTGGAGACCATATCCAGGATCTCCTGATGGGAGCTCGAATCGGCCGCAATCAGCACCTCCTCAATCCGGTGATCGGTGATAATCCGGGGAAGTTCCTCCGCGTTCCCAAGCACCGGACAATCCACCCTTTCCCCTTCATCGCCTCCCCCATACTCTGCCACCAATCCCTCAATCCGATAGCCCAGGGCTGGAGATCCCTGAATCTTCCTCAACAGCATATGCCCCAGGCGTCCAGTTCCCACGATCACCGACCGCCTTCCCCCAAATCCCTTAGCCAATGCCCGCCGCTGAAAGGTCCGCACACCGATCCGCCCTGCTCCCACGAAGAGCATCAGCAGCATCCAGTAGGCAAACAGCACCATCCGCGTCTTCGGGAAAGGGTCGGAAATATCGAAGGTCAACAGGAAAAGCACGAGCACCCCAAGGGACACAATCTTCCCGACCGCAACAAACTCATCCAATCGGGACTGAGCCCGCCACGACCTGTACAATCCATAGAACGCAAACAGAATCAGCCAGAATACACTGATGACCACCATCGGCCAAAGGTAGCGATCGAGGGCAAAGGAAAACGTCACATGCTGCCCGATCCCGCCCTCGTGATGCCAGAGCGTGTCCAGATACCCCCACTTTCCGCTCACGTATTTTGCCCAAAACACGCTGAAGAAGGCCGCATTGATGGCCATCACATCCAGGAGCAACAGGTTGAGTTTTTCCCGAAATTTGGACAAGTCTTTTCCCCTTTGCCACTATGACACTTGGATGCAAGAGACTTCTTCACTACAAAGTGCAGAACCAAAACACAAAAACCCTATCCCTGTTTACCCGTGACGATCGGTGTGCTGTTTTGTCTTCTCCGAATGGACTCCAGACAAAGAAGCCCCAGGGAGTACAGAAGACCCAACCCGAAAGAAAAATGGAGCACCACAAAAATCACGGGAAGAAGCAGCGCATATCCCTTCCTGTGCCTAAGAAACAGTCTCAGAGACGCGACAAACACGGTGACTAGGTATCCGACCAGGATGGCTGCAAACAGATAGTGAAAAGTCGGGCGAAAGAATCCCAATATCCCCGTGATCAAAAGGGCCAGGATGAAAATGGGTGGAATCCGGTATCGAAACTGGAAGGCCTTGGGATGTTTGCGCACCACGGTGATCTTCTTCAGCCCATATCTGAAATACTGCTTCATCAGCCCAAACAAGGTGTTCCGCGAATAATAGCGGGGTCGGATTTCAGGATTCAGGAAGATCTTCCCGCCGGACTCTCTCAGTCTGTAATTGAACTCGTAATCCTCGTTCGTGTCCAACTCCTCGTCAAAGCCGCCGATGCGCTCAAAGACCTCCCTTCGATACGCGCCGAAAGCGACAGTATCCACGTATTGCGCCTTCCGGGAGAACCGGAACCGTGAATTGCCCACTCCGAAAGGATGACTTACCGCCAGCGCAATAGCCCTCCCCATAAAAGAATGTCCCACCGTCTCAATCGTACCCCCAACACAGTCCGCTCCCGTAGCCTCCAATGTTTCCACACTCTTCGACATATAATCCGGTTCGAGCACACTGTGTGCGATCACGAGGAAGATCACCTCCCCTTGAGCACGTATAATCCCGATATTCAACGCCGCCGGGATTACCCGCTTGGGATTGTCCACCAGCACCACTTGAGCATGCCTCTCCTCGTACCGGCGCACCAAAGCATCCGAGCCATCGTCCGAGTCGCCGTTTATTACCAGAATCTCGTACCGATCCTTTGGATAATCTCCCTCAATAAGAGAATCCAGGCACTGCTCAATGTATGCTGCCTCGTTACGCATCGGAATAATTACCGATACAAACGGACGCGGCTGATTTGTGTTTGAGTGGGACACTGTGCTAATCCTTATTTGGAATACGCCTGCACACATCTCGTCAGACAAGCGTCATGCACTTGAAGATCTGAAATATCCGGCCCTGCAACCTGTCAGTCTTCTTTCTTCCATCGTTCCCGGGGTTTACCAGATGCGTGACACTCGAGCCCAGGATATGAGAAAAACAGCCTGCTTTGGGTGATACA
>JAZDJA010000258.1:0-2093 GCA_043804415.1 Candidatus Latescibacterota bacterium | reverse complement strand
GGCCTTTCATACCATGCGCATCAACCATCCCACGGGATGGTTCTATAAGACGGACGCGCTTCGGCATCTCTGCGATGTCTGGGACAAACACGGCAGCGGTTTGACGAACATGCACGGTTCCACAGGGGATGCCATCCTCCTCGGAACAACGACAGATCACATTCAACCCTGTTTCAACGATCTCACAGAAGCCGGCTACGACCTTGGCGGTTCCGGCTCCGCCCTGCGGACCCCGAGCGCCTGCGTGGGGCCGGGACGTTGTGAATGGGCCTGTATCGACTCCCTCGCTATCTGTTACAACATCACCATGTCTTTTCAGGACAAGATGCACCGCCCGATGTTTCCCTACAAGTTCAAGATCAAGGTATCGGGCTGTCCGAACGACTGTGTCGCTTCCATCGCCCGCTCCGATTTTGCCGTGATCGGCGCTTGGAAAGGGGATATCCGCATCGACCAGACGGAGGTGGAAGCCTACACCGCTTCCGGGCTCGATATCCAGCAAGAGGTCTGTGATCTTTGTCCCACGAAGTGCATGGAGTGGGATGGGGAAAAAATAAAAATCACCAACAAGGACTGCACCCGGTGCATGCACTGCATCAATCTGATGCCGAAGGCCCTGAGGCAGGGAGAGGAAAAGGGCGCCACGATCCTCATCGGCGGTAAAGCGCCGATTTTGCAGGGGGCCCTCCTTTCCTGGGTCATCGTACCCTTCATGAAACTGGAGCCGCCCTACGAGGAGCTGAAGGATCTGATCCTCCGGATCCAGGACTGGTGGGACGAATACGGCAAATCGCGGGAGAGGCTCGGCGAGCTCATCAAGCGCCTGGGGATGAGGGTTTTCCTGCGTGCCGTGGGATTGCCCGCGGTACCCCAGATGGTAAAGGCCCCGCGGACAAACCCCTACGTCTTCTTCTGGCCCGAGGATATCAAAAAGGAGGTGAAGTAAAATGGCAAAGACGGATATCGGCCCCCCTGATTACAAAACCATGCTGCCCCCCGTGATTGCCCGCAACTACGGGAAATGGCGCTATCATGAAATTCCTCGGCCGGGTTTGCTGGTCCATACGGCGGAATCGGGAGAGAAACTTTACTCGGTCCGAGCCGGATCGCCACGTCTCATATCGACTGATCATATCCGGGAGATCTGCGCGATCGCCGAGAAATACTGCGATGGCTACCTGCGCTTCACGAGCCGCAACAACATCGAATTTCTCCTTTCCGACAAGGACAAGGTGGCTCCCCTGCTGGTGGAACTCGCAAGCAAGGGCTACCCCGTTGGCGGTACGGGACACGCCATCTCGAATATCGTCCACACTCAGGGATGGGTGCACTGCCACACGCCGGCGACAGATGCTTCCGGTCCGGTCAAAGCCCTGATGGACGAGATCTATGACTATTTCATTACGATGAAACTTCCCAACCATGTGCGGATCGCCCTGGCCTGCTGCCTGAATATGTGCGGCGCCGTCCACTGCTCCGATATAGCCATTCTCGGCATCCATCGGACGGTTCCCAAGCCGGACAACACGCGTGTTCCGAATGTCTGCGAAATACCGAGCACCGTGGCCTCCTGCCCCACGGGCGCCATCCGCGGGGATATGAAAAACAAGACCGTCACGGTCAATGACGAAAAGTGCATGTACTGCGGAAACTGCTACACGGTCTGCCCGGCCATGCCCATCGCCGATCCCGACAACGACGGCATTTCCATCTGGGTGGGAGGTAAGGTCTCCAACGCCCGCACCCCGCCCTCGTTCTCCAAACTGGCGATCCCCTTCCTCCCGAATAACCCGCCGCGGTGGCCGGAAGTCGTTGATGCCGTGAAGAACATCATCGAGGTATACGCCAGCCATGCGCGGAAGCACGAACGGGTCGGGGAGTGGATCGAACGTGTCGGGTGGGAGAGGTTTTTCACCCTGACCGGAATCCCCTTCACGGACAAGCACATCGATGATTTCGATATGGCCACGGAGACCTTCCGGTCATCGACGCTTTTCAAATGGGGGTGATCATGAGCGAGGATCTGAAGGCGCACGTTGGGGAGATGTTCCGGGAAAAATCCTGCGGGGACAAGAAGATGTTCTATGTCCGGG
>JAZDJA010000257.1:0-4423 GCA_043804415.1 Candidatus Latescibacterota bacterium | reverse complement strand
AAAGGTGGTGGCCGGAGATGTGGTGGTCGTCCGGTACGAAGGTCCCAAGGGCGGCCCGGGCATGCGGGAAATGCTGGCCCCCACCGCGGCTATCGTGGGCATGGGGCTGGCTGATTCCGTGGCGCTGATCACCGACGGACGGTTCTCCGGTGGTACGCGCGGTCCATGCATTGGACACATCTCACCCGAAGCGGCTGAAGGCGGGCCGATCGCCATCGTAAAGGATGGAGACCGGATCGCCATCAACATCCCCGAGCGGCGGATGGATCTGCTCATCAGCGACGCGGAGAAGGCGCAGCGATTTGAGGGATGGAAGCCGCCGACTCCGAAGATCACCAAAGGATATCTGGCGCGATACGCCAAACTGGTGACCTCGGCCGGAACCGGCGCGGTGGTCAGGTAGGGTCTGAAACATGCGCGACATAGACCGCAGACTTGAGGCCAACCCGATCAGAGAGAAGCCTGCACAGGCTGGAAGGGATGGGGCACACCCGAGAGAGTCAAGATGCCAGAGGCTGAATACCCACCCAGGGGAAGAATTCAGCCTCTGGTCTGTTGGAGATACCCGAAAGAACAGTCTGCACTTGAGTGGATATATGAACGCGATCGCATGCGCTCCGGTTTTGGTCTGTAACCCCCTGTCTCGTGCAAGTACGCATCTCTCTGCCGCCCAGATGACCATGCACGAAACCCACCTGTGAGAGACGAGCGGGTTTCATAAGACCAAAGCAGATGGGTGCCGCCTCCAGGATCCTACGCTCGAAAGCAGTCCTTTCAACAAGACTCCTGCCTGAACGGAAACAGAGTGACTTACGTCACAGTCAACGCGCATTTGTTTCCCTATCTTAGGAAGAATAATGTGTAAATGTGGTTGTCAGATGAATCATGTTGCCTCCGATTCGAACGATGAAATCTATTTCATTTCAGATGCGCATCTGGGAAGTCAGGCGCACCCAGCAGAGCAGGAAAAAGAAGCGCGTTTGTGCGCCTTTTTCCGGGCGATTCGGGGACGTGCGCATGCGCTGTATATCCTGGGTGATTTCTTCGACTTCTGGTTCGAATATCGGTCGGTCGTGCCCCGTACTGGGGGGAAGGTGTTGTTTGAGTTGTATAACCTGACCTGTTCGGGGACACAGGTGGTTTATCTTGGAGGAAACCACGATTTCTGGCTGGGTTCGTATTTGTCCGCAGAAGTCGGGATCCAGATCCATACCGAACCCATCGAGGTGGTGCATAACGGACTCCGCATCTTCCTGGCCCATGGAGATGAGTTTTATGGGGGTGCCAAGTATCGCCTATTCAGGAAGATGCTGCATCACCCCCTTTCCTCCCACCTTTTTCGGGCTCTGCATCCCGATGTGGGCGCCCTGTTAGCACGATGGGCCTCGCGCGTAAGCGGAGAAAAGGGCGCTGGATGCGATCTTTCCCGGTTTGAGGACGGGTACATGGCAACCGCGAGGCAGAAGTTTGACCAGGGATGCGACGTAGCGGTGTTTGGGCATCTGCACATTCCTCTTCTGAGGGAAGAGGGCGGAAAGAGTGTACTCGTTTTGGGAGATTGGGTACATCATTTTTCCTATGCGCGTTTGCAGGGAACACTGTTTTCGCTGCACAGATGGGAGGAGAGAAATTCTTGATACCGGGCACGGAGTTTTGCCGGAGGATATCGCACACATCTTCGACCCGTTTTTTTCCAGGGCGGGAGGAGACGGTCTGGGACTTTCGGTGTCGCATCGGATGATGGCGCGTTTCGGCGGAAGAATCGAGGTGGAAAGCACGCCGGGAGAAGGGACCACATTCCTCCTGCGTTTCCCGCTTTGCCCCGCGCAATAGCATTTGGAGAGGAAACTGGAACCCCCTGCCCAACACCATTCGGGCTGGAAGCCTGTTTTCCGCCTCCCCGACCCATGACCCCACGATCTGTTCGTAAACCGACAAGCGCACAGTCAACAACCATTTCGAACGAAGATCATTTTTAACTTGACAAAAGCGATCGGATTTATTATATTTGCCGCTGGCTATATGGACAAAACCTATTGTTCCCCCATGACGCATCGTGGCACACCGGTGCTTCATAAACTCGATCAAACCAGTTGAGAATGGGCTATGAGACTGTTGCGAAAAACCGACTATGCATTGCGCACCCTGCTGGATCTGACCCGGCATCAGGATGAAGAGGTGGTGCCCGTCGCTGCAATCGCACGACGGCAAGGGATTCCACCAAAATTCCTGGAACAGATTCTCCTCACCCTCAAAAGGGCCGGATTGGTCACGAGCAGACGGGGGCAAAACGGCGGGTATGCCTTGGCCGTTCCTCCCGCACAGATTACGCTGGGAGCCATTATCCGACTGTCAGAGGGAGAATCCGCACTGACCGTGTGGTCGGACGATCAGGTTTCAGAGAGGCCCGGCTGTCCGTTCAAGGAAATCTGGGCGGATATCAGCGCGTATGTCACAGAGAAACTGGATGGGGCAACCATTCAGGATGTGTATGGCCGAATGAAGCTGTTGGAGGATAAAAGTGGTCCAGAATATATGATTTAGCTTTTTTTTGCATTTAATGTCGAGTATCCTTATCTCAAAACTAACAAATAAGGAACCGGGATGTATGCCAAAGGTCACGGCCCCTTGGAATATGGGGGAAGTTCCGAAGCTCGGGAGGTGCTTGCCTGGACGTTGCTCACGTTTGGGAACAAAGCAGCGCTGGCTTGCAGTTTCAGTCCCGAGGATATTGTGGTAATCCACATGATGAGGGCGATCCGCGAGGATGCCCGTGTTTTTGCGATCGATACGGGACGCCTGAATGAGGAGACGTATGTATGTGCGGATGAGATCACAGGCCTGATGGGGGGGACGATCGAGTGGTTTTTCCCGAAACGCCAAGAGGTGGAGGCGCTCGAGCGGGCGCACGGGTTGCACTCGTTTCGAAATAGCCTTGAGGCACGGCATGAATGTTGCGGGATTCGAAAGGTTGAGCCACTATCGAGGGCCTTATCCGGCCTGCGGGCATGGATCACGGGTATGAGAAGGGAACAAAGTGTGACCCGGAAAACGGTCGCGCAAGTTGCGCCGGATGACGCCCACAAAGGACTTCTGAAAATCAATCCGCTGATTCATTGGAGTTCGGATGAGGTATGGGAGTACATCCGAGAAAACAAGCTGCCCTATAACAGGCTGCATGACCAGGGCTATCCGTCCATTGGCTGCGAACCGTGTACCCGCGCTACGGCACCGGGCGAACACGAAAGAGCCGGTCGCTGGTGGTGGGAGCATCCGGAGCACAAAGAATGCGGTCTGCATATTCGGCCGGAGTGTGGCCACGCCTGATTTGAGGACACTCGTCAGCCAAGAAAAGAGGGCAATGGTCCAATTCAGTTGCACTACTGTCGACAACGACTCTGACCAGTGGAGAGAAGCCAAAATCTCTGACTGCCGCAGCGGCGACATTTTTCCATGCCCAGAAGATAATGATCTTTCTGCAAGTTATCAAGAAATCTAGTGTAACTGAATTGGTCCATTGCCAAATACTTTCGCATGAGGCTCATAGCAATATGTTTTGCCATGAATATGGGTGCAAGTGGTATTGCCCCTTCTTTTGCAGTGAGCCTGCAAGTAGAACAAGGACAAAGATATGAAGTTGGTAAATTCTACAGAGGAAACCCCCAGGGATGGAAAAGAAGAGCAGCTCCTTTTGGAGGTGCTAAGTGCAATAAAAAGCATTAAGTATGGGTATGTCCAGGTAACTATACAGAATTCTAAAGTTGTGCAAGTTGATAAGACAGAGAAAATCCGATTAGATGCATAAAGGTCAAAATCGAAAGGAGGTGGTGCCTGACGGGAGTTGTTGGACCGACCGGACAACCGGAGGCAAAGGAAAGATCATTAACTGAATATTCCAGGCTGGCCAGTCAACTGGAGGCAGACAGGATAACAAATTGAGGCAGAGAGGATAACAAAACAAGGAGGGATTTGGGATGAAGAAGATCATGTTAGCAGTTCTCCTGCTGGTCGGTCTATTCAGCATAAATACATCGGCCTTAGCAGGATTAGCAGGAAATGATTGGGAATACTGGAGCCACTATGAGGTAGTAGGTTCCATTAGCGAGGATCTGGATTTTAAGGTAAAGCCCGAACTCCGCTACGACGACAATTTCAGTAATCACTACTATACCACTCCTTGAAATATTTTAGTTGACTTTGTGTTGAAAGGGCAGTAGTTTAGAGAAGTGTTCGTAAGTTTTTTCTCCTTTACCCAGCCCTCAGAGGAGGACTCCATGCCTGCTCCTTATTTTGCCAAGCCCTATGAGACTTGGGATAAGACCAAAGTAGAAGCGGCCTATCGAGTAGCTTCTGATGGTCGCCTCAGAGAACGGTTGTTGATAGTGCGGTTGTCTTTAGAAGGCCATCGGGCCTCGTTCATTGC
>JAZDJA010000256.1:0-16335 GCA_043804415.1 Candidatus Latescibacterota bacterium | reverse complement strand
TTTTCAGGCCGGATCCATCGGCCCCGATGGCATAGATCTCCCAGTTCCGGGCGCCGTCCCGGTCACTCGTCGAAGAGAAAGTGGTTTCACTCTGGAAATATCGTGCTCTGCAGAAAAGCTGCTTCAGCATAACACATTCCGGTGGATTTGTCAAGTACTTTTTTTTCAGACTTACAAAATATTTACGTCCGTTGCCTCAGCTTACCCAGAGGCGGCTTTGTCCGAAAACCTCCCGCACGATGAAGGAGCTCGCCCTGCAAGAAATACATCATCAGAGCAACACTGATCGCAAGCAGGAATAACTTTGTCATTTTGAAACTCCGGTCACTATTCTTGGTGATACTCCATGAACTGCCACTTTATCCGCCCCCATGAGCATTGTCCGACTGCGGTGGTACCAAAGCTCAGTTCCTGATTATTGATAAATGCCCTCCTTAATGTAATGACCCTTGGTCCATCTTCCGCTGCCCAAAAAAACGAACACACAGGGCCTATACCCCGTGCGAACTCTTCAACCCAATTCGTCAATCCCTCGCCACCAAAGCCGATAAAGACATGTCCTTCAGACGGCGTAAGCCGTTGTGATAATTCCGAATCCCAATTCACATATACGGAAAAACGCACAGGCCAGGCACTCTCGGGGGCCCAATCCGCAGGAATGTACCATATGTCATCTTCCCCGGCCGCGAAGTTATAAAAGAGAATATCCTGTCCATCGAAGTTCCGAAAGAACACCTTCGCTCCTTCCTTTCTGACCAAGAGCGTATCAGCAGGGATATAACCAGGCATGAATACCTGACCGAACCACCGGTATCCGGTCAAAAGGAAGTAGGTTCTCCCGTTCATGCTTGTCGTATCAACCACAGATGCTTTGAAGGTTCCCAGCGCTCTTCTCTGATTCCTTACGTCATACTCCCACCAGTTTCCGATCTGCAAGGGGAAATAGTCAGAGTCGTTGCCAGAGCGTCCGCAAAGGGCTTCCTCCGGGCAGCAGAGTACGAGCAGTGCAAAGACGGCGGAAAACATGAAGGTTCTCATAGTCATTGCCTCCTCTATTCTAATGGTGATCTGTGAAATGAAGGATATCACTGTTCTGGGTTATTGCCTCAAGTATCCCTATATATAGGAATCGCTTCCTTTCACAGAGGATGCTCTCGAATGGGAAAACTTGATCAATCTCCCGGCGATAGCACCCAGCCCAGTAGTGTCCGGTTAGGTTTTTGCATGATTAGCATGCGAATGAAAAATGGTGAATAAGAAATGAAATTGAAGCGAATATTTCCCTTGACAAGTAGGGAGTATTTTCGTAACTCCTTGTAATCTGAAACTATTATTACAAGGAGTTACACTTATGCCGCGATCATTCGAACCGTACCAGAAGAAACTATTCTCGTCTTCGTTTTCGATGTTTTATCAGCCAGTTAGGGGAGTTTCTCACGAAGTACCTGTATTTGAGTCCCGTGGAGACAGACCACTTAAAATGACCTTCGACGATCAACTCAAGATACTGGTTTTCTACCATCTCGAAGAGCATGTCTCGGCTCGTCATATGCTCCAGGTTCTTGAGCAGGATGACTTCGCTCGTGAAAACATCGCCCCGCAGGACGGTATAAAGAAAAGCAGCTTCTCCGAGGCCATCAATACAAGGGGACTTGAACAACTCCAGATCGTCTTTGAAAAACTCAGCCACAAGGTTTGTGGTATTTTGCCCAATCTGCATCCTGAACTCGGTGATCTTGTTGCCATTGATGGCTCACTGATCACGGAAACGCTCTCCATGCACTGGGCCGATTATCGCAAAGGTTCGAACAAATCAAAAATTCACGTGGGTTTTGATTTGAACCACGCAATTCCATCAAGAATTTACTTCACTGATGGAAAAGGCGCTGAGAGACCGTTTGTTAGCCAAACTATTTCACCTGGGCAAACCGCGGTAGCCGATCGAGGCTATCAAAAACACGCACTTTTCGATTCTCTGCAAGCCGAAGGCAAAAGCTTTGTGATTCGGATTAAAGCCAGCACAACCAAAACGGTAGTTCAACAAAATGAGGTCAAGTCCGGCAGTATCGTTTTTTACGATGCCGAAGTGCTGCTGGGCTCTGAGGAAAAGAAAAATCAATCACAGAAACCGGTACACCTGGTCGGCTACCATGTCGGTGGTGTCAATTACTGGATAGCTACGGATCGCAGGGATCTCACAGCCGAGCAGATCGCTGACATTTATAAGCTTAGATGGAACATCGAAAACTTCTTTGCTTGGTGGAAACGCCATCTGCGGGTCTACCACCTAATCGCAAGAAGTGAATACGGCCTGATGGTACAAATCCTGGCAGGCCTTATCACCTATCTGCTGCTTGCCATTGACTGCCATCAGAACTATGACGAGCCGGTCAGCATAAAAAGAGCAAGAGAGTTACGGCTACAAATCCAAAATGAGCTTCGTGCTTCGGAGGCACTGACAAATATAATAATCACCAAAGAACAAAAACAACAACGAATGCATGCAAAAACCTAACCGGACATTACTGATCAAAGATTATTTGTCAATCTTTTTTTGCACTATTCCCCGTTTTCCCAGTTTTTTTTCGTGCAACGCGATCAAAAGGATCTGTCGCCTCTTCTTCCCGGTCGGTCGTCTGTCAGAAGAATGGTATCCCGCTTCCAGTTTTGGTCGTCTGTTTCCGGATAGTCGGTAGTATAGTGCAGTCCCCGGCTCTCCTTGCGCATAAGCGCGGAACGGATGATCAATTCCGCAACCGCAACGAGATTGCGCAGCTCGATCAAATCGTTGGCCACTTTGGTGCGTCGATAGAAGGATCTTATCTCCTCGGAGAGTAACTGGATACGCCGCTGCGCGCGTTTGAGCCGGAAATCGGAGCGCACAATGCCCACATAATCCCACATCAGTCGCTGAATCTCCTCCCGATCGTGCGACATAATGACCCATTCCTCCGTGTTGAAGATATTCTCCTCGTTCCATTCGGGCACGGATGGGAAAGCGGGCCGATCCTTCCGAAGAGCTTTCCGCGCATGCTGATAGGCCCGTTCGGAGAACACCAGTGCTTCCAGAAGGGAATTGGAGGCAAGCCGATTGGCACCATGCACGCCCGTGAAGGCCACCTCGCCGCAGGCATACAACCCCTTGATGGCGGTCCGCCCCCACATGTCCGTCTGAACACCTCCGCACATATAGTGCGCTGCTGGAACCACCGGAATGGGTTCCTGGGTGAGATCAATACCCAGACTCCTGCATTTCTGGTAAATGTTGGGGAACCGCGCCTTCGTCTTTTCTGAATCTTTGCCGGTCACATCCAGATAGACGCACGGTTCGCCGCTGCGCTTCATCTCGTGGTCAATGGCTCGAGCCACAATATCCCGGGGGGCCAGCGAGGCCATCGCGTGATAGCGCTCCATAAACGATTCGCCCTTACCCGTAATCAGCACGCCGCCATATCCCCGAACAGCCTCCGAGATCAGGAAACTCTGTCCATCGGGATGATACAGGCTGGTGGGATGGAACTGCATGAATTCCAGATTTCCAACGGCACCGCCGGCCCGATGAACCATGGCAATCCCATCTCCGGTGGCGATCTTCGGGTTGGTGGTATGCTGATACACCTGTCCGGCCCCTCCGGTTGACAGGAGGATGACCGGGGCCAGAAACTTCTTCACCTGATCGGTTTCGGTATCGAGCGCGTAGGCCCCCCAACACGTCACATGCTCCAGCTGTTCCTGCTGGATGCCCAGGAGATGGTGTTCGGTGATCAGATCAATGGCAATATGGTTTTCATACACGTCGATGCGATCGTCGGCCTGGATGTTTTCCACCAGTACGTGCTCAATCTCGTGTCCGGTCAGATCGGCCGCATGCACAATCCTGTTTCTGGAGTGGCCACCTTCTCTGCCCAAAGAATAAACGCCCTCGGACTTTTTCGTGAACTGGACGCCCCAGCGCATCAGGTTATCCACCATCCGAGGCCCCTCGCGCACGATCAATTTCACCGAGTCCAGGTTACAGAGCCCTGCGCCGGCGACCAAAGTGTCCTGAATATGGGAATCGAACGTATCGTCCGGATCCAGCACAGTGGCGATGCCACCCTGAGCGTAATTGGTGTTGGATTCCGTGTGCTCTTTCTTGGTGATGATCGCGACCGTGCCCTCTTTGGCCGCGTTGAGCGCAAAGGAAAGCCCCGCAATGCCGCTTCCGATGACCAGAAAATCCGTACGAATTTCCATAATCTCCTCTTCCTCAATCTATTCGTGCCGCCCGACGACCGCGCCACAAAACACCATGATGGGGGAAAACCTCTCTGGTAACCGCTGTATCGCCGGAAGCGAAAAGAGGACCCCCAATCCCTGCCGGGGAATCCAGATGTCCGAAATGCGCCTCCTCATAGAGCGGGGAGCATCGGGACACGCGCTTGTTGAGCCAGCAAATATAGAGCATTTCCCCTCAAAGATCAAGGGGTTTTATCGCCCATTCCCGTCTCCAGAGGCCAGCTGACCCCACCACGGATAAGAGGACGCTCCTTCGGTCCCGACACGCGCACTTCCGAACCTCACTCCCGAACCTCACTCCCGAACCACGGCGATCTTTCCCTTGGCCACAAGACCACCGTCGGGCTGGGTCACAAGATAGAAATACACCCCAGATCCGACGAGGTATCCGATCTTGTTGGTGCCCTTCCAGAAGGCTTCTCGGTGCCGCTCCTTGCCGGTCCATATCGGTTCTCCTGAAATGCCGAACACCTCCACCCGGGTTCCGCTGGGAAGCCCTGCGAAGGTCATTTGACGAACGCCATCCACCCGCATAGGGTTCGGATATACGCGAATGCGGTCGGTGGGTACGTTCCGCAGGACTGCAAAAAGAGCGTTGTTGGCTTCGGACCCTTCTTCGATCGTGTCGTAGGGATCCAGCTCAAGGAGGAAGCTGGCGTCGCCCAAGGGATCGAAGGGAATTCGAAAGACTTCCGATCCGCCTCTCGGAATCAGACTATCCCGGTGTGCTTCGTAGAATCCCTCACACGCCGACGAATCGGCAGCACACCTTGAGATGCGCACATCGTATCCGCCGTGATAATCCACTAGGCCCAAGTTACTCACCGTGATGATCAGCTCTCCCCGCTCGGAGAAGACAACGTCCTCCGGGAAAATCGCCAGGTCGGGCAGGCCTTCTTCTGTCGCATATTGGCCCAGCGTCGCTACAGCAAGCTGTGTGCATTTGCGCACCAATCCAAAGTTGATGCTGTCGGGCACATCCACCATGCTGTCGTAAGCGGCGTAGGGAATATATATCGTGGAGTCGGGCGTGGTCTCAGGAGGATAGTTCTCGATTCCGAGAATCGCGTCGTAGCCTTGAAACCAGAAGGAGGCATGATCGCTCCTGAGATATCTATGATCCACCACGACATCCATGGTCAAACCGATTCCGTAGCGTTCATTTGCAGCCTGCATCAGAGCCACGATCCATTGAGAGGCCGGATTGGAGACCAGGTGAAGGCGGTCCACCAGGCGGTTGTACCCGATCATGTCGAAATTCATCGCGCCGAGAATGCGGTCTCCTCTCTCAGATGCTTGCCGCACATACTCCTTGCTTCCCAGAAGGTGCAGTTCCTCCCCCGATAGTCCCACAAACTGGATCCCCCAGGGAAACTGCAGCGAAGAGAGGACGCGGGCGGCCTCCAGCATCAGCGCTACACCCGTCGCATTGTCATCCGCACCTGAGGTGGGATCGGTGCGCCAATCCCAGTTCTCGGTCTGCCGTGCCGTGGCGTCGTAATGCGCGGTGATCACATAGTAGCCTGCGGAGGGATCGGTGCCCGCCAAGTTCCCCACTACGTTATACATCGTGTAGAAGGTGTCGTCCACCTCCGCTTCAAAGGGAATGGTTTGCACCGCCTCCGGGCCGAGATGGGCGGCCAGCTGGTCGTGCACATACGTGGCAATCTGGACAGTCTCCGGACGGAGCGCGAAGCGGGTGCGCAGGTTTTCGATGGAAGGATCATAGGGAAGTGAGGGATTCTTGTATACCAGATGCGCAACATGCGCCCGTATCCGCTCCTCACTGACCTCGGCCAGCAGGGCCGCCATCGTCCCCTCATCGAGCAGGTCCCCGGTAATGGACACGCCCCCCGCAGTCCCCATTGCGGATTGGGAGGCGTGCGCCCCCCAGAACGTGAGCATACCGATGACTCCGATAAACCCACCCATCCTCCAGCGGAACCTGTCGCACCTGCCTGCTCGCATAGGCCCTCCTTTGCCTGTCAACGCTGAAAAATCAATAAACAAGGAGCGATTCCACCACCGGACTACTCTTTTTCCGACCTTCTCACGATCCCACTTCCTCCCTCTCCCGTCTCCGGTCTCCCCTTCATCCCACCTTCACAGGGACCTCCCGGTCCTCTCCCAAAAGGGTCTGCAGCACCTTTTGATCCGCGCGCGGAAATGCATACGCGGGCAGCGTCTCCGGCGCCACCCATTTGAGAGCAGCGCACCCAAGCGTTTTGGGATCTCCCCCCAAGAAGGTGCAGTGAAAGGTGTGCAGCGTGATCCGAAAATGGGTGTATGCGTGCTTGATGCTCATGAAGAGACGCCCCACCGCAATCTCGATGTCCAGCTCCTCGCGGATCTCGCGCACCAGACACTCCTCCAGGCTCTCTCCGGGCTCCTTCTTTCCGCCGGGAAACTCCCACAATCCCCCCAGCAATCCCTCGGGTCTGCGCTGGGCGATCAAAATGCGTCCATCCCGCCAGATGATCCCCGCGGACACGTCAAAGTGCGGCCTGACCTTGCGGGGAGCCTTGCTCGGAAGCGTCTCCGGATCGCCCGAGCGGCGAACCTGACACAACGACTCGACGGGACACAGAGCGCACTTCGGGGATTTTGGCGTGCACATCAACGCTCCAAGCTCCATCATCGCCTGGTTGTGCGCTGCGGCCCCCCCCAACAGTCAATAGCGCCTGTGCGATCCTCCAGAGATTCTTCTTGACGGCGCTCCCAGTGGGCACATCCCGAATGCCAAACAGCCGGCATAGCACCCGGATTACATTGCCGTCCAGGACCGCAGCGTCCGCATCGTAGGCAATGCTCGAAATCGCTGCAGCGGTATAGGGACCGATGCCGGGAAGTTCGGTGAGATGCTCATGAGTGGCGGGAATCCGGCCTTCAAAACTCTCCACAATGATCCGGGCAGCCCGGTGCATGTTCCGGGCGCGGGCGTAATATCCCATGCCCTCCCAGCATTTTAGGACCTGATCCAGGGAGGCCAGCGCCAAGGTCTCTACATCCGGAAATGCCTCCATGAAGCGCTCGAAATAGGGGATGACCTGATCCACCCGAGTCTGCTGAAGCATCAGTTCCGATATCCATACCCGATAGGGATTACGATTTTCGCGCCACGGCATGGCACGCTTGTGGCTGTGATACCAGAGCAGAAGGCGCTCCTGAAATATCGAGCGATCTTCTTCGTCCCATCCTTCCAAAGACATCCTTTTTCTGTTCTCCCTTCTGCAGGGAAAAAAACTCAAAAAACCACAGCAATCGTGCATGCTCGTCGCAATGACTCGGTGGATTGAGGGGCAATTTCTTGTTGACTTTTGGCGGTGTCATAAGTATATTCATGGCAAATTAGATCCCCCCGGAAACGGGGATTTTGCCCGACCGCAAAGGACCCATGCAGGGCTGCTCTCAAAGCAGGAATCGGATTCGACGAATCCCCTTTGGAACTAGAACCACGCAAAGGGTTCGGAAAAATACCACCCTTTCCGGACAAAGTCAACCCCTTTTTTCCGGGAGCTTCGGACCTGCGGGATTGGGCGGCCCGACACATGGGACACATAAACACCCTGAAACATGCCAATGACAGCCGAAGTCTCGCTCGAGCTCGTATGAGGTTTCCTGCCCTGGATATTCGGATGCGGGCTCCAGATTCGAGTCCCATTGCAGAGTGATTGATTCCGCTTCGCGCAAAACAAGGATCGCCCCCGGGCGGCCAGCGAAAAGATTGCTTTGCGCGCAACCCCACACCATCCGGCCAGAGAGCTGGCCCATCAACCGGGGAAATATGCCCATACACAAGGGAGATCTCATCGAAGTGCAATTTACCGGGCTATCCTATAAGGGATACGGCCTGGGACGCTATGACGGTCGCGAAGTCAGCGCGATGGGGCCGCTGCCCGGGGAGCATGCCCAGGTACGCGTGCTCAGAAAACCCCGCCATCGCCTGGTCGGAGAGATCGAGAACATCCTCGCCTCGCCTTTTGACCGACCCGCGCCGCGCTGCCAGCATTTTGGAATCTGCGGCGGATGCTGGGGACAGGACGTGGCATATCAGGACCAGCTTCGGCTCAAGGAAGGAATCGTGCGCGGCTATCTGGAACCGCTGGCGGAGACGTCGACGTTCTCCCCCATTATTCCCGCGCCGGAAGACTGGGCCTACAGAAACAAGATGGAATTCTCGTTTGACAGAGACGCGGACGGCGCGTTCCAGTTGGGCCTCCATTTGCGGGGACGATTCGATCAACTGTTCGATCTAAACGCTTGCCCGATCGCGCCGCCCCTCTTTGCCGAAATCGTTCGCTTTATCCGAGCCTTCGCCCAGGAGCATGGACTTCCGGTATACGACCAGCGGCGCAAGAACGGGTTGCTCCGTTTCCTGACGATCCGCGAAGGACGGGGCACGGGCGAAGTCATGGTGGCCATCACCGCAACGAGGCGAAACGAAGCCTTCGAGGGCATGGCTGCGGTATTGGTTGCGCAATTCCCGGCAATTCGAAGTGTTATCCTGGTAATCAACAACTCGCTGGGACAGATCGCCTACGGAAAAGAGGAGGACGTGCTTGCAGGCTCCGCAACGATCCGGGAGACGCTTCGGGTCGGAGACGTGGAACGGACCTTCGCGCTTTCCTTCCGCTCCTTTCTTCAAACAAATACCCACGCAGCCGAACAACTCTACCAGATCGTGCTGGAACATGCGCAGCTTACCGGCGGGGAGCGGGTGCTGGATGCCTTCTGCGGTATCGGGACGATTACGGCCTTTCTCGCGGAGAAGGCGCAGCGCGTGGTGGGCGTGGAGATGATCTCCGATGCGGTCGAAAACGCCCGAACCAACATGGCGGCCAACGGAATCCACAACGTGGATTTTGTGGTTGGCCCTGCGGAGAAGGTGTTCCCCGAGTTGGATGGGCATTTCGACGTGGGAGTCGTGGATCCCCCCCGCGCAGGCATCCATCCCAAAGCGTTGCAGCGTCTTATCGAGCTGGCTCCTGGGCGGCTGATCTACGTTTCCTGCAATCCGAAAACCCTGGCTGATGACATTCGAGTGCTTCGGGCGCTTTATACCGTGAAGAACGTGCAGCCGGTGGATCTGTTTCCCCATACCCCGCACGTGGAGACCGTGGTCGAGATGACCGCAGGACAAGAAGAAGGATAGCGCGGAGGAAGACAGGTAATTCCCGTTTGAAAAGGAGGACGAGATGGCACGAAAGATCAATGTGGGAATGATCGGGTATTCTTTTATGGGGAAGGCGCACAGTTTTGGATACAAGAATGTGCCGATGTTCTACAACTGCGAGGCCGTTCCAGTGATGAAGGCCATCTGCGGCCGCAAGGAGGAGGGCGTCCGGGCGGCGGCGGCGCAATACGGATGGGAGTCCTACGAGACCGATTGGCGAAAGCTCGTGGCACGGGACGACATCGACGTAGTGGATGTGTGCACGCCGGGAGACCTTCACGTGGAGATGTCCATTGCGGCGGCCGAGGCGGGAAAAATTGTCTTTTGCGAGAAGCCTTTGGCCAAGTCATTGGCGAATGCCAAAAGGATGCTTGATGCCGTAGTAAAGGCGGGCGTCAAACACATGGTGGGATTCAACTACAGAGCGGTCCCCGCCATCGCGCTGGCCAAGCGTCTTATTGACGAGGGGCGGATCGGCGAAATCTACCACTTCCGGGGCGTGTATCTCCAGGACTGGATCGTGGACCCGGAGTTTCCCTTCGTATGGCGGCTGGACAAAGAGATCGCCGGCTCCGGCCCCTTGGGAGACCTGGCCGCACATACGATAGACATGGCCCGATTTCTCGTCGGGGAGGTGGATGAGGTGGTGGCGATGGAGAAGACTTTTGTGAACGAGCGCCCCCTTCCGGCGGAGTCGGTGAAGGGCGATGGACTGGCCGTGCAGGCCGGCGGCGGACGAGCGAAGGTAACGGTAGAGGATGCGGCGATGTTTCTGGCCAAATTTGCCGACGGCGCGATAGGAACCTTCGAGGCCACGCGGTTTGCCAGCGGCCGCAAGAATTTCAACGGATTCGAGATCAACGGGAGCAAGGGAAGTCTGGCGTTCAACTTCGAGGAGATGAACAAACTCCAGTATCAATCCCGGTCGGACGAGAGCCATGTGCAGGGCTTCCGCACCATCATCGCCACAGAAGGCGAGCATCCTTTTGCCGGGGCGTGGTGGCCTCCCGGACACATCATCGGATACGGCGAGACCTTCGTCAACGAGATCTATTCCTTGATGGACGCGATCGCCAGAGATACGATGCCTTCCCCGGATTTTGTGGATGGCGTCCGATGTCAGGCCGTTTTGGAGGCGGTCACCCAATCCATAAAGAACAAGGCCTGGGCAAAGGTGACCCTCTAGACTTCGGACATAACTCCCACCGCAGAGACGCGGAGAACGCGGAGCACGTCAGCCAAGACAAAGGAATCAGGTTGCGCCCCCTGTCTTCGCCTGAGTCTTCGGTCTTCACCTGAGTCTTCGGTCTTCCCCTGCGACCCCTGCGTCTCTGCGGTGGGTTCTCCTTTTCCTGGAGGCACAACCGTCATGAAAAAGATCAAAACCGGTGTCATTGGGACCGGCTTCATCGGGCCTGCGCACGTGGAGGCGCTCAGGCGTCTGGGATTTGTGGAGGTGGTGGCACTGGCCGAATCCTCGCAGAAACTGGCCGAGGACAAGGCGGCCATGCTCTCTATAGACCGCGCGTATGGGGACTATCGGGATTTGCTTGCGGATCCGGAGATCCAGGTCGTACACAACTGCACGCCCAATTTTCTGCATCACAAAATCACCCGCGCGGCGTTGGAAGCGGGCAAGCATGTGGTTTCCGAAAAACCCCTGGCGATGACATCCGTGGAGAGTGCCGAGCTGGTGTGCCTGGCCCGGGACAAGGGATTGGTCAACGCCATTGACTTCAACTATCGCTACTACGCACTGGTGCAACAGGCCAAAGCGATGGTCCAGAGCGGGGAACTGGGCGATCGAATCTACGCGGTGCATGGCTCGTATCTTCAGGACTGGCTCTATCTGGATACGGACTACAACTGGCGATTGGAACCGGAACGCAGCGGTCCCTCCAGGGCCGTGGCCGACGTGGGCTCCCACTGGATGGATCTGATGCAATTTGTCACCGGCGCGAAAATCACCGCCGTATATGGCGATCTGGCCACCATCCATGCCGTTCGAAAAAAACCGCTGGTCGAGATCGAGACTTACGCCGGAAAGGAGCTGGAGCCGGGAGAATACGAGGAAATGCCAATTGATACCGAGGATTACGCCACGGTATTGCTCCAATTCGACAACGGTGCGCGCGGCGCCATGACGGTTTCTCAGGTGGCGGCGGGGCGCAAGAATCGGCTGTTCTTCGAGATCGACGGCTCGAAGTGTGCCCTCTCCTGGGATCAGGAGCGCCCCAACGAGATGTGGGTCGGCCATCGGGAAAAGGCCAACGAAGTGCTGATAAAAGATCCATCTCTGTTGGCTCCTGAGGCCAAGCGCTATGCCGATTATCCAGGCGGCCATCCCGAGGCCTATCCGGACGGGCCAAAGTTCCTTTTCCGGAATGTATATACGTTTATCGCGGCAGGAAGAGATCCGAACAAGGATCCGGTCAACTTCTCCACCTTCCAGGACGGCCACCGCGAGATAGTGATCTGTGAGGCCATTCTGGAAAGTCACAAGCAAGGGAAGTGGGTGGTCTTTCCCTGTTGATCCGCGCTCCCCGACACGACATCTCCAGAGAACACAAGTTCCGGGTTCTTGGATTCTTCCCAGTGTTTTTCAGTGTTCTTCAGTATCCAATTGGTTCGACTGTGCACACCCCATCCAGAGGAGGCGTAACATGGCGGAAAAGCTCACCCAGGAGCAGATGAACGAAATGTTGTATATGCAGGTGATCATGATGTTTCAGGGCGCGGCCATGCAGCAGATGGGCAAGCTTGCCAATCCCGCGAGCGGGAAGGTGGAACAGGATCTGGATCAAGCGAAGCTGTCCATCGACATCTTGGGCATGCTGCAGACCAAGACCAAGGGCAATGTGAGCGGAAATGAAGAGAAGTTCCTCGATCACGTCCTGTATGAATTGAGGATGAACTACGTGGACGAGGTCAAGAAGGCCAAGGAAAAACCAGAGAAGAAGGCCGAAGAGACCGAGGAAGAAAACGAGGAGAAGGAGGAAACAAAAGGAACCGAGGAGACAGAAACATCGCCGGAAGCAGATGAGGACGGCAAGGCATGAAGCCCTACCCGCTGAAATTCCACCCCCTATTCCAAGAGAGAGTGTGGGGCGGAGAGAGGCTGGCGCGGTTCCTTGGGAAAAGAACCCCTCCGGCGAAGCGTATCGGAGAATCGTGGGAACTCTCATGCTGCGGAGACGAGATCAGCATGGTGGCAAACGGGTCCTATCAGGGCATGGGCCTGGACCGGATGGTGGCGGATTTCGGCGCCGCGCTGATCGGAACGGATGCCCATCCGGGAGCCTTTCCGCTGCTTTTTAAATATGTGGATGCGGAGGATCTGTTGTCCGTGCAGGTACACCCGGACGATAGGTATGCCGAGCGCCACGAAGGTGGGGAACTCGGGAAGACGGAGGCGTGGGTTGTGGTGGATGCCCTGCCGGGCGCCCGCCTGGTCCGAGGGCTCGAACCGGGCGCGGATGCTGTGTCATTCCGACGAGCGGTTGAGGTGGGAGACCTGAGCGAAATGCTCCACTGGATCGCTGTGTCTCCCGGTGATGTGATCTTCGTACCCGCAGGGCAGGTGCATGCCATTGGGTCGGGCATGCTGCTCTATGAGGTGCAGCAGAGCTCGGACGTGACCTATCGTTTGTATGATTGGGGACGCCCCAGGCCGCTTCACACCGAAAAGGCCCCGGAGGTGATCCGTTTTGAAAAACTCCCCGACTTCGTTGAAGGCGTTTCGGCTCAGGAGCCCGGAGGGACTCGGACTGCGCTCTTACGCTGTCCCTATTTTGTGATGGAGCGACTCGATGTGCGTTTGTGCATGGAGAATCACTGCGACGGGCGCTGCTTTCACGTGCTTTCGGTGCTCGGAGGCCATGGCCATATTCGATGGGGAAAGGGCCAGACGATGGCGCTGGAGCCGGGGCTAACGCTTCTTCTCCCTGCTCAGCTGGGCGCCTACCAGGTGAGCGGAGCGGTACAAGCCATAAAAACCACGCTTCCTTCCGGAGGGTAGTCGGATCATCCGGAAGGAGTCAGTTTTTTGTTACCCCTGATGTTGGTTTGCCCGCGCGGGAACAGCCACAGGCCGCGCTGTGCGGGATCAGAAAGGGACAGGAGAGATCACCCGCCTTACAGGAAGGAAACCCCTATGCAGCTTCCGATGAGACTGGGCCTGGGACAGTTCGACCAGGTGACCGACGAGCGATTGCGGTTCATCAAACAACTTGGAGTGGACGACTTGGTGTTCAACACCCCTATTTTGCCCGGGGATACGCACTGGGAGTTTGGCGATCTGCTGTTCCTTCGCATGCAGTGCGAGGACGCCGGCCTCCGACTTTACGCCATCGAGAACGTCCCGGTCTCGTTCTACGACAAAGTGATGCTCGGGCTTCCAGGGAGGGACGAGCAGATCGCGCACATGGCCGCCACGATCGGAAATATGGGGCGGGCCGGCGTCTTCATCCTTGGATACCACTGGATGCCCAACAGCGTGTGGCGGACCTCGCGCTCCACGCCCGGCAGAGGCGGCGCAACGGGCACGAGCTTTGACATGGAACTGGCCAAACGTGCACCGCTTACACACGGGCGGGAGTATACCGAGGAGGAGCTGTGGGCAAACTACACCTACTATATGAAGGCGATTCTGCCGGTGGCGGAGGAGGCCGGCGTAAGGCTGGCCCTGCACCCCGATGATCCCCCCGTGCCTGTATTGGGCGGAATGCCGCGCCTGTTTCGAAACTTCGAAGGGTTCAAGCGCGCCATGGAGATCGGTGACAGCCCGATGAGCGGCCTGGATTTCTGTCACGGCTGCTGGTCCGAGATGGGCCAGGACACCATCGAGCCGATCCGCTATTTCGGGAGGCGCGGTCAAATCGTCTACGTCCACTTCCGGGATGTGCTGGGAACGCCCGAGAATTTTAGGGAATGCTTTATAGACGAAGGCCAGTGCGACATGTTCGAGGTGATGAAGACCTTGAAGGAAGTGGGGTTTGACGGGCTCATGATCCCCGATCACGTGCCTCATATGGTTGCGGACACGGACTGGGACCATCGGGGACGGGCGTATGCCATCGGATATATGACCGCGCTGTTGGAAAGAGTCAACGCCCCGGGCTGACCGGTGGACCCCAGCCGCAGGAAGCGGGACCGGGCCAGGAGGTTGCCTCTGAGAGCGCCCCAAATTCGCCATCTCACCCAAACGGTCGCGGGAAAAACTGCTTCCACAAGGCCCCTTCTCAGACCCCCCGAAACCCAAAATGTGCTTGACAATGCGGCTCCGACATGCTACCTTTACGGACCTCAGCACAGCCCTCCAGATGGCTTGGCTGAATCTTCTGTATCGCGGTCCCCGCAGCCGTCTCTCGATTTTCAGGGCCTTTTCGTCTGAATCCGCCTCATCCGTATAATCCGCGGTTGCTTGCATTGGGGTGTGGCTCTCCCGCGCAGGAGCACCCCGGAAGAGCAAACGCATCGAAAACTGAACCGCAACATCAACGAAGCCACGGAGGCACAGCGCACCCCGGGGGAGGAAACCTTTCGGCACGCTCTGTATCTGTAACGGGATGGTAGCCTTTCAACAAAGGAGGAGGATGGTGCAGGAGCGGAAAGTGGGACTCGTTTTGGCGGGCATTTTGTCATTGAGTCTGTGGTCGGGCTGTGGCAAGAACGAAGTAACGGTAAAACTTACAGGGATCAAGGACCAGCCGGTACGCCTGGCGGTCTCAAGTAAGATCATGACGAACTTCAATGCACTGGTCACAGAAGGCCAGGCCTTCCCGGAAGCCGAGATGTGCGACTATGAGGCGACCGTGGTCACCAACACCTATCTGGAACAAAAACGCCTCACGGTGGGCTCAAAGCCCCTCAAGGGGATCAAAACCTACACACTGTCCTTTGAAGTGCCGACCGACAAACCCATGACAGCCCAGGGCACGATTGTCTTTTCCAGTGACCGGGACGGCGCCCGGAACTGGGAGATCTATACCATCGGGGCCGATGGATCCGGCCTGAAAAACCTCACCCGCACAGAAGGATCGGACACCGAACCGGTCTGGTCACCGGACGGCACGAAAATCGCCTTTGTCACCGATCGGGACGGCATCACCAATCGGGAGATCTACGTGATGGATGCCGACGGTTCCAATCAGATCCGATTGACCAAGGATGATACCTCCAATCGCACCCCGGTCTGGTCGCCGGATGGCACAAAGATCTGCTTCTCCAGCCAGCGCACCGGCACCGATCAGCTCTTTGTCATGAATGCCGATGGATCCAATCCGGTTCTGATCTCCGACGGCAAGGCTTCCGATCGATCCCCGTCCTGGTCGCCTGATGGCACGAAGATCGCCTTTGTCAGCGACCGGTATTGCAACGAACGGAAGGGCAACGACGACCTTTTCCTTATGAATGCCGATGGATCGGGAAATGTGGTGCGCCTGACCGATGTGATGGAATATGATCTCAATCCCGCATGGTCGCACGACGGACGCTTCCTGCTCTTCTCTTCCAGCCGCGATGGCGCCGAAGAAATCTTCATCATGAAACCCGATGGGGCGCTCCAGACGCGACTGACGCTCACCGACGATTTTTACGAATGGGAGCCGGTCTGGTCTCCCGACGATCTGGGTTTTGCTTTTGCCGGCGGCAAGGGCAGAAACTACGATATCTATTTGACGGACCGGACAGGAAGAAACCGCGTCAACCTCACCAACGACGCGCATCAAAACCGACATCCCAGTTGGCGTCCCTTCTGAGATTGGATACCATCCAAGATCCTCCAGGAGCGCTCGATGCGATATCGGGCGCTCCTTTTTTTGGTACTGGAGGCTGAGGCCCGTACGAAATTAAAGGAAACAGATGACGCAGGAAGGACGCTTCTT
>JAZDJA010000255.1:0-8107 GCA_043804415.1 Candidatus Latescibacterota bacterium | reverse complement strand
ACCAGCGTTCCGGCGTCAAGATATATTTTCTCCACCCGTCCGCCTTCCATGGCATCCAGAAAGATGGTCTTGATCGGGAGCACGTTGCCGGTCACGGGAATGAACTCCTGAAACGCGCCTCTGTCTACGGTGGCAATGGTGATCCTTTCGGGATCCACGTTGAGCCTGGAGCGGCTGTCTCTGAAGAGAAGACTATACAGCGCCACCGCGAGAACGATCCCGATGAGGGAAAAGAGCGCGATCTTCTTAGGAGGCCATTTCTTTTTTTCTATGGGACGATCCATGGTTCACCTCGGAGGTTTTGTGGAAACTTCACAGGAAGGCTTTACCGCTGAGCGCGCGGAGAGCGCGGAGGGAAACGGGATGCGTGAAACGTGAAACGTAAAACGTGAAACGTGAAGCGTAACTCCTGAATCCTGTACCGTGAACCGGAAAACAGGGCAGGCTATGGGTTCTGCTTTTGTTATACGCAAGAACTGTGCCAGTAATTCGTCTCACCGGTGCCGCAAGAGCTTAGGAAGAAATGGCTCGGAGAGGGGCTTTGAAAAGTGTCCGATAGTGATACAGATGGTGTCCGTCAGCGGACAGTTCATCTGGATCTGATGACAGGCGCTACTTTCCGCTTGACAATAGTGCGGTTCCTTGTTAAACTAAGAACTTCGTACCCCTCCCGAAGGTTGACACCTTGCTGGAGGTTGTTGATCGTTCTTTGTTCCCTTGAGCCTCCCCACCGTGACCTAAACGCCCCGGTTCGACGCTCAAACTCCAGCTTTCCTTACCGAACCGTGCGGTTTATCGCACGGCTGGACGGACATCGTTGGCAGGGCTCAAGAAGCTGCACCAGGAGATTCCCCATGAGCCAAAACTTCGGCAAGATCCTCGTGGTTGACGACGACCAAGACGTGCTTCTTGCGGCCCGCTTGTTGCTCAAGCAACATGGGTCGCTGGTGCATACGGAGAAGAATCCGGAACGCATTCCATCCCTGCTTAAAAACGAAAGCTACGACGTCATTCTGTTGGACATGAATTTCACGAAGGACGCCACCGGCGGGCACGAGGGCTTCCACTGGCTGGGCCGGATTCTCGAAAGCGATCCCTCCGCGGTGGTGGTGTTGATCACCGCGTACGGCGATGTGGAAATGGCGGTTCGGGCCATCAAGGAAGGAGCCACCGATTTCGTGCTCAAACCCTGGCAGAACGAGAAGTTGCTGGCCACGTTGTCCTCCGCGCTGCATCTGCGGCAATCGCGGAGGGAGGTAAATCATCTCCGCTTGCGGCAAAAGCAGCTGAGCGCGGACCTGGATCAGCATTTTCAGGATTTCATCGGCGTGTGCCCGGCCATGCAGGAGGTATTCACTGCCATCGGAAAAGTCGCCAAAACGGACGCCAACGTGTTGATCCTTGGAGAGAACGGTACGGGGAAGGAGTTGGCGGCGCGCGCGCTGCACCGCCAGTCCAATCGCGCCAATGAGGTGTTCATCAGCGTGGATATGGGTGCGTTGACGGAGACGCTGTTTGAGAGCGAGCTGTTTGGCCACGTGAAAGGCGCATTCACCGACGCGAAGGAAGACCGCGCGGGACGCTTTGAGATCGCTTCGGGAGGCACGCTGTTCCTCGATGAAATCGGCAATCTTTCCCTTCCGCTCCAGGCCAAGCTGCTCACGGTGTTGGAGAACCGTCAGGTCACCCGGCTAGGTTCCAACAAACCGCGCCCGGTGGACATCCGTCTGATTTGCGCGACCAATCGTCCGATTCACGAAATAGCGGCGCAGGAAACCTTCCGCCAGGATCTCCTATACCGGATGAACACCGTGACGATTCCTCTCCCTCCGTTGCGTGAACGACACGAGGATATTCCTTTATTGGTGGATCATTTTCTCGAAACGTATGGCAGGAAATACGGAAAGCCGCCGAAGCGCATCCATCCTGCTGCGTCCCGCAAGTTGGTAAAATATCATTGGCCCGGCAACGTCCGCGAACTGCGGCACGCCATAGAGCGCGCGGTGATCATGAGCGACGCTCCGGTGTTTGAGCCTTCCGACTTTTTCTTTGCTGCCCCGCCAGCCAAAGAAGCGGGTTTGGTCTTTGAGCGATACCATCTCGAAGAAGTGGAGAAAATGGTGATCCAGAAGGCGATCGGGAAACACAGAGGGAATGTCAGTCAGGCCGCGAAGGAATTGGGCCTCACGCGCACATCTCTCTACCGCAGGATGGAGAAATATGAGCTATAGGCATTTCAGAATACAATGCATCGAGCACGTTGTTCTCCTTGGAGCCACGATCACAATTCTTTCCCACCTGCTCTTCCGGACCACTTGGTACGCAACCAGCCTGATCGTGGGGAGCATCGCCCTCTATCAACTCTATGCGCTGGTGCGCTATGTGGAGCAGACGAATCGGCAACTGACCCGTTTTCTGCAGTCCATCCGGCATTCGGATTTTTCCCAGACGTTCACAGGCGGAGGGCTGGGCTCATCGTTCGATTCGCTCCATAAGGCATTTGCGGAAGTAACGGATGCCTTCCGGCAAGCGCGTGCCGAGAAGGAGGAGCAATACCGCTATCTGCAAACTGTGATCCAGCACGTCGGAATCGGGTTGCTGGTCTTTGGACCGGATGGCGAGGTGGCGTTGATGAATGCCGTAGCAAGACGATTGTTGAAAGCGCCGCAATTGAAAAATATCACCACGCTGGAATCGTTCAGCAAACCGCTTGTGGACACGCTGTTTCGGCTGAAACCGGGGGAAAAAGCGCTGGTCAAGATCGAGGAGCCTAACGAATCGTTGCAGTTGGCAATCTCTGCGACGGCGTTTCGGTTACGGGAGGAAAAACGGACCCTCGTCTCCATCCAGAACATCCAGCACGAGCTGGAAGAAAAGGAGATGGAGGCGTGGCAAAACCTGATCCGGGTGCTCACGCACGAGATCATGAACTCCGTCACGCCCATCGCCTCCCTAAGTGCCACCGTGAATGATCTGGTCATGCAATCTCTGGGCCGTCGGAGTTCGGGCGAAAAGATCGATGATGAAACGAAGGAAGACATCCGCAGTGCGCTTCAGGCGATCGGGAAGCGTAGCGAGGGCTTGCTGCATTTTGTGGAGACGTATAGAAATCTCTCCCGCATTCCGAAACCCCGTTTCCGAATTTTCTCCGTTTCGGAGCTTTTCGAACGCGTGGAACAACTCATGCGCGTCCAGATGGCGGAGCAAACCATCCGGTTCTCTGCGAAGGTGGCTCCGAAGAGTCTCGAACTGACCGCAGATCCCGAATTGATCGAACAGGTACTCATCAATCTGCTCCTGAATGCCATGCAGGCGGCGCAGGATCGGGCGGATACTCGAATCGAATTGGCCGCCCGAATGGATGGGCGAGGCCACCTCCTCATCGAGGTGACGGACAACGGCCCGGGAATTATCGAGGAGGCGCTGGACAAGGTCTTTATCCCCTTTTTCACCACCAAGCGGGACGGCTCAGGAATCGGTCTGAGCGTATCCCGGCAGATCATGCGGCTTCACCGGGGAACTATCGGCGTCCAGTCCAAACCGGATGTGGAAACGGTCTTTTCGTTGAAATTCTAACGCAAAGTCCTCGCTTCCAGACGGCAATAGCAGGATCAACAACGTGAGAGACGGCCGAGCCGACGGGGCGAAGCGGGGCAAAACAGAGAGCCCTCGGATTTTCCCCGAGGGCTTTTTATTGAAAAGGGCTATGAAACGAAGCTTTCACCTGCAAGCCTCGTGTACCGTCATGTGATGCAGAAACTAACCACCAGCATGGGCCAAACAGTCAGCCTGCCAAGCGTTTTCTGGCAAGGGTCACAACCTTAAGAGTCGAATTGTTGAGAGTCCCGCAAAGCGAACAGCCCACGCTAGCATTCCCTTATTTTGTAGATGGCCACTCCTATCTTGATCAAATCCTCGTTCTTCAACGGGCTCTTTCTGGTGATCCGCTCTCCATTGACATAGGTGCCGTTGGTGCTCCCCAGATCCTCTATCCAAAACTGTCCTTCCTCAAAGGAAAGCTCCGCATGCTGACCGGAAACCCGGTCATCCTCGATAACGATGTCGTTGAATGCCATCCTCCCGATATACACGTTGGCGGAAGAGAGCAGAAACGGCGTGCCCTTCTCCGAAGGGTACATCGCCACCAGTTCGGCAGACACGGGTGCTCTTTCGGAGAGCTCCCTCCCACACTCCGTACAGAAAAGATGATCGTTTCTGTTGGGATGGCCACAGCTCAAACAGACAATCATGGCGAGTCCCTTTCGGCTTTCTCTTCCTCCTGAGCCTTCTCCACCAGGAGCTTGACGGCCAGGTTTTCAGGATTGTCCTCCAATACCCGCTTCCAGATCTCGATCGCCTCCGACAGATCTCCCCTCCTGTAATAGATCAGCCCGAGCTTGTACCTTACCTCTGAAACATCAAGCGCCTGGAGCGTCTCTTTCCCCTTACTCAGGGCAGAGAGCAACTTCTGTCCACACTTGCCGCAATATTTCTCCTCCGGCTCGCATGGAGTACCGCATCTTGGACATGTTGGCATAGCGTTCCTCTGGGGGATTCCCTTTCCCCTGTCTTTTGCGCCGGATCCCAACTGGGCGCTTTTCATCTTTCAGGATTGGATTTGACCGGAAGAAAGACACAGAATGTGGATCCGGCTTTCGGACGGGATATCACTGCGATGTTCCCCTCGTGATTCTCGACGATGTCCCGACAGATGGCGAGTCCCAATCCCGTGCCCTTGCCTTCGCCCTTCGTGGTGAAGAAGGGGTCAAAAATGTTCTCGAGTTTCTCCTTGGGGATACCGCCTCCGTTATCGGAGATCTCGACGCAAACATACTCAGCCACCTCCTCCGAGAAAGCCCTCCAGCGATCCAGAGGAAGCGCATAGTTGACTCCATTACCCATCGGACCGGGAGAGTGGATTTCTCCATCGAATATCGCCGCGCCCTCCACCAGCTTCGTGGCGATGGTCACCAGCCCTCCCTGGGGCATTGCGTCAAAGGCGTTCATCACCAGGTTCATGAAGACCTGCTGCATCTGATTGGCGTCCGTGTCTATCAGGGGGAGCTTCTCATCCAACAAGGTCTTGACTTGGATATCCTTCGCCTTGACCTTTTCCAGAAACGACAGCAATTCTTCAAGCACGGTGTTGATGTTGGTGGTCGAGATCTGGGCCACATGTTTTCGCGACAGGGAAAGCATGTTGTTCACCAGTTCCTCCAGGCGCTTGCTTTGATTCAGGATGCCATTGAGCTTCTTCAGCTCCCAATCGCCGCTTGTCCGCTTTGCCAGTATCAGTTGGATGCTCAAAGAGATGACCGTCAGGGGATTCCTGATCTCGTGCACCACGCTGGCCGCGAGTTGTCCCATGGCGGCCAATCTGTTGGAGTGAACCAGCAGGTTCTGGGACTCCTTCAGCTCCAGATGGGCTTTCTGCAGCGCGCCCAGTTGTCTCTCCAGCCGTCTGTTCTTATCCTGCAATTCCTGATAGGTTACATCCGTTTCCTTCTTGGATTCCACAAGCAGTCGTTCCAATTGGCAATAGGCAAGCTCGAGTTCTTCGAGGAGAAACTCACTCTCTGCAACGCGCAACGGATTCCTCGTCCCGCCACCTGCATTTTCAGCCAAGGGTCCTGTCGGTCTCCTACCCATCAACGGCCCCCCTTTCAAGATTCCGAATTCCGCAAAGAACGCCCGAGCGAGGTTTTCGGAAGGATTCAAAGTTGCTCTGTTGGATGCTCACGCCCGAAATCCTAAACCGCGACACACGCGTTTTCTCGTTCCAGTTCCTGTATTTGGAGGATAACTTCCGCCGTTCTTTTCAAATTCTCGGTAGAACCAATCTGCTCAAAAAGGGATCGGGACTCCTCAAACGCGAGGAGCGCCCGATCCAGTTGTGCCTGATCTTTCAACATCGCCCCATATTCTCCATAGGCCTCGGCCAGTCCGAGCGGACTTCCCAGTTCCTCGTTGAGCGAAATGCTGTCTTTGAAATAACACTCCGCGCTCTCCCAATCCCCATAGAGCTTGCTGGCTATCCCCAGCATTTTCAAAGCATCCGCGGTTCCCAATCGGTCGCCGAGCTTCCTGAATGTCTCCAGTGCTCTAACGCAGCACTCCTTTGCTTCTTTTGGCTCAAGCCTATTGAGGTATACCTCCGCCCGATTGAGATGAATCAGTGCGGTAAGCCCCCTGTCTCTTATTTTCTTGGATAGCTCCAGAGAGCTTTTGAAAAACTGTTCGGAATGGGACCAATCCTTCTGGTCACTGTAAATCATGGCCAGGTTATGATACACTCGGGCAAGTCCCTGTAAATCACCCATCCGCTCATATAGGGCCATCGATTTTCGGCAATAAGAGTTGGCCTCATCCGACTCCCCCTTGATATTATGCAAAATACCCAGATTCGTGTAAAGCGTGGCCATAAGCTCATCGAAATCAGCCCGATGGGCGACCGTCAAGGCCCTTTGGAAGTGCTCCTCAGCGCTTTCATATTCGCCCTTTTCGGCGAAAACCGTCCCGATATCGGTGAGGACCTGGGCAATCCCTTGTTCATCCCCCATCTCCTCATATTGCGTTTGACTGGTCTTCAGATAGCGCATGGCGGCCTCCCAATCGTTCCGCCTCGAGCTGATCCTGCCGATCCTCCTGAGCGATCCTGCTTTCGATTCCAGATCGTCCAGTTCTTCGCTCAGTTGGGCACAGTCCTGGTAGCTCGCCAACGCCCTGTCCAAATCGCCCAAAATCTCGTAGGAGCTTCCGAGTTTTTGCAGCAGTTCTCTCCGAGGGGTTCTTTTATCCGCTATCCGATCGGCTTTGCCCAGGAAATCCAAGGCCTGCTCATAATAGCGGCACGATTCCTTGGAGGCAAACAATCGGCTGGCGTGATCTCCCGCCTGGACGAGGTAGGGAAATGCCCGGTCGAAATCCTCGCCGCCATGGAAGTGATCGGCAAGCTGTCCGAGGATGGCGCCGGGGTTCTCTCTATGCGCCTCCTCCAGATACTCGCCCACTGCCAAATGATAGACCTTTCGCAGTTCGGCCGGTATTTCCGCGTAGAGAATCTCTCTGATCTTCGTGTGATTGAATGCATACCGGTCGCCCTCGGACTGGATGATCTGATATCCTCTCTCCAGGCGTTGGATCGTCTTGAGAACCTGCATTCTTGGGAGATCCAGGACATGGGCTAACACGGCTGAGGTAAACCGTTCGCCTTCGACCGCTGCCAGTTCGAGCAGCTCTCGTTGGTCGTCCTCCAGTCGTTCGATACGCCGAACGATCACATCGTAGATTCTTTCGGGGATGTCCTCCTTGGTGATTTCTCTTTGGGTATACCACACCCCATCGCTTTCGAAAAGGACCTCCTCATCCCGCAACAGCTTTAGGACCTCGAGGATGAAAAACGGGTTCCCCTCGGTCTCCTGGTAAAGCGATCGCAGAAAATCGTCTGAGAAGGCCGTCCGCCTGAAAAGCGATTCGATCATCCTGGAGAGGTCGCGGCTTGAAAGGCCTTCCAACGTCACCTTCCCAAAGAGTCCCTCCCGACTCATGCGCTGCATGGTATCCACCAAAGGATGGACTTTCTCCTCCCCCGAGGGGATCAGATCCTCCGGCCGATAGGTGGCCATGATCATCAGTCGATGGTTGGCTGTGCTTCTGGCCACGTAGTGCAAAAGCTCCAGGGAGGCGCTGTCTGCCCATTGAAGATCATCGATCAACAGGACCAGTGACCTCCCCGTTGAGATCAATATCAGGAGCTGCGACAGGGCTTCGAATAGTCGGGCCTTTGCCGTTTGGCTGCTCACATTGGGGCTTGGGAGTGGGATCCGCTCCTTGTCAAATCCGATGGAGGTCCCAAAACGCTGGACGATCTCCATCAGCTCAGGAGCCTCCTCCTGAATGAACCGTTTGACCTCCTCCCGTTTCCCTTCTGATCCCGGCGCTCGGGTGGCCTCAAAATATTGCCCGATCGCCTCAACGAAGGACAGATAGGGCACGATCCCTTCCCGGGACAAACAGGTGCCGGTCAGGGCAAGAGCTCCCTTTCTTTGGGCATAGTGCTGCAGTTCGCTGGCCAGCCGGGTCTTTCCAATCCCGGCTGCTCCGGCCA
>JAZDJA010000254.1:0-7119 GCA_043804415.1 Candidatus Latescibacterota bacterium | reverse complement strand
CTTCTGGATATCCCAGAGCCAACGAACAGAAAGGGAGCTGTATGAAAGGACGTGAGATGTTCAAAAAGCTTTTCCTCAAGCATATGACATTTTCCTCCCATATAGAGCGAGGGGCTTTCAATACAGGCAGATCAGGTCGCTATGCTGCCTTTAGAGTCAGGGATGGGCGCAATCGCGCGTGGTCCTCCTCGTATTGCCGGATTAACCGGCTCGCATCAACCGATTATCCGCGGCATATACGAGCCCGCTCCCCAATATTCACTTCCTCCGCAAATCATGCCATCGAGCAAGAAGAGCTAAGCTCCCTATCGCGCCTCCCCGCTTTTCTAGGCCCCCTCCATCACCGACCGGAGCACGTCCGCTATCCCGGAAACAGCGGGATGGCGCTTCAGTTCCTCAAGAATCGTACGGGCAATCTCCTCAAGCCGCTTCTGCGTGCTCGCCTCGAACCGAAGCACCAAGACGGGCTGCGTATTGGATGCCCGAACCAGTCCCCATCCATCTCCGAAAAGCACGCGTACGCCGTCCACATCCAACACCTCGTATCGTGCCCGGAAATGCTCGGTGATCGCTTCCACTACACCAAACTTTTCCTCGTCCGAACACACAATCCGGATCTCGGGCGTGGCCACGTATTGAGGTAACCCGGCTGCGATTCGGGATAGTTTCTCCGGGGAATCGGCCAGAATCCGCGCCAGACGGGCCGAGGCATAAAGCGCATCATCGTATCCAAAATACTCATCCGCGAAAAACATGTGACCCGACATCTCCCCAGCCAGGGGCGCCGCCTCCGCCTTCATGCGCGCCTTGATCAGCGAATGCCCGGTGCGTCCCATCAAAGGGCGTCCCCCGTGTGCCTCGATATCCTCCACCAAAGCCTGGGAGCATTTTACGTCGAAGATGATCGGACTTCCGGGTTTTCGGGAAAGCACATCCCGGGCATAGAGCGCAAGCAGCCGATCTCCGTAAAGGATTTTTCCCTCGTCGTCGATGACCCCGATCCGATCCGCATCTCCGTCGTATCCGATGCCCACGTCCGCACCGGTCTCGAGCACTTTGCGCTGCAGATCCACCAGAAATTTTGGGACGGTCGGATCCGGCAGATGATTGGGAAAACGTCCGTCAATTTCGCAATAGAGTGGAATCACCTCGCAACCCAGCCTTCGAAAAAGCTCCGGTGCGATCCGGCTGGCGCCGCCGTTGCCCGCATCCAGCACGACCTTGAGCCCGCGAGAAAGCACAATGCGCTCAGTGAGGGCTTCCATATACGAGGGCAGTGTGTCCTTGTGGGTCATCGAGCCGCTCCCCCGAACAAAGTCGCCCTTTTCGATTCGCGCCCGCAATCGCTGGATCCCCTCGCCATAAATCGAAGCGATACCCAGACATAATTTGAAGCCGTTATATTCCAGCGGATTGTGGCTTCCGGTGATCATCACCCCGCCATCCATCTCAAGACGGAGGATGGAAAAATAGAGCACAGGCGTGGGCACCTCTCCCACATCGGTCACATCGCAGCCGCTTTTCAGGATGCCTTTACAGAGCGCCTTTAAGAGCCGCGGAGAGCTCAGACGAACATCCCGCCCCACCACCACCTGATGCCCTCCCTCGTCCCGAATCAGGCTGCCGTAGGCCCATCCCAGATTCTCCACCACCTCATCCGTCAGATCCTCGTCCACGACACCACGGACGTCATACTCCCGAAAGATTCGGGGATTCATAGCATGCCCCCTTTCCAAGACAGGGAGAAACACGGAGGTACTCGGAGCACAAAGAAAAGAGGAATCCGTGCCCATCCGCAGTGTCCCGTGTCCTGCTTCCTCTAAAGCGACAGATACACCAAACTTGCGACGATACCCGCCACAACGATTCCTTCCAGCCAGTGGCTCTCGTTCTTGATCTCCTGACGCGCCAGAGCGTCCGGAACCTCCAGCGACCGGCTTTTGTTGGCTGGCACCACGTCCTCCCGCTGACCGGTCACCTGTTTGGCCCAGATCACGGCGCCATCCCGACTATCTGTCAAACGCAGGGCAAAATCCGCCATGCCGCGACGCATCGTCTTTCGATGCCCGAAGACCCAGCTCCCGCTGGTTTCGCATTCCAGACGGAGCGCGGAAAGCCGGAACGAGAGCGTGTGGAAGGCCGTCCCTTGCGCATCGGGCAGGGAATCCGGACTGGCATGCACAAGTGCATAGTCGCCCTCCAAAAGCGTCTTTACGAGCGCATCGCGGACGATCCAGTCGTTTTTCTGAGAAAGCACACTTGTGACTGAAACGAGCGCCGTTTTCTCCAGCGGCATCTCGGCGATGATCTCCCGAAAGGCATCCGAAACCAAGTCCTGCACAAATTCCAGATCCGTGGGGAATATTTCCTCGCCCTCAGAAGCGCCTGCGGCCAGCGCGACAGGGCCGCATCCGAACACGAAAAACATGCAGAGTCCCACCCGGAACATCATCGAAGGGAGGTGCGGAAAAAAGATGCGAGGCATAGAAATGGCTCCTTCTGGTTAAGGGGATGGATTCTGTACAGATCGGACCTGAAAGCCCCCCGCGACGCAAACGTCCCGGTCCGGGGCGTGATTTCGACTTCAGTGACCCAACCGTGCGCTTTCTTGCACGGAAGAACTGGGCCCTTTTCAGATAAAGTCGATCAAATACTGATAGGTATCGGCCGTCCAGATATCGGGCTCCGCACCTTTGGCGCCCAAATGGGTCATCGTAAACTCCACGGTGTGGGTTTCGCGGTCCTCCAGCACCCCAAAGTTGGAGAGCGACAGATGCTCGGAATCCTCCTCGGGATCCCGGTCGTCAATCACGGTTACCGTATCTTTGATGAGCGCGCCCTTATCCTCGTCTATCTCTGCCACCTGAACCGGATACCTCGGTTCGTTTCCCTCCGGAGGGGTGTCGGAGATGTTCAAGAAACAATAGAGCTTTCCCGTTTTGTTCGATCGGAGCGTTTTGCAGATGGACGCAGGCGAATAGAGGGACTCGCCCGTATCGTACTTGAGGTCGGTGACCGGGCTCCATGTCATGCCCCCGTCCCTGGAGCGGGATATCCATTTTCTTCCGGGGCACGCGATCGGATCCAGGAGCCTGTTCGATCCGCGCATGATGAGGAGGAGATCCCCGTTTGCCAGTTCATTGAGGTTCAATTCCACCAGGCCGCGGTTGGAGATATGGCGGGGCAGAAAGAGGCGGTTTGAGATTTCCCAGCTGTAATCCTTTTGGTCGGGATCCCAGCGCCCCACAAAACAACACGCGCCGGCCACGCAGCCTTCCCTGTAATTGCTCGGAAAAGCGATCGGCGTCCTTTCATCCTCCGCATCGCGGTATGGGACCGGAATGGTGGCACTGATGACGACCGTTCCGTTTGAGAGCACCAGGTTGTCTCCGATATACATCTCGTTACTTCTGTAGTACGCAGGATTTCCCCAGTCCTCCGGATCGAAATCCGGCCCCTCCTCGTATTTGAGCAGATGGCCCGGCCCCCAGGTATTTCCGTTGTCTGCGGACAACTGGTAGAACCCATGATCGCTGAAAAGCCGCCTTCCCTGCCAGAGCACGTGCATAGCCTCTTTGGGATCCCCCTCGATAATCCGCTGGAACACGTTCTTGATCAGCATGCCCGATACCGGATCATACGGCCCGCTGCCCCCCTCGGAAGGCCCTCCGGATTGCGTAAACCCGCCTTGTTCGGGCGCCTCCCTGTAAACCTCCTCCCAATCGGACCAATTCCGGCCATTGTCCTTTGAAGTGCGTCTGCGCACCATATTTTCCCAGTCACTCGACGAGACGTTCCCCCGAATCTCTTCCCGCGTGAGTCCCTCGCCGATATACTGCATGGATGCGGTGGTTGCCATACAGGGCGCGGGGGAAGGGATATACAGGCGGCGCTCGATGGTGCAGATGGGTTTCATCTTTCGTGTTCCTCCTCGTCCATAGGCATTGGTAACTCCTTGGAAAAAACCATGTTCAGGTTCATCAGGAAACCGGGGAACCAGGAGAATGGCAATTTCCCCGCATCAACTCTCTGTTATGCGAAGTCTGCATGCCAAGATTTCATGCTTTTCTCTCAAGAACACTCCTGTATAACTCCACGGAATCGTACGTTTTACCACCATCCCCCGGTTCGACAATTCCATTGGGTAGCCTCGAGTACTCTATGAATCCGAGTTTTCGATATACCGTTTCGGACGCTTCTCCTGCGCGACAGCCAATCGTTAGAATTGTGATGCCCATACCGGGTGCCGCTCTCTCAAGCTCTTTGATTAGCGCTCGCGCTATGCCTTTCCGTTGATGATGGTAACTAACCACAACGGCACAGACGGACCCGATGTGCCGACTCAGCGGGTGTTGTTCTCGAATCAACGTTGCAGAGCCAATTACCTCTCCATTGTAATCCGCTACCAGTTGGAGTTTGTTGTCTGGATCCGACAGTGTTTGAACGCTCCAGTCTTTCATTTCGTCGGGAGTATTTCTGACAAAGCAGTTCTTCTGCAGATCAGTAGCGTCTTCGACTCTCATATTTCTGATGGATAGATATTCATTTGACATTTTGTCTCGCCTTCTTTTTTCATTAGCGTGCAGATTTCGCATAGCTACTCAGAAGCGGCTTTCGACTGGCCTCCATCCGCGTAATCCGCAATGGGCGTTTGTGAAGTAAATCTTGCCCAACTACCTATAAACGGATCGCAGCCCGTTCGATCCGAACATCCAGTTCCTTCTGCGGATCCATGCGCCAGGTCGCCTGGACGGGACGCTCCTGTCCATTCACCCGTAGCGACCTTACCTCAGAGAGCGGAAAGGGGAGCACAAACTCCACCCGCGTTTTCTCCGGGAAGCGCGCAGCCAACTGCCACCCTCCGCCGGCCTCCTCCCACTGCAGCTCGATCCCGGACCATGTGACCTGAACGCGATCCACCACCGGAAGCGGCGCCAGCCGCAGAGCCTCCAGACTTCCCCAGCGGGGCTGCAGTCCAACGATGTGCTCCAGCAGGAAGGTGGCGGGCCACGAAGCCGCGCCGTGGGCCACGGCCCGGCTGTCCATCGTGCGCCACCCTTCTTCGGATTGGCTGGCCTTCATGGTCCAGACCTCGCCAAAGGTCTCCTGTCCCAAGCGCAGGTGCCGCCGCAGACGATCCAACAGTTTCATGGCGAGGCCGGCGTACCCATAACGCATGAGCCCCTCGAGCACATAGGAGACAAACAGGATGTTGGCTTCCACCAGATCCTGCGGCGATTGCTGCCACATCGAGGTCAACCGATCGGCCTGCGCCCGGGTGGCCAGCCCAAGTTGAAGCATCAACCCCTGGCTGTGCTCGCTGGTGATCGTCCCCTGCCGGCCCGCGAGGAGCGCATCCACAAACAGACCCCGGCGCTCATCCCAGAATTCTTCCTGGAGCACCCCGGCAATCCGGTCGGCGCGCTCCTGATACGCTGCTGCGCCCTCGTCATCCCCCAGCAGACGCCCCATCGCGGCGGTTGCCCGCAGATTGGACAGATACCGGGCATTGAGCGGAAGCTGCTCCCCCTGCCGGTCCACGGGCGCCCAATCGATCCAGGGCCACCAGAAACCGGTATCGAGGGCCTTACGCGTGTCCTCGACCGCCAACAACCCGCGCTGGTTGGTCAACGCGCCCCAGAAAGCCAGATGGCGCCTGACGGATTCCCAATGTTCCTCCAGGAGATCCCGCTGGCCAAAGCGGGCGTAGTGGTTCCAGATCGCATCCACGTGCAGGAAACCGGCGTCAGGCGAGATCTGGCTGAAATGCCCTTTCCCCGGACAGGCATCCATAAACAGACCATTTTCAAATTGGGACAATTTGAACTGCCGCAGGTACCGGCGGTAAAAGGGCGCATCCCCGTGAAGAGCCACGCTGGCCGCAAGCATCTGGGCCACGTCGTTGGTGTATTGCCGGCCCTCGCGCGCAAAGGTGTCCGAGAACACATCCATCGTGCAGACCTCGACCGTGCGCTCCGCAGCCCGCCAGAACATCTCCAGTTTGGGATCGGAACAGGAAAACCGCGTGGTGCCCTCCCAGGTGTGGGTTACGCCCTCCGCCGCAACCCGAGAAAGACGCACCGGGCCCTGGGCGTTTCTGAGCGTAATCTGCACGAAACGGAACTGCCGCCAGAAGAAGGATCGCCAGCGCTGCGGGCCATCGGCCAGGATCAGCCGATCCGCCCATGCGGTCCGGCTCGAACGGTAGGGGCTGACCCGGCCATCGAGCAGATTCGGGCCATACCCGATGTCCAGATACGCTCCTGCCGGTCCTTCTACCTCGAGTATCAAGTGGGCATTGCGCAGGTGCCCAAAGTCCAGGGTCAACGTGGCGTCATGCACCCCATCAAAGGACTCCACGGACTCGAAGGGATCGGAATTGGAGAGTGTGCAAACCGCATCCTCGCCGGGATGAATCAACGCGGCCTCGTTCTCCACAACGGCCTTGGAAAGACCCGTCACCGGCTCCAGCGTCAGCTGCAACGCCACGTCGGGGTAGGGACGATCCGTGGCATTGGGGTTATCCCCGCCGCCCATGCGCTCCACCACTTCCCCCGCCTGCACGTGTGCGGGAAGGTGGTCCGTCCGAGTAAGAAATGGAAAATCTCTGGGTACCAGCTTGCCCCAAGGGAGCGGCGTGCCGTCTGTGCCCATCCCATCGGCTGCTCCCAAGCGCACCGCGCCCGGCCATGCCCGGTCGTCAAAATCAGCGGTCAGCCAGTCCGGTGGATCGATGCCTGCCCGGTAGACCTCCTGAAAGTAGAGATCGTTCATGTAGGGAACGTCTGCCCGCCAGCCATTGGCGCGCCGTGTGGTCCAGGTCTCGTCCGTTTCTACGCGAAAAACCTCCGCGCCGATGCTCCCGTCCAACTGGCACCAGAGTCCCCCCCGCGTGTGCGGGACATACCACCGGCCGTGGAGTCCGTCTCCTGCATCCACATCGCCGTCAAACTGCACCACAACGGCCAGCACGTTTTTAGGCTCTCCCGCAAGTTGGCTGATCAGTGTAGTACTCCTTCTTGGCGGATTTTGAGGTAAAGATACTCGAGATCGCGATAGCCGCATGCTCTGCGAACTATACGTGCGATAGTGGCGTTGAAAGCTTCGATTCTTGCACTG
>JAZDJA010000253.1:0-21029 GCA_043804415.1 Candidatus Latescibacterota bacterium | reverse complement strand
GCTTTCCCTCCAGTGGGATCGGATGGATCTTTTGCGGGCGACCTTTCCCGGAGGGTCGATCACCGGAGCACCCAAGATCCGCGCGATGGAAATCATAGACGAACTGGAACCCACCCGGCGGGGGGTATATACGGGCTCCATCGGCTGGCTTGGATTTGCCGGGGACATGGACCTGAATATCGCGATTCGCACCTTCGTGGTCCAGGACGGGATGGCGCATTTTCAGGTGGGTGGTGGCATTGTGGCCGATTCTGACCCGGAGGAGGAATACGAGGAAACGCTGCATAAGGGGCGGGCTTTGATGGTGGCGCTGGTGGAAGGATGAAGGGTAAGAGGACTGGAGGATGGGGACGGGAATCGGCCGGCGTAATGGATGGCAACAGCTCAGGAGGATTCGAATGGCATTGAGAGAGGAATTGTGCAAACAGGGGAGCTGGCTCTTCAGATGGAGGAGTTATTTGCCGCTGCTCCTTCTTCCCCTCCTGATTCTTGGTTTGGGAAATTCCGAGGTCTTGGGAGAAACGGCGGGAGATGTCGCCGATGGTTTTTGGGAGGTCTTTTGTGTCGTCCTTTCCTTTTTGGGGCTGGGCATCCGCTGCCTTACTATTGGTTATGTTCCTAAGGGAACATCCGGCAGAAACACCAGGGCGCAAAAAGCGAGCACGCTCAATACGACAGGGATGTACTCGGTGGTCCGTAACCCGTTGTATCTGGGCAATTTCATGGTTACTCTCGGGATAATCCTGTTCGCTGAGCCGTGGTTGTACTTCTTGATAGCGGTTTTGGCATTTTGGTTCTATTACGAACGGATCGTTTTTGCAGAGGAGGAATTTTTGCGAAGCGAATTTGGCCCGCCCTTCTTGGAGTGGGCTGAGAAGACCCCTGCATTTCTGCCCAGATTGAAGAATTGGCAACAAGGGGATCTCTCCTTTTCCTTCAGGAATGTGCTCAAGAGAGAATACACAGGTTTCCTTGGAATCATTGCCTCTTTCACTTTCCTTAAGATCGCCGGAGCATTGTTTTCGGAGGGAAAACTCCAACTGGATCGGGCATGGGCGACCTTCTTCATCATCGGTCTGGTGATCTACCTAACGCTGAGAACACTCAGGAAGAAGACGAGCATGCTCGATGTTGCGGGAAGGTAAAGGGCCCCGATACCCGGCGAACCGCGTGATCGTCGGTTGCCGCACTTCCTGGAAGGGGGTGCTTGACGATCCGTTCCCGAACCCGTCGCCCAAAAGAGCAATGTGTGAGAATCAGCGCACGGTCTCTCCCCGTCTCCTTCTCTGCGATCAGGACACAACTCGGATGGTTTACCTAAATGGAAGAATGATCTCCGACGCGGTGGCAGCCATTTCCATCGAAGATCGCGGTTTTCGGTATGGAGATGGATTGTTTGAGACGATACGGGTTTATCGTGGAAAGGCTTTCCTGCTCGAGCGACACCTGAGACGGCTGGAGGAATCCGCATCGGCGCTGGAGATTTCCTTGGGAACGTTGCTGCGCGGCTGTTCCAACCCTTCCTCCCAGTGTCCGGTTTCTCTGCGATCCGCCTGGGCCATGGAACTCTCAGAGGCCGTGGAACGGGTGATCGCGATAAACGAGATCTCGGAGGGTGCCATTCGGATCTTCCTCACCCGAGGAACGGGCGGAGGATTCGACATTTCGGAGGACCTGGAGGCCAATCTGATCGTGACGGCGCGATCGCATACCCCGGTTTCAGCGGAACAACTTGCACAAGGCGTGCGCACGATCATCTCAAAGCACCGGCGGAATTCATACTCCCCGATCTCCCGCGTAAAGTCGCTCAGCTTTCTGGAGAGCGTCCTGGTTCGCATGGAGGCTCGGAAAGCGGGAGTGGATGAGGCACTGATGAGGGATACGGAGGGGCATCTGGTGGAGACAAGCGTGGGCAACCTGTTCTTCGTGAGGGGCGGCGCGCTTTACACGCCGCCCACGAGCTGTCCGATCCTCCCTGGAATCACGAGGGAGACCGTGATTGCCCTGGCTTCCGAGCGGTTGATCCCCTGTTTTGAGCAGGCGATGCTTCCGGAGGAGGTGGCGGCGATCGACGAGGCCTTTTTGACCAGTTCGCTTACGGAGGTGATGCCGATCGTAGAGATCGACGGGCAGAGAGTGGGCACTGGAAAACCGGGGGCAGTGACGAGAGGTTTGATGAAAGCGTATCAAGCGTCGGTAAGAGCGGTCTGCACGCAATCCACTCCCACTCATAAAAGGTGAGTCGTATGCGTCCCAACCCTCCGGAACAGACGGAAGTCGAGCGAGCGGACGCCGAATTTGAGCAACTCCTCCAAGAGGTCCGGGCCTACAACGAGGCCGCCAATCTGGATCGGATTGAGCGGGCCTATCGTCTGAGCGCCCTGGCGCACGGGGGACAGTATCGCAAATCCGGCATTCCATTTGTGCATCATAGTCTGGAGGTGGCCCGGATTCTGGCCGGTTTGCACCTCGATTCCATGACGCTGGCCGCCGGGCTGCTCCACGACGTGGTGGAGGATACGCAGGTTCCTTTAAGTCAGATTCGAAGCGAGTTTGGTGAGACGATGGCACTGCTCGTGGATGGGGTGACGAAGATCAGTGAATTGTCTCTCCAGAGCCGGGAGGTGCAGCAGACGGAATACTTTCGGAAGATGCTGCTTTCGATGGCGACGGATATTCGGGTGATCCTCGTGAAACTGGCGGATCGTCTGGATAATATGCGCACCATCGAGTTCCTCTCTCCGGAGGATCAGCGGCGCATCGCGCTGGAGACGAGAGATGTTTATGCCCCACTGGCCTACCGTTTTGGGATCGCTCAGGTCAAGCTGGAGTTGGAGGATCTGAGTCTGAAGGTGCTCGATCCCGAGGCATACCGGGACATAAAGGAAAAGATTGCGCTGACGATTGTGGAGCGCGAACGGCAGATTGACCGTATCCGGATTCCCCTCGGTCAGGAGCTGAAAGCCAATCAGATCGAGGCGGAGATTTCGGGGCGCGCCAAACATTTTCACAGCATTTACACCAAAATGCGGCGTCGGAACAAGACCTTCGAGGACATTTACGATCTGATGGCGATCCGAATCGTCGTTCCGACGGTACGCGATTGCTATCACGTGTTGGGATTGGTGCATGAACTGTTCACCCCGGTGGCGGACCGGTTCAAGGACTTCATTGCCACGCCCAAGTCCAACCGGTATCAGTCCCTGCATACCACGGTGATCGTGCCGAGGGGCCAGATGATCGAGATTCAGATCCGTACGCCCGAGATGCACCGGATTTCCGAGGTGGGGATTGCAGCGCATTGGCGCTATAAGGAGGGACGCACCGGCCCGGACGAGTTGGATTCCCACCTGGTGTGGATCCGGGATATTGTGGAGCGGCAGCACGATTCGGTAGATCCCGAGGAGTTCATGGAGGATCTGAAAATCGAGCTGTATCAGGATGAGATCTTCGTGTTCACGCCCAAAGGGGATCTCGAGCAGCTCCCGAAAGGCGCCTCCGCATTGGATTTTGCGTTCAGTGTGCATACCGATATCGGGCTGCACTGTTTTGGAGCGAAAGTCAACGGGCGGATGGTGCCCATCGGAACGTCACTTAAGAGCGGCGATTCGGTGGAGATTCTCACTTCCCCGAATCAGAAGCCCAGTCCGGATTGGCTCTACATCGTTAAGAGCTCCAAGGCCAGGAGCCGGATCAAAAGGTATCTGAAGGCGGAATCCTTCTGGGACAGCGTGCGCCTGGGGCGCGAGATGCTCGGAAAGAAATTGAGCGCGCGCGAATCGGATTTGCTCGAACTCGTCCAGAAGCACAAATTGCCCGATGCGGAGCATCTCTTTGCCGCCGTCGGAAGCGGTGAAATCCCCGTCAGCCGAGTGACTGCGGAACTTTCCGGCGAAAAGCAGAAACCTCTGAGGAAACTCCTGCTCCGGAAAGGCATCCGAGCGGTGCGCGTTCAGGGGATGGATAACATGATGATCCGTTTCGCCGAGTGTTGCCGGCCGGTTCCGGGAGATGAGATTGTCGGTTTTGTGACGCGGGGACGGGGCGTCTCCGTCCATCGGATGGACTGTACCAACGTCGCCGATGTACTGGCGGACGAAAATCGCCGCATCAAGGTGGAGTGGGATTCGGGACAGGGGCAGATCTATGTGGCTCGCATTGTCGTGTATGCGGTGGATCGGCGGGATTTGCTCAACGATATCACCAAGGTGCTTCGACAGTTGCGTATCAATATTCGGTCCAGCGAATCCAAGGTGGAGATCGACCGTTCCATTGTGCGCTTTGAACTGGAGGTACGGGATCTCCATCAGCTATACGAGTTGATGGCCGAGATCGAAAAGATCGATTCCGTGCTGCGAGTGGAGCGGCCCGACGAGGGGGGAGAGTAACCCCCGGGTAGCCGAAGGACCATACGGTGATTCGAAAAACTCGGCTCGAATGATAACCGGAACAGAAGCATCTTCAGTCTTGAGGAGCCAGGCGGCTGCCCCATGTTTTTCGGTCCGGCGTGCGCAGTGAAAAACTAACTATTCTTCACCCAAGCCGCAGAAAGCCTCTCTGGGAGGGGGAGTGAGGGAAAGGAGGCGGGAACGCGTCTTCCCTTGGTGCGCTCTGCGTTTTTTGGGAGAAGTTCAGGAGGGGAACGGTGACTCCATTTGAAGCGATGCTTCTCGGCTTGGTTCAGGGACTGACAGAATTTCTGCCCGTCAGCAGCTCTGGGCATCTGGTGCTTGCTCGCACGTTTCTCGGCGTATCCGGCGACGGAATCACGTTTGAGGTGATGGTGCACTTCGGGACGTTTCTGGCCATTCTCACGGTGTTCTTCGGGCAAATCCAGAAAATGATCGTTGGGGTGTCTGGAGGGATCGGGGTGCTTTTTGCCCGGAAGGGAATCGCTCGAAGGTTTCGGGAGGATGAGCATCTGAGATTAGCCGTGTGGATCGGGATCGGATCGATTCCGGCTGGCTGTCTCGGGTTGTTGTTCGAGGAAGCCGTGGAGCAGGCGTTTGCCAGTCCGATCCTGGTGTCGGGTGCGCTTGTGGTCACCGGCGGGATGCTTTTCTCCACTCGATATGTGAAGGAGTCGAGTGGGAAAGTGGGCTTTGGGGAGGCCGTTCTGATCGGCATTGCGCAGGCGTTGGCGATCATTCCGGGTATTTCCCGATCGGGTGCGACGATTGTGACCGGGTTTTGGCGAAAGGTGGATCGGGCACAGGCGGCGGAGTTCTCTTTCTTGCTGGCTCTCCCGGTAATCTTTGGGGCCACGGTTCTCAAACTGAAGGATGTCTTCCTTGCGCCACCCTCGAGTGCAGAGGGATGGGCCCTGGTCGTGGGCACGGCCACGGCATATGGATCGGGTTATCTGGCCATACGGATGCTGTTGGGCATCGTTCGAAAGGGCAGGCTGGATCGATTTGCCTATTACTGCTGGGCGGTCGGTTTTTTTGGATTGATTCTTCAGGTTGTCAAATAATTTTCTCTTTTCGAGTTGATTCCCGGGCGTTGCGGCTCCAAGGCATGCGACCAGAAACGGCGGCAGGTCCAAAGGCGCCCCATGGATTCTGGCCCTCCGGCGCTGAAGGTCTTTTTGCCCGGCCCGTGTAATCCACAATGGTTCGGAGTTTCGGTCATGAAAAAGAACCGCCTACACCCCGAAATGTTCCGCTCCGGGTCGAAGACCAGGGTGAAGAAAAGGATCAAACGGGTGATTCTTTTTATTCTTTTTGCCTGCGTACTCTACGTCTTTGTGGGCGGCGACAACGGTCTTTTTCAGATCTGGCATCTGAATCGATGGATTGGAGCGCTTGAAAGGGAGATCCTGGCCCTGGAAGAGGAGCGCAGCCTCCTGGAACGGGAGAGGCATCTTTTGGAGACCGACGTGGAGATCATTGAGAAACACGCGCGGGAGCGATACGGGATGATCAAAGAAGGGGAGACGATCTTCGAGGTGCATCCTTCGAAGAAGAAGCCATAATTTTTCCAATGACAGGGATCCCAGCTCTCCTCCCACCCCGACAAGGCGGAAGACGGAATTTGTCCCCATGCGCGGGAGCAAGCATGGGGATGGTCGGTGGAATTCCCGATTGCGACGGAAACCTTGCCCATTAACAGGAGCGACATGCGTAAAGACAAGAAAGAGAACGAGCCATTGACCCTCTCGCGGCGGTTCCGGCGCGATTTTGTGGCGGGAGTCCTTGTTATTGCCCCGGCGGGGTTTACCATTTTCATTTTCTGGCACCTTTTCCTCAGGATTGACGGGATCCTGGACGGCCTTCTTTCGTTGTGGGAACCCCTCCGCGTACGGGGACGGCCGTTTCCCGGTTTGGGATTCGTTGCGCTGATAGGGCTGGTGGTCCTTACAGGAATGCTGGCACGCAACTATGCCGGGCGTGAAGTGTTGCGGGCCGGGGATCGTCTGTTGAGTCGGATTCCGTTGATGAATCGTATCTATCTTGCCATCCAGCAGATCAGTCAGGCGTTTCTCTCTGGAAAACAGGTTCTTTTCCGGCGGGCTGTTCTGATCGAATACCCCAGAAAGGGCGTATATTGCATTGCCTTTGTCACCTCGGAGCCTCTGGGAGAGGTGCAAAACCTGACCGGAAAAGTGGTGGTCGGTGTCTTCCTGCCCACTACGCCCAATCCCACCTCCGGTTTTCTGCTCTTTGTTCCCAAGGATGAGATTATTCCCCTGAGGATGCGGGTTGAGGAGGCACTCAAACTGGTGATCTCAGGGGGAGTGGTATCTCCAGTGGAAACGTCCTCCAAAGAGATCGAGGTTCGACAACCCGCTGCGGCAGCGACCGAGGAGGGGCAATCGTGAACGGGAAATCCCGACAACGGCCCATTGAGGGTGCGCAAGAGAGGATCGGTCGCATACAGGAGATGATTGAGCGCCAGGAAAGCGCGCCACTTCTCGCAGTCCTATGCGATTTGCATCCGGCGGACGTGGCCGATCTGGTGGAACATCTGAAGGAGGAGGAGGCGGACTATCTGTTCGGTCTCCTGGATCATGCCGTCGCATCCGAGGTGCTCGTGGAGATGGACGAACACGCGCGGGAGCATCTTTTTGCCGCGATCGGGGCGGAGAAGCTGGCGCAGATCGTGGATCGGATGGAGTCCAACGAGGCGGCTGAGGTGGTGGCAGCGCTCTCGGATGAACTGGCCGAGAGGGTCCTGAAGTCCATCGGCGAGGAGGATTCTGAGGATGTCAAGGAGCTGCTGGGGCACGAGGAGGACACGGCCGGTCGTCTGATGGCGATGGAGATTGTGAGCGTGCACGAGGATGCGACCGTGGCGGAGGCCATCTCGGCGATCCGCAGGGCGGCCGACCAGATCGAGGCGTTCTACAACGTGTATGTCGTGGATTCGGGGGGGTGCCTGGTGGGGGTGCTTCCATTGGCGAGTCTGTTGCGCAGCCGGTCGGATCGCATGGTCGCCGACATCATGGAACGGGATGTGATGCGGGTGCAGGAAGGTATGGATCAGGAGGATGTGGCGCGCATGGTGCAGAAATACGATCTGGTCTCTGTGCCCGTGGTGGACGAGATGGATCGCCTCGTGGGGCGCATCACCATAGACGACATTGTGGATGTGGTTGTGGCGGAGGCGTCGGAGGATATTCGACACATGGCGGGAACGGGGGATGAGTCGATTCGGGAGGATTCCGCGTTCCGGATCGCCGGCGTGCGCCTGCCTTGGATCCTGATCAGTCTTATCGGCGGGGTGCTTTCGGGATCAGTGATCGGGATGTTTCGGGGCACGCTTTCGTCGTTTCTTCCTTTGGCCATTTTCATCCCCATCATCACCGCAATGGGCGGAAACATCGGCATTCAATCGGCTGCTCTGACCGTTCGGGGATTGGCTTTGGGTGAAATTGACGCGTATGAGATCTGGAAGCGGATTTTTCGAGAGCTTCGGGTGGGTGTGGTGATGGGGGTGGTATGCGGAGGATCGGTTGGACTGATTGCCCTGTTCTGGGAGAGCAACGCGGCCTTGGGGATCGTGGTCGGGGTGGCGATGTTCGCGGCGATCGCCGTGGCAACCACGATGGGGACGTTTGCGCCCATCGTCTTCAGAAGGCTGGGGATTGATCCCGCGATTGCCACCGGACCTTTTGTGACGATGTCCAATGATATCATCGGACTGATCATCTACTTCGGCATCGCGACGGCGATGCGGAACTGGCTGGTGCCCTAGCGGCACCGAGAAATGGGCAATGAGCGATCCCGCCCGCCTCTCCCATCAGGGGCGACGGGACCTCGTTCATTGATTTTGAGATGGCCCTGGCAAGAACAGAGGCGGTGGTGCTTAAAGGCACCAAATGGTCGGAAACGAGCCGAATCGTCACGCTCTACACGCTCGGATTTGGGAAGACCCGGGTGGTGGCCAAGGGCGCGCGGCGCCCCAAGAGTCAGTTCGGCGCCAGTCTGGAGCCGATCACACACAGCGCGGTGGTGTTCTACCGGAGGGAGGGGGGGGATCTGCACACCCTGAGCCAAAGCGATCTGATCGGATCATTCCCGCAGATCAAATCGGATATGACGACGCTGGGCTATGCGAGTGCGGCGTGCGAATTGACGGATCGGCTGATCTCAGGGGAGGAGCCCAATCGCCCTTTGTTCCGGACGCTTCTAGAGACGCTCGGCGGGATCGAGGAGAGCGCGGTGGGGGATGCGGAAAAATTCTTCTGGCGGTATCAACTTCAGCTGTCGGCACTATTGGGGTATCGGCCGGAATTCGGATGCTGCGCGCACTGCAAGGCGCCGCTTTCCGGGATCCAGGTTGCCTTCAATTTTGCACTCGGCGGGACGATATGTGCCCGCTGCGCAAGCGAGGGCGACCGGAGCCCCTCCATCCACATGGGCACTGCCAAGTTTCTTTTTCAACTCCAGCGGGCGCGTCCGGATCGGGTGCGCACACTGAAGAGCTTGCCCTGGTTGGCGGATGAGATTCGTCCTCTGCTCGCGAAATTTCTATCCACGCACACGGAGGATCATCGAGGGTTGCGGTCGCTGGACTTTCTCGAACAGGTAAAGGGGATGGGATAGTCTTCATGAAGGGCATTCCCTCACGTGTTCGTGCGTTCGCATTCTCGCCATCCATCCGGAATTCGGGTTTCGACCTTTCACTGGTTTCCGGTTTTCCTCCCTCAGAATGCAAGGCTAAGGCCTGAATTCCGATCGAAGGAAAAGAGCAGGCGTTTTCTACAGGATCTGCGAGGAAAAAGGTATGGAACTGCGCATAGGTCAGGGCTACGATGTGCATCGATTGGTGGTGGGTCGCAAGTTGATCCTCGGAGGGGTGACGATTCCCTACGAAAAAGGGTTGCTCGGGCATTCGGATGCGGATGTATTGAGTCACGCTATCATCGATGCGATTTTGGGCGCGTTGGCACTCGGGGATATCGGAGCGCATTTTCCGGATACCGATTCGGCCTATGAAGGGATCTCGAGCCAGGAACTCTTGCGGCGCGTGGTCAAAGGGGTGATTCCAGAAAACGCACAGATTGTCAATGTGGATGCGACGTTGGTGGCGCAGCGGCCCAAGCTCGCTTCCTACATACCGCAGATGCGAAAAAATATTTCGGAGGCCTTGGGGGTGACGGGGGATCGAATCTCGGTGAAAGCGACGACCACGGAGGGATTGGGATCAGAGGGCCTGGGGGAGGGAATATCCGCTCAGGCGGTGGCCCTGGTGAATCTGGGAGAGGGATAGCTTGTAACTTCCCGCTATGTGAATAGATTATTGGATTCGATATTTGCCGCGAAGGGCCGGGATATTCCACTGGAAAGGAGCAGCCAGTTTGGGTTTTCTTGGAGAGTTTTTTGAGTGGTTCTTGGGGTTGGACGCGCAATGGATGTATCCGATACTTTTCATAAGTGCGCTTGTAGAGAACGTTCTTCCGTTTCTCCCTGGGGACACGGTGACGGTGGTCGGAGCCTATCTCGTAGGGCGGGGAAGACTGGGACTCATCCCGGTGATTGCCACGACCGTCTGCGGGAGTCTGGTGGGTTTTATGGGGATCTACTATCTTGCATACACAAGAGGACAGGCGTTCTTCACTGTGCATCTGCATCGTATCCTCTCCAAAAAGCACGTGCGCAGAGCCCAGCGATGGATCGACCGGTATGGGGATCGGGTGATCCTGATCAATCGTTTTCTGGCTGGGCTGCGATCCACAGTGGCTGTGTTTGCCGGTTTGGGGGGGTTGCGGCCGCGGCGCGTATTTCTGTACTCCTTCGTGAGCATTTCGCTGTGGAATGGGATATTAATTTACAGTGGTTTTCTGATGGGTTCGAATTGGGGCGCGGTGATCGGATGTCTCAAGACCTACAGCGAGATTGTGTGGATTTCGATTCTCGTGGGATTGTTGGGGGGGGTCGGGGGAGTTTATTGGAGAAAAAGGCGGAATAGGTTGGTGATTGGTGAATAGCTTGTGGTGAATAGAGAACAGGGAATGGTGACCGGTGACCCGGTTGGCATGTACGAAGAAAGAAAGGGAGCGGGTATGCGGGTTGCGGTTTTGATGGGCGGGCATTCGACGGAGCGGGAGGTGTCGTTGGCGACGGGCCGTGGGATCACGAGAGCGCTGGAATCCATCGGGCACGAGGTGGTTCCGCTGGACATGGCTTCCGGGGAGGAGTTCTTGTCCACCCTGTGGAAAACAATGGATAAGGGGACGAACGCGGGAACAGGGAAATTGAAAGCTCCGGGTCCGCTTTTCCCCGTTTCTGAAGGGCGAAGCGGACCCCACTCCGCCGTTTTCCAGATTTCCCGCTCCCTGCCCGCCGCTGGATGGGAAGGGGGGGCGGACCTTTTCTTCATTGCCCTGCACGGAGGCTTTGGGGAGAATGGGGGCGTTCAGTCCTTGCTGGAGATGATGGGCGTTCCGTATACCGGATCTGGGCCCCTATCCAGCGCAATGGCGATGGACAAAGATGTGTCGAAGCGCCTGTTTCGGCAGAGGGGTGTTCCGACGCCTCCGTGGTTCTTGGTGGGGAAGAGATGCGATGCAGCGGACGTTACGGAGCGGATTGTTGGGACGTTCGGGTTCCCCTGTGTGGTCAAGCCCAACGATCAGGGATCCACCGTGGGATTGACTATCGTGGATGAGCCGACAGGAGTTCTCGGTGCGCTGGCGCTCTCGCTGACCTACAGCGCGGAGGCGCTTGTCGAGAAGTACATTCCCGGGCGGGAGCTGACGGTGGCGATCCTCGGAGAGGAAGCCCTGCCCGTAGTGGAGATTCATCCGGAGCATCGGGTCTATGACTATGCGTGCAAATACCGGGAAGGGCTGAGCGCGTACACGGTTCCGGCGGAGATCCCAAAGGAGGTAGAGCGGGAGATCCAGCTTCAGGCGAAAAGGGCGTTTTGCGCGCTCAAGTGCCGGGGATATGGAAGGGTGGATTTCCGATTCGATCCCAAGGAGGGGCTGTTTTGTCTGGAGGTGAACTCGCTCCCGGGGATGACGGAGACGAGTCTGGTTCCCAAGGCGGCCCGGGCAGCGGGGCTTTCGTTTGAGCAGTTGATGGGCCGCATCATCGAGTTGGCGATTTAGAGGGCAAGAGGAACAGACCGCGCATCACGTTTCGCGATTTGCGCAGGAGGCAGGATGTCTTTGAAGATCTACAATACATTGACCCGAAAGAAAGAATCCTTTGTGCCGCTGCGCCAAGGCGAGGTGGGTATGTATGTGTGTGGGCCCACGGTTTACGATCACGCGCATATTGGACACGCGAAAACCTATGTGAGTTTCGATACGGTGGTGCGCTATCTGCGGATTTCGGGATACCACGTGCGCTACATCCAGAATATTACCGACGTGGGGCATCTGACAGACGACGCAGATGCGGGGGAGGATAAGATCACCCGACGTGCGGCGCTGCACCACGTGGCGCCGATGGCGCTGGTGGAGACCTATATGCGGAGCTATTTCGACGACATGGATGCGCTGAACGTGATGCGCCCGGACATTTCTCCCCGTGCGAGCGGACACATCCCGGAGCAGATCGAGCTGGTGCGCACCTTGATCGAAAAAGGCCATGCGTACGAGGCGAACGGGTCGGTGTATTTTTCCGTGGCTTCCTTCCCGGAGTATGGGAAACTGTCCGGGCGACGTCCTGAGGCGCAAAAGGAGGGCGCGCGGGTCGGGGTCAATCCGGAGAAGCGGGATCCGGCGGACTTTGCGCTGTGGAAGCGTGCGGAGCCGGGACACATCCTCCGATGGCCCAGCCCCTGGGGCGTGGGTTTCCCCGGCTGGCACGCGGAATGCTCGGCCATGGCGATGAAATATATCGGGGATACGGTGGATATTCACGGAGGCGGGCTGGACAATGTGTTTCCGCATCACGAATGCGAGATCGCGCAGAGCGAGGCGGCTACGGGCAGGCCTTTTGTGCGGAACTGGATGCACAACAACATGGTCACCGTGGACGGCGTGCGCATGGGGAAATCCCTGGGGAATTTCGTGACGATCAAGGACGCGCTCACGCGTTTTCCCGCGATGGCGGTGCGCTTCTTCGTGCTGACCAGTCACTACCGCAGCCCGTTGGACTTTAGCGAGGAGGCGGTTTCCGCGGCAGAACGCGGATTGGAGCGGCTTTACGCCGCGATCCGCGAAGTGCGAGCGCGGATCGCGGAGGCGGCGTCCGGAGAGACAGACGGAGCGTTTATGGATCAATTGGAGATCGCCAGGGCGGCTTTCCTCGAAGCCATGGACGACGACTTCAACACCGCGGACGCGGTGGGCGTACTCTTCGATTTCACCAGGGCGGTCAATACCTTGCTCCATTCCGAGCAGACGATCCATCGGCAGACATGGGTGGCCATAGATGCCCTGTATGCCGAATTGGGCGGAGAAATCCTGGGGATCGTGCCGAAGACCTTCGAGGAGCCCGAGCGGAGCGATCTGGAAGAACCCTTGATGGCACTACTCGTTGACACACGCCGGGCGCTTCGAGAGGCCAAACAGTGGGCGCTGTCGGATGCCATTCGGGATCGGCTGTCCGGGATCGGCGTTTCTCTGGAGGATGGACCGGAGGGGACGGTTTGGGGCAGGAAGAAAAGTTAGGGACCAAGGTGGGCTAGAGAATGTCGCTTCCTGGTTTCTTTTTCGCCCTTTTCTCTGCCGCGCCCTGTTCTTTAGCCTTCAGGTTCAGGCTTGAGGTATCGAAACGGGTAAGCAGATCGCGAAGGAATCCAGCCATGTCTGAGGCGATTGTCCATCGAAACCTCCGGGTCGGAATCTACGGCGCTGGCAACTGGGCCAGAGAGACGCATATTCCGAATCTGCTCCGACTGGAGGGCGTGGAGATCGTCGCTCTCTGCGATGTGGACGAGCGGGCTTGCCGCGAAACAGCGGGGCGATTTGGGATAGCCCATACGTACGCGGAAGGTCACGACATGTTGCGCGCGGAGGACCTGGATGTGCTCTACTCCTGTGTGCCCGCGTTTGCGCGCACGGATGTCGAAGCCAGAGCCGCCCAACAGGGCATCCATCTGTTCAGCGAAAAGCCCCAGGCTACCCACATGGCCGTGGCACGGGCCATTGACGAGACAGTGCGCAGCGCAGGGGTGATGAGCACCGTTGGCTTTCGGGAGCGATATCGCCCGATCTTCCAGGAGGCGCGCAGACTCCTGGCGGACAAGGAGGTGGTGCACGTCCTGTTTGCCAGCATCGGGTTCCTGCCGGCATTTCCCCCACCGGGGGATGAAGACTCATGGAAGTACCAGAAGGACAAAGCCGGTGGGCCTGCGTTCGACTGGGGGTGCCACGCAGTGGACTATGCGCGGTTTATGACGGGCCTGGACATCACGGATGCTCAGGCCTTTTACTGTCACCGGCCTGAATATCCCGGAGCGTTGTCCTCCTCCTTCAATTTTCGTCTGTCCAACAATGGCACCATGACCATGACGTTTGTCTGCTCCATGCAACATGGAAGTGCAGGACACGAGGAACCGCCGTTCAGCGCATTTTACGAAGGGGGACGACTGGACCTCTATTTCTACGACCGGATCGAGGTGGATGGCCAGGTCGTATTTCGGGGCGAAGCGTTCGATCCGTGGTTCGAGCAGGACCGCCTGTTCATCGAGGCTGTGCGATCCGGTGATGACAGCCGGATGCTCAACGACTATCACGACGGGCTTTTCTCTCTGGCTCCGGTGCTCGCGGGCTGGGAATCCTCCCGGAGAAATGGCGAACGGATCAGAGTGCACCCCTTTATGCAGGATGACTGACCCCTTCTCCCGAGTGCTGGGTCTCGTTGGCAAAAGCAAACGGATCGGCCGCAGGTGACGATCTGGGACAGAACCGGAGAAGAGGGAAGAAAGACGGAGGTGGGCAAAGCCGCGCTCTGGTCTTCTCTACCTCAACCTTTGCCCCTGTCTCAGTCTCACCCCTACCTGTTTTTCCCGCCGTTTGATCAGGCAAGCGCTTTCCGGATCCGTTCCATCGCCTCCGCAAGGCGCGGATCCGGCACGGTCAGGGAAATGCGCACGAAGCCCTCGCCATACTGCCCGTAGGCCGTTCCGGCTGCCACGACCACGGAGGCCCGCTCGAACAGGAGGGTGGCAAAATCCAGCGAGCTCATGCCCTTTGGTGTGGGAATCCACAGGTAGAAGGTCCCCTTGGGCGGATCGTATTTCCATCCCAAAGAACGCAGCGTATCCACCACAAGCGTGCGTCGCTTGGCGTAGATCTCCAGCATATGGGCGATGTGCCCATCCTCTTCCTCCAGCGCCCGGATCGCCGCATATTGGATCGGCGCGAAAATCCCCGAATCCGTATTTTCCTTCACCTTCGAAAGTCCCGCGATCAGGGCCCGATTTCCCACTGCCATGCCGATCCGCCATCCCGTCATGTTGTAGGGCTTGGACAACGAATTGAGTTCGATCCCCACCTCCATCGCCCCGGGAACGCTGAGGAAACTGAGGCGCTCATTTCCGTCAAATACCATTTCACTGTAGGCCCCGTCGTGACAGATCGCGACGTCGTATTCCCTGGCAAAGGCGACCAGGTCCGCGAAGAAGCCCCGAGTGGCCACCGCGCCCGTGGGATTGTTCGGATAGTTCAGGAACATCGCCACGGCCTTGGACGCCACGGCACTGGGGATATCCGCCAACTTGGGAAGATATCCGTTTTCGGGCAAGATCGGCACGGACACCGGTTCGCCCCCTCCGATCAGGATGCTCGAGCGATAGGCCGGATAGCCCGGATCGGTCATCAACACCACGTCCCCCGGATTGACGCGTGCCAGCACAAAGTGGTGCACGCCCTCCTTCGATCCAATCAACCCCAGCACTTCGGTCTCCGGGTCGAGGGTAACGGAATAGCGCCGGGCATACCAGGCGGCCACCGCCTCCCGGAACGAGCGCATCCCCTTCTCCTCATCCGGTGGATACGGATGATTGGCCGGATCCTCCGCCTGCTGGGCCAGTTCCCGGATGATCCCATCGGGCGTGGCCTCCACGGGATCGCCCACACCGAGACTGATGACATCTACGCCCTTGGCCCGTGCCTGGCCGATCTTCTTGCGAAGCTCCATAAAGGGATACGGAGGGATCGCGCTCAATCGTTCTGCTAATTTCATGAAGTCTCCTTTTTGCTTTTTGGGTGCGAAATGGGAAATGAGTTGCGGAGAAGTTCCATCCTCCTTTTGAGAAAGGGAAAGGACATACCTCTCGTTCTCCCTTCTCAAACGCCTGCGATCTCAGCCAGTCTGAAAAGAATCTCCTCCCTCGATGCGGTGGCGGTGCCCACCTTGCCGACGACCACGCCGGCCGCCAGGTTCGACAGATAGGCCGCTGCCTTCCACGACGCTCCCGCGCAGATCGCCAGAGAAAAGGTGCCCATTACCGTATCGCCTGCGCCCGACACGTCATATACCTCCTGCGCGTGTGTGGGGATATGCGTTACTGCCCCCCCCCGCTCGAATACGCTCATGCCTCCTTCTCCGCGTGTGATCAACACGCACTCCGCTTCCACCTGATCCAATATCCGTCTTCCGCAGGTGACCAGATCCGATTCCGTCTCAATGGCCATATCGCAGGCTTCCCCGGCCTCCTTCTGGTTGGGCGTAATGCAGCGGGCTCCGCGATACATCCCGAAGTCCCGCGATTTGGGATCCAGCACCAGCGGTTTTCCGTGGGATCGCGCCATCGAGACGATTTTTTGCATCAACTGAGGTGTGATCACTCCCTTGCCGTAATCCGATACCACCACTCCGGAAACGTTTGGAAGATGCGCTTCGATCCTGCACAAGGCCTCCTCCAGCACCGAACCGGCCATCGCGCCGGTGGCCTCCCGATCCACCCGAACCACGTGTTGGTGGTGCGCGATGATCCGCGTCTTCAGGACGGTTGGCAGCATCCGATCCCGCACGATCCCCGACACATCGGCGGATTCCTTACGGAGCAGTTCGGATAGCATCTCCCCCTCCGCATCCTCCCCGACCCGTCCCACCACGAGGGCTTTGGCACCCAGCGCACAGAGATTGGTCGCCACGTTCGCCGCGCCGCCGGGGGAAAAGGATTCGGATGCCACCCGGATTACGGGAACCGGCGCCTCGGGCGAAATCCGATCCACGTGTCCCCGGATGTACTTATCCAGCATGAGATCTCCCACCACCAGCACGGTCATCTCCCCGAACCTGGACAGGATGCGCTCGGCCTCTTTTTCAGTGAGCAGTTTTTCCCTCTTATCCATCCGTCTTCCTCCCAGGGCAACTGGTTTTCCAGTCGCCACACTCGAGAATGGCTTGCGCCAACAGCGGAATCATGATCTCATGGCATCCGATAAAATAGTATCCCTTCCCGCCGGTGGAGGTGGGTCGCGTCACGATGTTTTCCTGAGGCCGGTAGTGCCGGATCATGTCAAAATTCGCCGTGACGAAATGCGCCACCTGATGTCCCAGATTCCGAGCAACGGTAAGCGCTTTCAGGAACACCTCCGGGAGGATTACGGTCGAGCCAAAATTGATGAAGACGCCGTCTTCCAGGCCGGAGACCACGGAGCAGAAAATTCTGAAATCGGTGAGCGACGCACTGCCGATGGCCGCGCCGTCCGCGCTAGGGTGCTGGTGCACGATGTCCGTGCCGATAGCCACGTGCACGGTGGCCGGGATCTTCAGGCGAGCCGCATGGTATAGGATGCTCTTTTCCTTAAAGGGAAGATCCGCGCGGGCGATCGCTTCTCCGAGCGCCACCCCGTATCCCTCGTCCTGCCGGATAGACTTATTGATGAACTCGGCGGTCTCCGAAGCCATTCCGAAGGTTCCGTCCTCCAAGTGGGTTGCCACATCCTCGGAGGTCCCCCCGATCATCGCGATCTCCGTGTCGTGAATGGCAGTGGCTCCGTTTAGGGCCACCGAAGAGATGATCCCGCGCTCCATCAGGTCGATCAGCACCGGGGACAGGCCGCACTTGACCACGTGCCCTCCTATGCCTATGGCGATCGTACGATGGGCACGAGCAGCTTCGGCGACGTGTCCCACGAACTCCACGAAGTCTTTGCCCACCGTGACATTGGGCAGAGAGGCCAGAAAAGCGGCAAACGAGGCCCCCGGTTTCGGCGCGCGGGCAAAGTCCCCGACACCGACTTTGTTTGTCCGCCTGCAGATGGGAAGCGTGCGGATGCCGCTCAGATCAATGGGAGGCGGGATAGGCATAGGTGTTCTCCTTAGGGCGATTCCTTTTGGAAAGGATGTTTCGATAGGCTTCTAGTCTGCAATGGGTTGTCGGGCAGGCAGGGCTATTCTGTGGGGCGAGAAGGAACAGGAGAATTCGGATTCTCGGGTTGGCGTGTCTTTGCAGATCCGTTTGATCCGTGTCCCATTGCATTTAGTTTGGCGGCGGTTTTTCACCTACAAAGGCATACAGGGAACCATCCGTGCAGCCGACATATACCCCATCCTCGACCAGTGCCGCCGGGGAGATCAAGTCGCCTTTCGTTTCATATTTGAAGAGCAGTGCGCCGGAATCTGCAGCGATTCCGTAGAAAAAGCCATCCATGGAGCCGACATAGACCGTCCGTCCCGTGGTCACTGGAGCAGCCCGGATCACTCCGCCGGTTTCGAAGCACCAGACCTGTTGGCCGTCAGCCCGATTCAGCGCATAGAGTTTTCGGTCCGTGGCTCCGAAATACACATGTGTTTGATCCAGCGCACAGCCGCCGTAAATGCCCCCTTCGAGGTCAAATCGCCATACCACCTCGCCGGATGTCCGATCCAGACGAAATACGGCACCGCCCGTGGAGCCCACATAAACGCCGTCTGCTCCCACTGCCGGCATCCCCCGGATGCTGCCTGGGGCCTTCTGACTCCACAACAACTCCCCGCTGCCTTCGCTCAGCGCTACCATGCCTTTATCCGTCCCCACATAGAGCATCGTGTCGCCCAAGGCTGCGGAGAAGGAGGTCGTGCCCTCCATGTCGTAGCGCCAGCGCACCCCTCCATCCGAGGCATTCAGGCTGAGGACGGCTCGGGACGCAGTGGTCACAAAGAGCCGATCTTCCGAAAGGAGCGGGGGGGAGGTCATTTTCTCCCTCAAACGCCATCGCACCTTTCCGGAGCGCAGGTCCAGCGCCACCAGCTCCTCCCTTTTCTTATAGTTCGGGACCATCAGCAACCCATCCCCCAGCGCAGGAGCTCCAAAAACCCTTCCCTTCCTTCGCCATCTTCCCAAAGAGGCTCCGGTTTTCCGGTCCCAGGCGCCTGCGCGGCCATCCGCGCCCACCGCATAGGCGGCCTTTCCTCGCACCATGGGAGCGCCCGTGATGGCGCTTCCTGCCTTCATCCGAGTGAGCAACTTGAGCGGAGGATCCACGCCCTCCGGAGCATATCCCGTTCGCTCCGGATTCCCCCCAATCTGCGCCCAACCCGCCGCCTCGTCCTCTGTGCTCAGATCTGCGAAATACAGCGCCCCTGAGCATGACAGGAAGAATGCAGAAATGCTCGCCGCAGAGGTGCAGAGCGCGCAAAGAGAGGCCAGGTTACGGCCGAAAAAGACAGGGCCGAGCAGCCTCAACCCGAATCCTGATCTTTGCCTGGTCTCTATGGTTTTCTCTGCGCTCTTGGCGTCTCTGCGGTGAGGTCTTGTTTCTCTTCTTTTCAATAGCTCCACCCAAAAAAGAATTCGCTGTGTGTGGGTCCTCCGATTCGGCGGGAGTCCATGCGTTTGGCAAGGTCGAAGCGCAGCACGAGCAGATCCGCCACGCGCATGCGTACTCCGATTCCAAAACTGCCCAAGAGGCCGTCCCAGTCGTCTGTCCACGCATTGCCCATATCCGCGAAAAGGGCGCCGCGCAGTGCCGGGAACCCGAGCGCACCGAAGGGGAATCGGATCAGCAGGTTGTCGATGAGCGGAAACCGCAACTCGTTGTTCCAGAGCGCCAGATGGCGTCCCCACAGCGATCCTCGGTCGTATCCCCGAAGGGTCCAGCTGCCTCCCATATAGAAGCATTGCGCCTCCCTGCCCCAGCTCGAGCGACCCAGAAGCCGCACGGCAAAGCCCGACCGCGCGGAGAGTCTCAGATAGTGTCTCCAGTCCACAAGCGCGGTAGCGTAGTGGATACCCCCTCGGCGCGGGTCGAGCGTAACCCCGAAAGTGGCGTTATAGCGCCAGCCGTCGATGGGGCCCACCGGGCCCCACAGACTCGTATCCACCGTGTATCCGACATACTGCGAGAGCAGAAGCGCCTTCCTGCGCTTGCCCGAGAACCACTCCTTCTCCGAGTTTCTCAGCACGAGGCTGCTTTCCACCCGGCGGAATTTAGAGAAGGGGTACTGGAGGGATAGATATCCCCCATACCGCCGCTCCTGGAAAGACCCCTCGTACCGGGTGAAAAGGCGTTCTGACAGGTGGAAGAGTCCCCCAGCCCAGTTCATCTGCCGCGATAGATTCACCTGGGTGAGGGCGGCGTTGATGTTTTTGAGTATCTCCCCTTTGTGGCCGCTGGCAGAGGAGAGCATCATGTAGTAGCGGTGATCGCCCAATATATCCGTCATGGCCAACTGCACCCCGCCGCTCATGCCCACCTCAGGATCGTTGGCGATCTGACTCTGCGCGATATCCAGACCGAATCGGCGCCTATACCGGACCGCCCTCTGCGCAATCGTTCCGGAGATTTTCTCCGGCTCCCAGCCAAGGGCTCGATTCGATGAATCCGGGAGCGCCACGGTCGCATCCAGCTGATCTTCCTCCAGTTCCAACCGATAGATCCCGAAGGCATATCCCTCAAAAGCGGTGAAGACCAGCCCCTTCCCATCCGGCAGCCAATCCGGATCGAACGCCCCGGTCAGAAACTTCGTGACCGGCCAGATCCGGCCTGGTCCATCGGTCTTTTGCCCGGAGGGATCGCACAGATAGAGATCGAACGCGCCCGCGCGGTCCGAGCTGAACGCGATCCTTGTTCCATCCGGTGACCACGAGGGGGCGGTGTCGGTATGCGCTCCCAAGGTAACAGGCCGGATGGTCTTGTCCACCATGTCATATACAAAGAGATTGTGAAATCCCTTCAGCCCATCGGACAGGCGATCCGAACTAAAGGCGATCTGCTCTCCGTCCGGTGACCAATCCGGGTCCCGATCGCTGTAGTGATCCTCGGTGATCCGTTCGAGTGTTCCCTCTGCCACATCCACCACAAAGAGATCCGACTGCCCCCGACGACTCAGGCCTGAGATCACCAGTCTCTTTTCGTCCGGCGACCACGAGGGGGAGGACATGGAGATGAGCTCCGGGAACACCCACTTGAAAAGTTGGATCTGGCGCTTCAGATCCCACCCATAGAGCGCATCCTGCTCTCCACTTTTTGACACGAATGCCAGACGTTGGTTTTGGGAGACGCCCAACTTGCTCCGGAACAGATGAAGCGACTCGAAGGCCGCAGTGCGTTCGCCCTTGACGATGCATTCGGGATCCGCGCTTTTCCCATCGGGATCCGGGTCAATCTGCTGCCGATAGATGTTGGCATATCCCGTTCGATTGGACAAAAAAACAAAATCGGTTGTGATTGCACCGCCACCCGAGCTATCGGG
>JAZDJA010000252.1:0-10596 GCA_043804415.1 Candidatus Latescibacterota bacterium | reverse complement strand
CCATCACTGACCGTCGTATCCACATAAGCCGTTCGATCAACAATCGGCTCATACGTCAGCGGCTTCAGGTTCAATTTCTCCCAATGAAAATCCGAAAGCGCTCCTCCTATCGCTATGTCAACTTCTCCCAAGTATCTTTCCGCTTCTGGCCCAGAGCATCTGAATACATCAAGATTATCGGGAACTGGAGATCCAAAACTGTTGATCCACACAACCACCATCTTATCCCCTGCCAATGCCTCTGTCTGGTATACCATAAGGGGATTAGACCGTGCTTCCTGAGACATCAATGCGCCGAACACGGAGAACATGATCACCATCAATCGTTTCATGGCTTTTCCTCCTGTGCTATCGCCACCAGAATTCCAGGTCGCGATCTGGGGTTATATGATGTTTCGTGAACACATACCTATGTTGTCCCTCCGGAGCGGAGATGCTGTCGGGAATATAAGAACAGCGGATATCCTCAAAGGATGCTGGCAGATTCACCGTCCATACGGCCTGTTCCAGAGGAGCACCCCAGGACTGCGTGGAGGTCAGAATATACCGAAAATGGCTGGTGCTCAGAGGCTGCCTGTAATATACATAGAAAGAATCCGCTTCTCCTGCGTGCAGGGGGAGTACGCACGAAAAACCGGGCAGCGTCCCGGATGGGTTGGTCTTGAAAAATACCTGCGATCCGTCGTGTAATACCGATATGGAATCCGGTAATATCTCATTTCTCCCGGCAGGGAAAGGATAGTAGATGGGCAGCGTAATCTCCCGCCCGGCCGCATGGGAAAAATGATACCATCCTGCCACCTGCACATGGTTGCCGGAGACCTCTATCGAGAGGGTCTCCCGGACAAAGCGAACCTCAGACGGATAGGGGCTCGCCAGTTGGTCCTTCCGAGTGGACGATTTCCATCGACATATCGACAAGGAACCCAACAGAATGGCCACCAGAGCAAGCCCCAGATATTTTCGATCAGTTCGCATGGGTAACCAGGCATTTCAGCGGTTCTTCTCTCGCGAGGGTTCAGCCGACTAGGGGCGCTTCCCGCTCAACTCCTCCAGCACCTTTCGGAGCGCCTCCATCTCCGCGCCATACTTTGCCCATTGTCCGTTCTTCAGATGGTCCTGGGCGCGGCTGTAATGCTCCATGGCCGAACGGGGCAGGTCTTTCACCGCGCCACTGGTGGTCTCCTTTGGGGCACCTTGGGCTTTCTCCGCAGCCGCCACTGCTCCGGCGGAAACTTTCATTTCCTCTCCGAATACCTCGCGCAAGGCCAGCTCCAGCGTCTCGGCCATGGCCAGACGATTTTCGTAGGACACGATGACCCGTTTGAGTTGGGGAATCTGGCCCTCGGTGGACTGGAGATAGATGGGCTCCACGTAGATGAACGATTGCTCAATGGGGATGACCAGCAGATTGCCCCGGATGACGGACGATCCCGCCTGTCCCCAGAGGGTGAACTCCCGGGAGATGTCCGGCTTCTGGTTGATCTGCGCCTCGATCTGCATCGGCCCGTAGATGAGCTTCTCCTTGGGCAGCTTGTAGATCAGCAGTTTGCCGTATTCGTCCAGAGAGCACTTGGCGCTCATCCAGGCCACCATGTTGTTCTTCTTGGTGGGCGTCATGGGCAGCATCAACAGGAATTCCTCCCGATTCTCCTCGGGAAGGCGCATGATGATGTAATACGCCAGCATTCGTTGTTCCGTTTCTCCGTAGATCTCATTGGGGATGCTCCACACATCCTCCTGATTATAGAAGACCTTGGGATCCCGCATGTGGTAGGTGTTATACATTTGCGCCTGCAGCATAAAAAGATCCACGGGATAGCGGATGTGGGCTTTCAGGGACGCGGGCATCTCCTCGAAGGGACGGAAGAGGTCGGGGAATATCTTGCGATAGGTGGCGATCAGGGGATCTTGTTCGTCAATGATATAGAACCGCATTTCCCCCGTGTACGCATCGATGATCGCCTTGACGGAGTTTCGGATGTAGTTGATCCGCTCGGTCGGCGAGATGCGGGTGGGCTCGGAATAAGGGATCATCGAGGTCGTGGTATATGCATCCTGGATCCAATAGAGTTTTCCGTCCGCGGTTACCAGATAGGGGTCCTCATCATAGCGCAGGAAGGGAGCCACCTTCCGGTAGCGCTGGTTGATCGCGCGGTGGAACATGATGCGGCTTTCGGGCGTGATGTATCCGGTGAGCAGAATCTTGGCATCCGAGAATCGCCATGCAAAGGCCAGCCGCCGGAAAAACGAGCCGATCTTTACGCCGCCCGTTCCCTGATACGTGCTATACACGTTGTCATCCCCCTTGGGATAGTCGAATTCCTGCTCCAGGGTGTTGACAATCACATACATGCCCGTCTGCTCACCGTAGTAGATCTCAGGGCGATCGATGGTCAAATCCACGGAGGTTTTGGGAGGGATGTCCTGGACGACGAATACCGGCAGTCCTTCCGGAGTCACTTCGTTGACCGGACTCATGCAGAAGCCGTACCCGTGCGTGTATTTGAGCCGCTGGTTGACCCAGGTCTGGGCCTGCTGGGCGAGCCGGCCGATTGCGATCTCACGGGGCGCGATCATCACCTGGGTTTCCTGACCGTTCAGGATGTAACGGTCCACATCCACCTGGCCAAACTCGTAGTAGAGCCGCATCTCCTGGAGCTGCTTATAGGTCTGGAGTACGGGCCGGTGGTCCCACAGCCGGATGTTGTCGATGGTCCCTGCGTTGCGCGCCAGATCCTCCATCGTCAGCGCGCCTGCGGATAGGAAATCCTTTTCGGTGATCCGGTCCAATCCATACGCCATGCGGGTAAACTCGATGTTGTGCTCGATGTAGGGCCGTTCCTTGGTGATCTCATTGGGCTTGACCACGTATTGCTGGACCACGCCGGGCAGGACGGCTCCAAAAAGAATGGTCATCGCGATCATGCCACTCACGGTCCATGCGGGCAGCTTCCACCCCTTGGCGCGGACGTTAGCCAACAGCGCAACTGCGCCACCCAGGGCAAAGACAAGGAGAACCCAGTATCCGATCCGCTGGACATGGACGTCGGTGTAATTGGCTCCAAAGGTCACGCCGCGGGCGGAGTACAGGAGCGCGAACATCTTGAGCCGGAACAACCAGGCGATCAGCACAAAGATCGCGGCGAGGATTGCCGAGAGATGGGCCTTAACGCGGGGGGCGACGAAGATGCTCTGCGGCCCGATCTGGATGCCCTTTTTGCGGAAGTAAAGCACCGCTGTGACGATGCCCGAGAGGATCAGAGCAAACAGGCCCCAGCGCTGGATGAATTGATGGAGGGGCAGGGAGAATACATAGAATGCGATATCGCGGTGGAAGACCGGATCGGTCTTCCCGAAGTCGGTTTGATTGAGCCAGCGCAGGACCAGACGCCACGCAGGGGTGGCAGTCGCGCCCATCAGCGCACTCAAGACCAGGATGCCCAAGCCACGCAGGACGGGGCCGATCCGAACCAGGGACGAAAAGTCGATGACCGGGGCATCTTCGGCCGGCTGGACCGTGGGGAACTGAGGGGCCCACCGCCCGGCTTTTCGGACTATGCGGGCGTTCAGCGTGAGCAGTCCGAGAAAGATCAGTCCGAAGAGTAGCCCCATCCCGATTTTGGCCAGGACGATTGTCCGGAACACCGAAGTGAAGCCGAGGCTGGCAAACCACAGCCAGTCGGTGTAAACCCCGGTCAACATGGCGGCTGCCGCGATCAGTAACACGATCAGGCCGATCACGATTCCGATTGCTTTTTTGGCGCGCATCGCGTTTCTCCTTTTCCTGGTGCAAAGATTTCACCGCAGAGCACGCAGGGGACCCGGCACAGGAAACGACGCGGTTCTCGGCGGTGAATAGGGTACGTGGGGTGAATCTCTGGAACGGCCCATCATGCGACGGACCTCACATAAGATAAGTAATTTCCTACCATTTTCAAAGAGAAAATTGCACGGTGCCCAGACCGCGATGAAATTAGTTGACAAAGGCGATCAATTTTCGTAACATAGGGAAATAAGCCCGAAAACAGACGCGTTGGGGCGGAGGTTTTGACAGACCCAGTGAAACAAAAGACGCAAACATTGGGAGGAGCAGATGTCAAGGATTGCTGTACTTAAGGTGGCCGGCAGAACCCTTCCGGATGTGTGGGAGCGGTCGGTGATCGCGTGCTGGGAGGAAGGTGCCGCGATCCGGACGGAATACGACAAGCCGGGCGATCCCCCGAGCCGGGACTGCACGATGATCATGGTGGTGGCCGAACCCTTTGCAGAGCCTCGGATCCACCGGGGATTTCCGGCGGGATTGGACGATCTGGAGATCTATCGGCAGGAGGTTGTCTTCGGCGTGCACGATCACTGGATCGATCCGGAGGCGGGGAAGTGGGCGTATACCTATTCGGAGCGGCTGTTTAAGTATCGCGCCGAGGGAAAGGTGATCGATCAGGTGGCGCAGGTGGTGGACAAGCTCGCAGAAACGCCCCACTCCCGGCGCGCACAGGTGGTGACTTGGCAGGCTTGGGTGGATCCCGATATTGAGGACCCGCCGTGTCTGCAGCGGATCTGGTTTCGGATGCTGGACGATGCCCTGATCTGCAATGTGCACATCAGAAGCAACGATGCGTACAAGGCGGCCTTCATGAACATGTTCGCCTTTACCGATCTCCAGCGGATCGTGGCAGAGCGGGTATCAGAAAAGCTCGGGCGCGAGATCAAAGTTGGGCAATACGTGCACATCGCCGATAGCTATCACATCTACGGGTCCTATTTTGGAGATTTTGAGAAGTTTCTCAAGAGCTTGAAGGAACGGAGTTTTGAGGATAGAACGTGGGCGTCCGAGTTTGCCGAGCCCTTCTTTGAGGAGGGGCGGCGGCGACTGGAGCAGGAGCGGGAACGGGGGGAATAGGGGAGGGGGTTCGCGGAAATCTGCCCAGAAGGTCATTTCCATAAGGGTGACAAGAGCAAGCCTCCTGGTTGTCCGGCCTCTTAGGCAGAGAAGGACAGGTCACTCATATCTGCCATGGCCCCAAAAACAAAGGAATTACCGATGTCCGTGGCAAAGGGAACCGTTTTACCCCTTGAGAACGAAGCGGCTTTGATCGCTCAGATGACCACGCCCTCGCCGGAGGTGGTGGAAGCGGTCTCCCAGATAGACGGCGAGATCATGATCCTTGGGGTGGGCGGGAAGATGGGCCCGACCCTGGCGGAGCTTCTGGTCCGAGCGGGCGCCAAAGGAGTGGTCGGGGTCAGCCGATTCTCCAACCCGGTCTCGCGGGACTATCTGGAATCCGTGGGGGTGCGCACGATTCCCTGCGACCTGCTCGATGAAGAGGCGCTCCATGGGCTTCCCACCTGCTCCCACATTCTGTTGATGGCCGGGTTCAAGTTTGGCGCCACGGGCAAAGAACCGTTGACCTGGGCGATGAACACCATGCTTCCTGCCCGGGTGATGCAGCGCTTCCCAGAGTCCAGAATCGTCTATATCTCCTCCGGGAACGTCTATCGCTACACCGAAGTCCAAAAGGGCGGTGCTGCCGAATCCGATCCCGTGGATCCGATCGGGGAGTATGCGCAGTCCAGGCTGGGCGGAGAACGCCTGATGCAGTTTCTCTCCGCGCAAAACAACACGCCGGTCACGATTGTGCGGCTTTTTTACGCGACAGAGCTTCGGTACGGTATTATCCTGGACGTGGCGACCCGGATCAAAAACAAGGAGCCGATTTCTCTGAAAATGGGGCATGTCAACCAGATCTGGCAGGGAGATGCCAACGCCTTTATCGCGCAATGTTTTCCGCTTTGCGCCAGTCCGGCCAAGATCCTCAATGTGACGGGATCTGAGATTCTCTCCATCCGGGAGATGGCCACACGGCTCGGGGACCTGATGGGGATCGCGCCGGTCTTTGTGGGCACGGAGCGCGATACCGCCCTGCTCGGGGACGCCGGAGAGAGCATCGGGCGTTTCGGCCCGCCATCCGTTTCGCCTGAAACGATGATCGAATGGGTGGCATGGTGGGTCCTGCACGGGGGAGCAACGCTTCAAAAACTCACCAAATACGATTCGAGGACGGGGAAGTTCTAGCTGCAGGTAAAGGTAGAGGAAGAGGTAACGGCAGGAGCGGAGAAGATGGGAAGCAGCCATTTCTGGCGGTGGGCACACCAATACCTTTACCTGCAGCTTTTTGCCTGCAGCGCAAGGGCGATGTGTTCGGCATTGGTGCGGAGCATAGCGAGGTAGGTTGCGGTGCCCGGGAGCGCACCCAGCAGGGGGGTGATCCGAACGATCCGGGCGCCTGTTTCCGCAGCGATCATCTCCGGGACTTTGCCGCTGTATTGGGGCATGGTCAGAATAACGCCGATCTGCTCTGTGCGCATCCGATCGATCACCTCGGAGATTCGTCGGGCGGACGGCTCCATCCCCGGAACGGTCATGATGCGCTCGGCCTCACTAACTCCAAGCCATTGGAGCAGATAGGGGAAGGCCGGGGCGTAGGTGACGACTTTGCGCCCGACAAGGGATGGGAACCGGCTTCCGATTTCAATTCTCAGCGAGTCCATCTCCGCCAGATAGGCTTCGGTGCGGGATTCAAAAGTTTTCGACGATTCGGGGCGCAGTTTGCACAGCGCGTCCCGGATGTGTCCCACCATCACCCCTGCGTTTCTTGGGTCCATCCACACGTGGGGATTGCCGCCGCCACCGTTTATTCCGCGCTCCAGAACCGCGATTCCTTCCGTGGCCGTCAGCGCCACCAGCTTCTCGTTCCCCGCGTTTGCCACCAGTTTTTCCGCCCACTCTTCGATGCCCAATCCCACTTTTACGAAGAGATCCGCCTCCGCCACCGCCCGCACAGCGCTCACTTTGGGCTCATACGTGTGGGGATTCTCCAGGCCGGTGATAAGGCTTGTTACACTCACCTGATCCCCTCCGACCGCTCGAACGAAATCCTCCAAAACCGTGATGCTCGTGACCACCCGGAGTTTATCCGAATGACTGGGTGACTGTTTGCCGCAGCCGGATATCGAGAGGCAAGCAGAGAGGAGGATCGCGCTCAGAAGGACAGGGAAGTTCTTTCTCATGATTTCCTCGGGTGGGGATTCGCTGGGTTTAGAGGGGACTGGGAATGCGGCATGTGTCGGCGTGCCCCTGCGGATGAAAGGCTGAAGCCTGAATTCCAGAAACTGGTAAGGAGCGAAGATGGTGCAAAGGGCGTATGCACGGATGACGAAAGAGATATTGCGGCGGAGTACCCAGTCAGGATGAAAGGCTGAAGCCTGAATTCCCATAAACTGGCACGGAGCGCGGGGGCCGGATGGGGTCTTCCGCTTCGCTCACAGATCAAAAGGACGATCACAAGGGTCGCCCCCTACGCTCCACGTTTCCCCTTCCCCGCCGGCTTCCCAACCGGAATGGCCATCACCGCCCGGACGCCTCGCCCGGGTCCGCTTTCGAGGTTAAGCCGGTGTTCCGGTCCGAAGATCCCCTTGAGCCGTTCGTTCACATTACTGATGCCGATGCCCGATCCCTGCTCAAAAAGATGGGCCAAGCGGTCCGAAGGAATGCCCACGCCGTCGTCTTCCACGAGAATCCGAACATGCCCGCCGTCCATCCGGGTGGAAATCCGTATCGTTCCGCCGTCGATTTTCGGAGCAATCCCGTGTTTGACGGCATTTTCCACGATGGGTTGCAGCAGCATACTGGGGATCATCGCCCCGAGGGTATCCGGGTCAATTTCCTTTTCGATGTGCAGCTTGCCCTCTCCGAAGCGCACGGCTTCAATATCGAGATAGGCATCGATCAACTCCAATTCCTCGCTTACGGGCACAAAATCCTCCTTGGCGGAAAGCAGATGCCGGAGGATATTGGAGAGCTTCAGGACGATGCTTCGCGCCTGCTCCGGATCGGACCGGATGGCCGAGGAGATGGTGTTGAGGGTGTTGAAGAGGAAATGCGGATTGATCTGACTTCTGAGCGCGTCCAACTGTGCCCTGAGCAGCTGCGAGGTTTGACGCTCCAGGAGCCGTTCGACCCGGGTGTTGTTCCAGATCTTGAGCGGCACTGCGAGGCATGAAGGGGTGCTGAACAAAACAGCCAGGAGCACGAGTGGGCTTTGGGGCGAGAGGGCAAACAGCATGCCCGGCCCAAATTGTCGGCTGAGCAAAATGCGAAGGAGTTCGAGTCCGCCCGCGGCGACGAAGATGGTCACCTTCCAGTCCACCCTTTTGCTCCGCATCCACGTTTTCAGAAAGCGGACGAAATTCATGAACGGAAAGGGCGATACTTCCCAGACCTCCTCCCTGACAGCACTGGCGCGGCGCAGGAGTCCTCCGGTAAGCCCGTAGAGCAGTCCCATGGGAAGCGCGAGCAGCTCTCCGGTCCAGGCAGCCGGAATACCGACGCATGCACCGGTGATACATCCCGGGCCAAAACCCGCCAGGAGGCCCACCAGGAGGGTGCCGGACAGGCTGAGATCGGTGGCGTTATACCGGATGGTGAGGCGGGCCAGCACGCCCGCAGAGAGCAGGACGCCCATGACGAGGGCGAAGAGGAGCCCCTGCCGGGTGCTCATGCTCTCGGAAAAGAGGAGCCGCTTGAACGCCGCCGACCGCACGAGGAGACTGGCTATGCTGGCCATGGCGCCGATCTTCATGAGGAGCGTGACGAGGAGGAACTGATCCGGGGTCAGCAGCATGCCCATGGGAAGGAGCTCCGCGGAGGTGGAAGGGAGGAATGGAGACCGGAGACGGGAGACCGGAAGTGAAGAATGAAAATGCAAAATGAAAAGTGAAAAATGAAAAGTGAAAGATGAAAGAAGACCTCTCCGCGCTTTTGCCTCTATCCCTGCATGGGCACAAGGCGTGTAGCTTCGCACATGGGTTGCTCGGGGGGGAGCAGACTGGATTTTTCATTTTCTATTTTGCATTTTGCGTGGTCTCTGTTTTCATGGGCCCTTACTTCATCACGCGCACCGCATTCTCAAAAATGATCCGTCCTGCGCCCTGTTTGGCCAAGCCCTCCCGGGTCCACCGGGGATGCTGAGTGGGCAGGACATGGCGCTCGGGATGGGGCATCAGGCCAAATACCCTGCCCGTGGGATCGCAAATCCCGGCGATGTCTCCGGCGGAGCCGTTCGGGTTCCACGGATAGGAGGGCTTCGCGCCGTGTTCGTCCACGTATCTGAAGACCACCTGGCCGTTGCGCTCGAGTTTGGGCAGCACGGTATCATCCGCAGGGACCAGCTTTCCCTCCGCGTGCGCCACCGGAAAATACAGCGTCTCCTCGATCCCATCCACGAACACACACCGCGTGTCCGGCTCCTTGTCCAGATAAATCCACCGGTCCTCGAATTTGCCCGAGTCGTTGAGCGTCAGGGTGCAGGACGGTGCGGTTACGTTCTCCTCCCATCCCGGCAAAATGCCCGCCTTGACCAACACCTGAAACCCGTTGCAGATCCCGATGATCAGTTTGCCCGCCTCCACAAACCGGGTGATGTCCTCGGAGAGTTTGTGTTTCAGTTCATTGGCCAGGATCTTCCCGGCACCCACGTCGTCCCCATAGGTAAACCCTCCGGGGATGGCCAGAATCTGGGCCTCGGAAAGGGATTTTTCCTTGCGCACCAACTCGTTGATATGAACCCGGGAAACCTCGGCGCCCGCCGACTCGAACGCATAGACGGTCTCCGCATCGCAATTGGTGCCCGCTGCCCGCAACACCATGGCTTTCACCTTCACGTTGGCCTCCTTCGTAGCACTGAATGTAGATAAGGGAAATTCCTCGATGGCATCACCCCTCACGCGAGGGATTGTCAGATTTTGTGTCAGGCGCGACCTGTTCCGTTTGCACGCTATCTCGAGCCATTCGTGCTTCCCGGATCCGATCACAGGGGAAGCTCGGTTCCGATCCCCAATTCCCTGGCTTTTCTGTATACCAGTATGGCCGTTGCCATATCGTCCAAGGCCAGGCCCAGATTGATTGACATCGTGCGTTCCTCCGCGCACTCGCGTCCGGGCATCTGTCCAGAGACAATCTGGCCCAGATCGGCGTAGGGATCCGGGGTGTCGGTAAAATAGCCCGCGTTGCGATAGTATCCCATCTGTGCGATGTCATCGGTGGCCAGCTTATCGGCCTGCTTCAGCGCCGCGGACTGCCAGTAGGAATCGAAATCCACCGGACTGGCAAAAGCGCCTTCGGAGAGCCAGCCCGCCTCGATTACCGGGGAGGGCTTTTTCAGTATCGGCCCACTGGTGACCACCAGATCCATGTTCACCACGGCTTGCCTGGGCTCGGCCACCACTTCGATATCCGTTTGGATGAGCTCCGACATCTCCGCCGCGAATCTGTGGCTTACCTCTGGATAGAGATCGAACGCCCTGACTTTGGTGATCTCAAATTCGCATGCCAGCGCCAACAGGTTGCTCCTCCCCTGCACGCCACAGGCGAGAATCCCCACGGAGGAACTGTCCTTGCGCGCCAGATACCGGGCGGCGACCGCAGTGGCAGCGCCGGTGCGTTGGGCGGTGAGCCATGTCGCGTCCATCACGACGGTGGGGATGCCGGTCTCCGGGTCGTTCAGTATGAGGAGTCCGTTGATGTAGGGGAGTTTT
>JAZDJA010000251.1:0-4531 GCA_043804415.1 Candidatus Latescibacterota bacterium | reverse complement strand
TCGCAACAAAGAGGGACGCGAACGCGGTGCTGCTCGTCCATGACAATGCCCGCAGGGAAAGGATCTGCGCATATCAGTGGGCACAACTCCCTGAGCGCGCAATCGAACCGCATAATTCCAGTGCTCGATCAACCGGCGGGGACGCGGAGCGTGGGAACGAGAAAACGAGAAAACGCCCGAAGCTCCAAGAAAGCCGAAGGCGGTTCTCGCCACCGGTTCCTCCGTAGCTCCCCGCTACCCCAACGCTTCCACGACCTCCTCGAGCTGCGCGACGATCGGAATCCGCTGGGGACACTTCGGCTCGCACTCCCCGCATTCCTGGCACTGGGCGGCGCTTTCTTCCCGTGCTACCAGGCGCTTATACCGCTCCTTTGCTGTCTCGGTCACGCCAAAGATCCGATGCAGATTCATCAAAGTGAAGTTCCTCGGAATATCCACCCCGTTTGGACAGGGCAGACAATACTCGCAGCCCGTACAATACAACTCACTGAGCCGCTTTTTCTCGTCCAATGCCTCCCGGATCCGGACATAATCCTCCGCGCTCAGGATCACCTCCCGGTCCGCTACGGCCACGTTCTCCTCCAGCTGTTCCATCGTACTCATCCCCGATAGGGCCACAGAGACATTCGGATTGGCCAGCACAAAACGCAGCGCGATCTCTGCCGAGCTTTTCGCCTGCTGGGGAAGCAGCTTCGCGATCTCCTCCGACGGCGCAGCCAGACTCCCTCCGCCCACCGGACCCATGATCACCACCCCCATCCCCTTCTCGTGCGCCAGGGCAATGGGCTGCTCAAGAGAACGATTGATCATGTTATACTGCACGGTCATACAATCAAACGCCTCCGTGTTGATAATCTTCTCCAAAGCCTCGGCCGTATCGTGAAACGAAAACCCGATGTGCCGGATCATCCCTTGATCCTTGGCTTTTCGGGCCAGTTTCATAAAGGGGTCGAAGTCCGTCTGAAACCGCTCCCAATTCATACTGTGCGCCAGATAGCAGTCGATGTAATCCGTGCCCAGTTTCTCCAGCGCGGTCTCCAGCCACTGCCAACGCACGTCCTCGCTCTCCACCTCCCGATACATCGGCGTCTTCGTCTGAAGATAGACCCGATCCCGCAATCCCCGAATCGCCCGGCCAATGGCCACCTCCGAGTCGCCATCGTGATAGAAATGATGCGAATCAATGTAATTGACCCCGAGCTCCACAGCCCGCCGGATCAGCGGAACCGCCCGATCGAAATCCACCGTTCCGTCTTCTCTCTTGGGGAGCCGCATCGCCCCGAACCCCAGCTGAGAGACCTGATATCCAAACCGTCCAAATACGCGAGTCTGCATAACCGGATATCCTCCTTTCATCCTGCGAGACCCTCATCTATCCCGCAAAACGCGAGAGGTAAAACGTGACACGCGAAGGCACCAGATCGCTCACGTTTTGCGCTTCACGCATCACGAAACATAGGCCTCAAAGAGCGCCCGATAGTACCGCATCAATCGCTCCGGCTCCGGATTCTCCGCGATCTCCGCGCAGCAGAAGCCCTCGTATCCGATCCCCTTGAGCAGCCCGAAAAGCTCCCGGTAGGGATACGCTCCATACGTCTCGTTGTAGAGCTCCGTAATGTGCAGCAGGCGGATCTTGCCCTGAACCAGATTGAAGTTGGATGCCACCGATCCCGTCTCATCCACGTCGGTCAGATTGGAGTTCCAACACACGAATACGTTGTCGTGATCGGCTATCTCCATGATCCGCACAATGTAGGGCACCTTACAAGTCTCGGGCCCGTGCACCTCCAAGCGAATCTCCACCCCATAGTCCCGGGCAAACGCTCCGCATTCCCGCAAGGACAGACCGATCTGCTCCAGGGTCTGCTCCCTGGGAATGCCCACCTCGTCCTGAAATCCGTTGGGACGGACCTTCACTCCGGCTGCCCCCACGTCGTGGGCCAGTTTCACACACTCCTTGGTTCCCTCGATGTTCTGGCGCACCACTTCCGGTTGTACCGCATGATACTCAAAGGCGCTGCCCAGTCCTACCAGTGCAACGGGCGAATCTTCAAACCGCTTCCGAACCGCCTGACGCTCCCTGGCACCAAGGGTCACCTCCACGCCATGGGCGTGCGTGGTCCGAAGCTCGACCCCCTCAAATCGCGTGGCCGCGCACCTTTCGATGAGAGTCGGGACATCCCAGTCCTTTGCCAGATTATAGGTCACCAATCCCAGTCGCATGGATAATCCTCCGCACTTCGTCCGGCGGAAAAACAGAGGCCAAAAACCGTGCTCAATCGAGCCGTCTCTTTCCGCGCGATAAGCCTACTTCCCCAGCCACTTCCGCCACCAACTCCTTTCCGCCTTCCTCAGTTGGACATAGACCTCCGCCAGCTCTTTTCGAACCCGAAACACCTCTTCCTCGCGCAGGGCAAGCTGTCCGCGAAGTTTCGCCAACTCGTCGTCCTTCTCCTTCAACCCACGGAAGGTCTTGCGCACCTCCTCGAAAAGCTGCCGTTCCGCTGCCTGTCTTTTCTTCCTGCGTTGCGACAAAATCGCATCCGCCACCTGTACGGCCAGCGGAATCGCCGTGCCTGCCACTCCCATCCATCCGGTCGACTTTCCCAATCGAATCTTCGACATGGCTCCATCCGCCTCTTTTCACCACGGAACCCCACAGGAAAACACGGAGGAAAACAAACGATTGTCCTGTGTTTCCGTGTCATTCCGTGGTGAACGCGCTCATTTATTGGGTGTGCCGGGAAACGGTCACCTTACCTTTGCCAGGGACACCGCTTCCAATCCCTCCAGGCGCTCCAACAGCGCCGCTTCTTCCTGCCCGGTGAGTGTCTTCAAGGGCGCACGGCACGGGCCGAAATCAAATCCCTGTGCCTTCAAGACCGCCTTCCACCCCGAGAGGGAACCAGATGCTACCAGCTCCCGGATCACCCGGTTGGCCTGATATTGCATCAGACGCGCCGCGTCGAAATCTCCGGCAAGATAGGTTTGATGAAGTTTCACAAAGAACTCCGGCATGATGTTCTGCGTGGTCCCGATGGCCCCACCGGCGCCCATGGCAAGTGCCGGGACAAACAACTGGTCGGAACCGGAGAGGATGAGGCACTCCTCCGCCGCCGATTCGATGATGTTGTGCATCTCATAGTAATCGGAATCCGTAAACTTCATCCCGATAATCGTCTCGATCCGAAACAGTTCCGCCATTTCCCTGGTCGTGACCGATACGCCTGTGGTGGCAGGCACATTATATACGATAAAGGGGAGGGAGCATGCTTCGGCGATGGTCCGGTAATGATATATACATCCCGCGAACCCCACCTTATAGTATATTGGCGGTACGCTGCTGATGGCATCCGCTCCGATGGATTCCGCATGCTGCGCCAGCTCCGCAGCCACATCCGAAGAAGTATGTCCCACGTGGATGATGCACATGCGGCGTCCCGCAGTCTGCTCCACCACAATTTCGGCCACGCGCTTCCGCTCCTCCACCCGAAGCAGAAAACCCTCTCCCGAGCTCCCGCACACGAAAAATCCCCGCAATCCGCAGGACAGGTGGTGCTCCACCAACGCCCGAAGCTCCTCTTCGTTTACCCGCACTTTCTTGTCAAATGGCGTAAGTAGGGCCGGATACACACCGTTGAACTGCTCACACACTGCTTTCTTATCCACGCGAGTCTCCTTACGCAAAACCAATACCCGGTTGAGAAAAAAGTCGTCCCAGTCGGTAGATCAGAACGAACCAGTGGAGCGGATCCATTGCTCATATCAGGGAACAATGATGCCCGCGCCTCTCTTGAATAGCGCCCACATGATACAAAAATGACCGGATTTTGTCAACACATTTTATGTCCGATCATCCCGCAGCCTGAAGTCGCAGAGAATCGCGAATGCGCCATCGCGCCGGACCTCCGAATTCCAGGTGGGGAACTGGGAGACGGCGCAGGCCTCCGACATCCACAACAAGAACATGCTGCGGGCACAACACGAGAAATGTCCATCTACTGAGCACGCAGCTCATTCACGCCGTCCGGTGAAAAAGTGCAGATCCACTTTCGAAAGAGGGAGGAGCCGGCAGAGTATGAAGGATCAAGGACATTTTTCTGGGAGGGCACTTTGGCCACCCCCGACGTTGTTACTGATCACTCACTTCTGGCGGAGCTGATCCGAATGCGGCTGCGAAAGAAAGTCTCCGTCCGAACCCCGAAGCAGGTGATACATGATAGTCCTTCCCAGTCAATAATGATTATCAAACAGGAATGATTTTTATCTTTTGCTATACCACTCCTTGAAATATTTTAGTTGACTTTGTGTTGAAAGGGCAGTAGGTTAGAGAAGTATTCGTAAGTTTTTTCTCCTTTACCCAGCCCTCAGAGGAGGACTCCATGCCTGGTCCTTATTTTGCCAAGCCCTATGAGACTTGGGATAAGACCAAAGTAGAAGCGGCCTATCGAGTAGCTTCTGATGGTCGCCTCAGAGAACGGTTGTTGATAGTGCGGTTGTCTTTAGAAGGCCATCGGGCCTCGTTCATTGC
>JAZDJA010000250.1:0-4471 GCA_043804415.1 Candidatus Latescibacterota bacterium | reverse complement strand
CCCCACCAGACGCCTGAGTTTATTGCCGCCCTATGCTTTTGGAAGAATAAACGACCTCAAACTTCGGATGCGGCGTGAAGGAGCGGACATTATCGATCTCGGGATGGGCAATCCCGATTCGCCGACCCCTCCGCACATTGTGGACAAACTGGTCGAGGTCGTGACCAACGACCCCAAATCCCACCGGTATACCCAGGCCCGGGGCATTCCCGCACTGCGGAAGGCGATTGTCCGGTATTACTCGCGATTGTATGACGTAGATCTGGATTGGGAGCGCGAGGTACTGGTGACCATCGGATCCAAAGAGGGATTGTCTCACCTGGCCTTAGCCCTGCTCGATCCGGGGGATCTGGCGCTTGTGCCCAACCCTACGTATCCGATCCACATCTATGGCGTGGTGATTGCCGGCGGGAATGTCGTCACCATCCCCCTGCGGGAGGAATCCAACTTCGTGCCGGATCTGACGGAGATCACCCGGGAACTGTGGCCCCGTCCCAAGGTGCTGGTTCTAAATTTCCCGCACAACCCCACGGGAGCCACGGTGGATCTCGCCTTCTTCGAGGAGATTGTCGCCTTTGCCAAACGAACCGGAATCATTGTGGTGCACGACATGGCCTATTCGGACATAGCCTTTGATGGGTATGTGGCTCCGAGCTTCCTGCAGGCCAAAGGTGCCAAGGACGTGGGCGTGGAGTTTTTCACCCTTTCAAAATCCTACAGCATGGCCGGCTGGCGGATCGGCTTCTGTATCGGAAACGCCGAGGTTGTGGAGGCCCTCTACAGCATCAAGGGATACATGGACTACGGAGTATTTACTCCGATCCAGGTGGCCGCCATTGCCGCGTTGGACGGCCCGCAGGACTGTGTGCGGGAAGTCACGGCGCTTTACCAGGATCGACGGGACATCGTGGTGGACGGGCTGAACCGAATGGACTGGCCCGTAAAGCCCCCCCGGGCCGGGATGTTCGTATGGGCGCCGATTCCAGAACCCTACAAAGCCATGGGATCCATGGAGTTTTCCATGAAACTGATGCGGGAAGCCGAAGTCGCTGTGGCTCCGGGCGTTGGATTTGGCCACATGGGCGAAGGATATGTCCGGATCGCGCTCGTGGAGAACGAGCATCGTTTGAGGCAGGCTATCAGGAATATTCGGAAAGTGTTGTTTTAGCACGTCCCGGACCGGGATTCGGGAGCCAAAGGGGAAAGATCGGCTCGCCGGAAACGACGGCGTTTGTCCCCGATTCCCCGCGGAGTAGTTCGCATGCCGGTTTGCTGCCTGCCTCTGACTAAGGGGACGGAGAGAGCACGTGATCTGGTCGATCCGTTTCTTGGGCGGTCGCCATGTTCCGGGTCTTTGCGCCTCTGACGCAGAGCGCAGCTGTCTCCGAAACCATCCCCCGTTCGCGCACCGGCCATCGATGGCGCCGATCGTGTCATCTTGTGGCTTGACAGCTTCCTTTCGAGGAACAAGTACCTCATTCCGAATCCCTCACCGACAACGAAGGGGACCCATCATAAAAGCCTCCTTTGCAGCTAGATCGATTGTCCTCATTTCGCTTTTTCTGGGCTGTTGGCCCGATTTTTCGCATGCCAAGGCGTTTTTCGGCAGGAACTGGGATCAAGGTAGCGGACTTGCGCTCCACGAGGAGCAGGTGGGCACCGATCACCCCTCCGATCCCTTGAGGATGGAAATTACAGAGCGGTTTGTCCAGCGAAAACTCGAAGTGGATCCCGAAACCAAGCGCGTAAAGATCTCCCGGAGGATGGGAGCCTGGGATTTTGAACCCGCGTATACCCTCGCGCTGTCGGATCTTCTTGCCATACAGTGGCAGGAAGCGCTCCGAAAGGGATGGGCCGAACGTCGATTTGGATCTCCGGAAGCCCGTAGCGACGCGAGGAAGCGCAGGGATCTCGAGATCGAAATCCCGGTGAAATTCCCCAAGCTGATGCAGCGCGTGGTGGGTCAGGGCGGTAAGCTGGCCGTTTCGGGGAATCAGCGCGTGGGCTTTTCCGGCAAAAGTCAGTGGACCAAAGGGGAGGTCTCCACTGCCACGTCCAGGGCCTCGAAGTTTCCCAGCTTGAACATGGAACAAAAGTCCCGCTTCACCATCGAGGGCACGGTGGGCGAGAAAGTGCACGTGCAGGTGGACCGGGACAGCGAACGCCTGAGCGAGATGGAAAACTCCCTCAAGATCCGGTATGACGGCGAGGAGGATGAGATCATTCAGGAGATCGAAGCCGGGAACACGACCCTTTCCCTTCCGAGCACGCGGTTTGTGGGATTCAGCACCCAGCACAAAGGTCTTTTTGGAATCCGGGCCAAAGCCAAAGTGGGCGGCCTGGATCTGGTGGCTATCGCGAGTCAGGAAAAGGGCGCGACTGCCAAGAAAACCTTCAAGGGGCTGGCCGAGGAGAGCTCCAACGACATTATGGACCACGAGTTCGTTCGGAACACCTACTTTTTTCTGGACGAACGCTATCTCCATCAGTATGATCCGGTGCGAAACCCCAGAGATCGGGGGAACATCATCAAATACGCCCCCTCGGACTCCGTGATGTCCATCGAGGTTTATGTGGACGACGGAAACGTGAACAATGATGTCCAACTGCTGGCCCGATCCGGATGGGCTTTCTACTACCGCATGGACGACTACAATCCGGCCGATCCGGAAGCCGTGTTCGATCGCACGACAACCGGACGGTATGAGCAGGGATTCTTCCATCCGCTGGACCCGAATGCCTATTATGTGGATCGGAGCCTCGGGTATGTGGTGCTGGACTCGGCCATCCCGGACCACTACACGTTGGCGGTCCGATACACGATCGCGGGTGCTTCCGAGCCTTTTGGGGATGACGGTGTGGACAAAACTGATATTACGCTGAAGCTGATCAAGCCCCGAAATCCCAAACCCGATTATCCCACGTGGGCCTATCAATGGAAGAATGTATATGCTCTCGGATCGAGAGGGGTGGACCCGGAGGGGTTTGACCTGAAGATCTTCCGTGAGCTTTCGGGCGAACAGCCGGAGGAAACGCAGGACGGAGTCTCCTACCTCAAGATCATGGGACTGGATCGGCACGACGAGTCCGGAAATCCGCCGGGAGATGGGATCATTGATCTGGAATACGTGGATTTGTCAAGGGGCGAGGTCATCCTCCCCAGCCTGCGTCCCTTCGACTCGACGGCCTTAAAGGAGCCGATCCCGCTGCTTTACGATTCCAACGACGACCGGACCCGACGGGAGGCGAGCCGCTATATCATTCGGGCATCGCTTCAGAATCGGCAGACGCACATTCGTCTGGGCCAGCTCAATATCCTGGAAGGAACGGAAGTTGTCTCACTGAATGGCGAACGGCTGAGCCGTGGAACGGACTACACGGTCAACTACATGACCGGCGAAGTGAGGTTCCTCACGGATAAGGCCTCCAATCCCAACGCCGATCTCTCCATTGACTACGAATACGAGCCCTTCTTCTCCTTCGAGCAGAAAACCCTTCTGGGACTGAGGGGGGAATACAAATTCCTGAACGAGCATTCTTCCGCGGGAGCCACCCTCCTCTACAACAGCGAGAAATCCCCGGACAGGCGGGTTCGGGTGGGACGAGAACCCACCCGAGGAATCTTGTGGGATGCGGATCTGAACCTTCGGTTCGAGCCGGAACTGCTTACTCGGGCGGCCAATGCCCTCCCCATGATTCGCACCGATGCACCTTCCAGAGTTACTCTCTCCGCTGAGATCGCCCGGAATCAGCCCAATCCAAACACCCGGGGCAAGGCTTACCTGGACGATTTTGAGGGGAGCGGATCGAGTACTTCCCTGGGGATATTGCGGGGCATCTGGACCCGGGCCAGTGCTCCGAAAGGGGTGGATGAGGAGGACCGCGGACGGATCATATGGTATAATCCGTGGAACCGCCTCTCGGTCACGGATATCTGGCCCAAGCGGAAAGCCAGTGCCCAGGACAATCTGGTCAATATCCTGGTGCTCGAGTTGACCCCGAAAAAGGACGCCTTGTGGCCCAAAGACACGTGGGGTGGTGTGATGCGCGCCTTTCAGGGCGGGGCCAATGATTTCTCCCGCTCAAAATTCATCGAAGTATGGACGAAAGGCGACCAGGGGACCCTTCACATCGATCTCGGAGCGATCAGCGAGGATGCGTGGACCACGGGGAACACCAAGAATAGATCCGGTTACCCAGTATCATCCGAAGGTAACATTAACACCGAGGATCAATGGGTCTACGGACAACAGGACGGGTACCTGCAGGAGCACGAGGACGTGGGTCTCGACGGACTTGCGAACCAACAGGAGCCCGGGTATGATGCGGCGACTCCGGACCCGAGCGGGGACGACTGGCGATACGACAAGACGGAGGTGTATGATTTCATAAACGGAACGGAGAGAAACAAGAACGATCCTGACCGCAGAGATCGTCCCGATACGGAGGACATCAACAGCAACGGCATGTT
>JAZDJA010000249.1:0-8803 GCA_043804415.1 Candidatus Latescibacterota bacterium | reverse complement strand
GGAGAGCGCCAGGGAATGGTTCATCGTGTGATCGAGCAGATCGTTCACGAAATCGAGATCGCACGCCACGTCCATGAGAAAGTTGTCCAAGCCCCGGAGGTACCAAGCGCCCTCCAGCATGGAGCACGCCACCGCGCCGATTATCCCGTATTCCTTCCCATCGCGTGCGATGAGCGCCCGGTTTTCCTCGAGCCCGACTTTGGATACCACAAGGGGATCCGGCCATTTGAACGCACCATACCTGTTTTTGTCCGCCAGGGGATGGCGTACCATCTCACAGTAACCTCCGTGGGACTGGCGCTTGTAGCTCCACTGGATGCCAAAGGCGTCCTGGTAAAGGTTGTCTCCTATCTTCTTCGTTTCATCGTAGATCGTGGAGAATCCTTCGCAAAATCCAACGGCGCGATAAAAGAAATCGTTTCCGAGCTTTTTGCCGAGGGCGAAGGGGTCGCTGCTCGGGTCCACGTTGAGGATCTTGACCAGCTCATCCGCCACCTCCGGCGCCATCCAACTGTCGAGCGGCACCTTGTCGGGCTCCTCGTGGTTGATCGTCATCAGCACTCTTTCTTTGCTTGTCATGGCTTCCTCCTGAATGACCTCAACACCGGCCACGCGGTCTTGGTATTTCACTCCACCATAAGCAAGAACCGCCCGATCCCCCCGTCCGACTTCACATCCGCTGGATTTGAATCGTGCTCCATCTTAGTGCCGGAATAATAGAACCACCATGTGTTGGGAGCATCACCTGGCGTCGCGCCGGGCAAGACATAAACGCCCTTCGTGTCAAACTTCGTGCCGAGGTCCACGACTGGCTGGCGCCCGTAGCGGGAAAAATGTACTCCGTCTCTGCTCCACGCCAAATGGCTTCGCACGGTCTGGTTCTTGGTGTAGAACGCGGCGGGAAGCATCACGTAGAGATGATCGCCAAGTTTCGTCGCCGCCGAAGTATAGAACTCCATTCCTTCCGGGTCCTGCGCGTCGTGGCTGAAAATTTGAACCGGCTCTGGGAAATCACCGAAATGATCGGACTCGGCGTAGCCCACCACTCGAGCGCCGCTAAAATCCCCTCCGTCCCACAATCGCGTATATAAGCGATATTTTCCGCCATCGGGAATGCAGGGTGTTGTGGTATCGGAATTCCTGCGGCTGAGCGGCTCCGGAAGCAGAGACCAGTGGATTCCGTCGGCCGAAAGCGCGCCATATACCCACCATGCCGATTTCTGTTTGTCGAAACGTTGCCAGATCATTTTGTACTTCTCTCGCGAACCTTTGCCCCTGTCGAGAAAAACATAGGAGAGGGTAAATCCGCCGACCTGCGGGCCACTGATGAGAATGTTGTTGTGCCTGTTGCCCTGGTATTCGACCAAGCCAAGATCGGGTTTCGTCCAATGGACGCCGTCGGGTGATTCGGCGTAGCAGAGGCAGGCATCGTCGTCCATCCTGTAATTGCCGTCAAGTGCGTTGTACCACATCCGCCAGCGTTTGCGCTGGCGAGTCACCGTCGCGCCGCAAATGCAGTTACTCTCCCAGGGATTGTCTGCCCACAATAACGGCTCCACCGTCCGGCAGCGAATGTGGAAAACCGGCTTTGCCGAAAGCCCGCGAGCTTCTGTCTTCATCCAAGTCTCCTTTTTACTTTTCGTTCGCTTTGCCTCCTAATTAGCAGGTCTCACGACAAGATTTTTAGTAACAGGAGCTTATAATGTCATTAACACCTTGTCAAACCAATTTTCCAGACCCCCCGCTCCTCGCGTAAGGTTCGCCCCGCGATGGGGGAGTGTCTGGCCGGTTCTCACCGAATCGGGTCGAAGAATGTCCACTGCGTTCCCAAGTTGTCCATCGCCACGACCTCATCGCCCCGCAGGCGAACGCGGATGTTCCCCTCGCCATGCTTCATGACGATCTCCTGCTCTTTCAGTGGGAAATGGAACGTTATTGGTTGGCCGACCGGGGGTTCAGCAATGAATAGACGGCCGTTGGCAAACCGCGGCGTTCCGTTCACCCCCTGGGTGGCAACCTCGGCCAGGTCCACCCACGCCGGGATGCGCACAGCCAGAGGGGCCGGGCGTTTGACCATCACACGCAGAGCGGAATGGGTGTACGGGGACTCGATGGCGATCGCGTCGGTTTCGTGGTCGAAGAGCAGGTTTACCCAGTGCCCCGCCTCGTCCGTTCGGGCGATGTCACGATACGCCTCGCACAAGGACCCAACCACGCCTCCCACGACGTCCGGGTTGAAGTAGGGGGACAGATACGCGCCCGCCGTCTGCTGCCCGTAGGGCGAGGGGAATCCCCATGCCCCCAGGGGCCACCCCGGGGAGGGATCTCGCACCTGGGAGGGCAGCAAGTGCGCGCGGATGATGCGCTCGGCGTCGTGGTAGGCCTCAATGTGCCCCCATCGCCCCAGGATCAGCGCGGTTTCCAGGATGTCGCCACTATTGTTCGACTCCCCACGACCCGGGTTGTTCGTGACCACCTCAATGGACCACCCCACGGCGTCGCGCAACTCCCAGAGGCCGCTATCGTAGAACGCCTTTACCCGATCCATGAGGCGAGAGTCGCGCGTGACGTCCGCGAGCTGGGCCAGCGACGACATCACGCAGGTGATCGAGTGCCCGCCGGGACCAAACGTGGTCGGATTGTACGCCCCGTCCTCCGTGAAGCACTCCCGAATGAGTTTCTCCTTCAGTACGATCGCAAGCTCCAGGGCAGGCCCGAAGCCCGTGGCGCGGTAGAGCTTCAGGAGCGGCCCGAGGGAGCGGGCCAAGCCCTGCATGAAGAGAAGATCGTGCCAGTTCTGGTCCTTCACCCCAAGTTTCTCGAGTTGCGTGAAGTCCCAGCCGGTGTCCGGATCGAAGAACTCGAAAACCGCCTTGATGGATGCCTCGGCCCATCGGTGAGCTTCCCTGGAATTGCGGTACCTCACGAGGGAGTAAAGTGCGTGGAAGCCCTCGCGAACATTGTGCGGGCAGAAACTCAAGATCGGCCCGCCGGGGGTCTCGCGATCCATCGGCAACGCCACCGGCCCGTTGTAGGAGAGAAACGCCGTCCGGGTATATTCCTGGATGCGCTCCTCGGAAATGGCAACACCCGCCGCGTCCTGGGCATTCAGCAAGGCGTTGAGGAACCGTCCTGGCAGGTGCGCGATGGCGATGTCGTCTGTCGTCACGTTGAAGTCGGCGCACATCGTTTGGCAGCCCAGGCGAATGGAGTCGCGAATGTTCGTTGTGTTGATGTTCTTGATCTTGCTCATTGTGGTCGCCTCGCCCCTTTCACGCCTGCCGGGAGTGAGGGCTCACCCCCACGGACCCCCTCCGTCACTTTTTTCCTGACCTCGGGCAGCCCCTTTCGAGGCCAATTCGTCATTCTGAGATCGCTTGATGCCTCACTCGATGTTGCGCGAGGATTCGGGACAAACGAGATTGCCCCGAACCTCAGCGTCTGCTACCCTGTCAGGCCTCTATTGTGGCTGGACTTCCACCGGAATGCGCCTCGGTTCGGTGTTGGGACCCTCCACCACCAAGGTCCCGGAAATCCTTCCCATGTGTTCCCCGGCCAGAAACATTTCCAGGGCCAGTGACTTGCTCTCACCTGGCAGCAGGTCGAAAAAGTTGTCGCTATACTTCACCAGGTAGGGGGAATTCTCTTCCCCTCCTTCCCACTCCGCGCGCACCCGGACGAGTCGCGCGTATGTGCCGCCATTTGTTATTTCCAGGTTGGTCAGGGCCTTTCTTCCCGATGCCGTAACGCTCATTACCATCGGCAGGTCCAGTGTCGTCGCAGGCAGGTCCTTCAGAGTCTCAAAGAGCGGCTGGTCCCTTGCGGCCAGCAACTCGTCGAATGCCGTCGCAGGCTCCTCTCCACTGGCAGCAACGATCATTCTCATGAAGAGGGCAAAGTAAGACCTGTTTAAGGGATCGGCCACGAATTCCTGATCCACCAGATAGGGGAGAGGAGCAGTAAACGGGAGGTCCTTCCAGGAAGAGAACGATTCCGGGCCCGGCTTCGGCCACATCTTCTCCGTATAGGCCGGTGTGAAGCCTGTGAAGGCCACTGTGCGCCCCTGTCCAAACTGCCCGGTTACCAGAAGCGGGCGACCGGAGATCGTCAGGATTTGCAGGCAGCCGGGTTTTAGGTCAACGTCATTGAATCCCGCAATGCCGCGGTCTTTCAGCCCGAAATCGCTCCATCCCTCTCCGCCTGGCGCAGCGACTGCAATGTCCCTCATGGGAGAGAACTCCAGGGGTTTTCCGCCCCGGGGGCGGTGTAGGTGGCCATAGATGACATCATCTCGACTCCGCACGTCCACCGGCAGCACCTCCGCCAAGGAACGAAAATCCAAACAGGCTGCCCGGCCAGCGCCCCCATGAAAACTCCCCGGCCCACCCGTATGTATAAAACCGATGCCCTGGTCGACGGCTTGCTTCAAACCGTCCGCCATTTCGTCATCCATCAGCTTCCAGAGCGAGTCGAAGCAAGCCAACCATACGGCGTCATACTTTTGCCGAATTTCCTCGGGATTTCTCAACTGGGCAAGCCGGCCGATGGTATTCTCATCAACGACGTCCACGTTGATCCCCATGGCGCGCACCATTTTGGAGATCGGGAAGCTATACTGATTCTCGCCGATGAGAAGCATGGTGAAGGGGCCAGAAAACAGCCTGGGCGTGACCTTAATGAAGGTCGCGCTCTCCGCAGTCAGCTCTCCTGGTCCCCCTTCTGAAGTCCGGGCTCGTAACACATAAACTCCCGGTTTCTCCGGCGCGACCCAATCCACGACGCCGACTTCCTTGCTTTCGTCGCTGCCGACCGTGCCCTGAAAATCGTAGCTCCCCACTCTCCGCCCCTTCAGGTCGAGAATCTCGCACTGAACTTCGATCGGCACCTTTCGCTGGTGGTCGTTGATCACCCAGACAGGAATCCGCAAGTGCTTTCCCGAAACCTGCGACTCCAAGGTCTCCTCATACGCGAAGTTGACAGCAAATCGCTCCTGGGCCCTCTTCAGGAAGTAGTAACCCATCTTCGGAACGCGATAGTAGTCGAGGAAATTGAAGCGTATTCCCGGCGTGACCTCGCCATAAGCCCAGATCCGGGTTCCATTGATCGCGTTGTACTTCTTCCTGCGATAGCATTCTGTTGCATATTCAAAGAGGAAAGCTTGATAAAGCTGGGAGTCATCGACCAGCTCCTGGATCGACTGGACGTGCCGATCTATGAACTGATTCACGCGTTGCAGCGCGCTGGCCAGTCCGTCGTAGTCGAAACTCGTCTGATAGGCATTCATGGGGATGTCGAGGGGCAGGTCAAACCAGCGCGGCAGGGAGGTGTTCTCAGTTGACCACATCTCTTCCGGGGTCAGCATCTTCTTGAGGGACTCGAGCACGGGGAAGGCCACGCTGCCGTATTCGGAGATGAAATTGGCATTCACGTTAAAGTGATCCTGATAACCGCGGGTGGTCCCCATCCCGGCGCAGGCGTTCCAGAAGTGTCGTTCCCCCATATCGCAGATACTGGGGTGGTAGACCGTTCCCGGGGCAAGCTCCGCCACCAGCTTCCCGATCTCATTCGAATACGCCTCGTACCCATACTCTTTGTCTCTCGCGGGTCCCCATTTCTCCCCTTTCACCCGGCTCCGCGCCTCGGCGAATGCGACCCATACGATGGTCGAGGGATGGTTCCTGAGCGCAATGATGATTTGACGGAGTTGGCTCAGCGATTCCTTGATAAAGATCTCGCGGCGCGGATTGGTATAGGCCAGGACCTCACCGGGTCCTTCCTGGGAAAAAGGAAATTCAAACATCACCAGGATACCCAGGCGATCGCAAAGGTCATAGAAATCGGGTTTCTCGACCACGGTGAAAGCTACCAGGTGGTTCAGGTTGGCAGCCCGGTACATCTCCAGGTCTTGTTCGTAGGTTTCCCGCGTCGGTCTGCTCCCGAAATAATCCGAAATCGGATAGTATGCGCCTTTCAAGAACAGTCGCTTGCCGTTTACCCAATAGCTCATGTCCTTCTTTCGGACAATGGTCCGAATGCCAAAGGCGGTGGTTCGGCTGTCCTCTCCTCCGCCTCCGGCGGACGAAATGGTGGCTGTGAGCACGTAGAGATTCTGTGCTCCCATGTCCCACGTCCACCACAACATAGGTTTCTTGACCACAACCTCGGCGTAGAAAGCGTTTTCTCCCGGATGGATGGTCAAGCGTTGTTTCGGCAGGGGGATCGCTTTGCCCGAGAAGTTCTCCGGGCTCATTGTGAGGTCCAAGGTCGCTGCCACATCCTGATCCGCGTAGTTCTTGATGGTTCCCGATACTCCGAGCGTCGCGCTCCCGTCCCTGTTAAGGGACTTGGTGGTCACGAAGAGGTCATCGATCACGGTGGATCCAGACGCAACCAGCTTCACCTCCCGAAAGAGCCCCATTGGCAAGACCGCATTACCCGTAGCGGGGATTCCATCCCAGTGCGGGCCAAGTCTAAAGGGAGCGGCAGGGAAACGTAGGGCCTCCGAGGTCGCATAGACAAATTCGCCCTTCATGTATTCGAGAAGGCCTCTGCCTTTGGGAATCCACGGGCAGGTGACCTTCACAGCCAGGAGGTTTTCCGCGCCATATTTGAGCTTTGAGCTGACCTCGTATGAAAAGGGGACGTAGCACCCTTCGTGCTCGCCCAGCATCTCTCCGTTCAGCCAAACCGTCGCGAAGTAGTCGACCCCGTCAAACACCAGGCGCAGCAGCTTTCCGGCCTCGCCCTCGGGCACCACAAACCGTTTGCGGTACCACCATTCTTTCTCGTTGATCAGGGTCAGTTGCTTGCTCTGATAGTAGCGGTCCATCCCCTCCAGGCCGATCTGCAATTGCACCTCACCCGGCACTCTGACGGTTCGAAAATCCCCGTCATCGAACCTGGGCAAGAAGACTTCCAGCGGTTCGCCCTGGTCCATGGCGAACGAGCCGAGCTTCCAGTCCGCTCCGCTCAGCAGCGTTTCATTTGTTTTGGTGATTGGTGGGACATCTTTTTTGGACAGTATCCTCTTCATCGGACCTCCTTGATGATTGGCGTTGCGAAGAGCAATGGCGAGAAGTATCTTTGAAGCGTGAGTTCGTAACCGTTATGCTATGCCTCTTTGATTTCGCAGGAGAACTTCGATAATGCCTTCTGTTTTCCGTCCGCATCCCATGTCGTTTCGCCGATTGACCGGTCTGACCATCGAGAAGTTCAGCGATCTTCTGGAGAAGGTACTTTGAGTCCACTGAGAAGAAAGGACTCTTCCGCCCGGATTCAGGGCCGGTGGATTCTCCAAATCCTATGGGGTCGCCTCCTTGGGGTGGCCGCCTTGGTCCGGACAGCGGGCCGTCTCCACTACGGCAATTTCCTGCCAGTCTTCAAGCTTGAGTGTTATGTGCCACTGTTCGCCTTCTTTCCTGAACTGAAAGTGGTCTCGAGGGATCCTTTCTCTACCGTCCAGATCAAAGAGGAAAACAACGGGTTCGTGCTCGTTCTCCCAGAAGGTATCCATCGAGACGCAGGAAATGATGCGCTCTTTCCCGAGGACCCAGCCTTCGTGCAATTCCACCGGCGTAAACGGAAACATATGATTGATGGGACCGTATTCCCCGCTCCCCTGACCCATCTCCGGAATCTCGGTAAGGTAATGGTGGAAAAGGACTCCGTGCCGCAGATAATCAATCACGGTCCTCATGATAGACCTGGCATAGGTACGAACACCCGCTTCCCCGTGTCTCTCCGGACGGCTCCCCAGAGCAACGGGACTGGCGAGATGACCCTCACAAGGCGTGTAGCGTAATGGCGGCTTTTCACCTTCTCTCATCTCCACAACGTGGGCCCCAAATTCGGCCTCCATGAAGCGGGTGATCGGATAGGCTTGCACCTCCTTCGCTGCCGGGCAGGTGTTGGTCACCATGACCTTGCCCTTTCCCAACACGTATTCGATCAGTTCCTTTCTGGCACCGGTTCCCACCAGTGCCCCATCGGTATAGCGTCGCGCGATCAGGCCCGTACCCGGATCCATGTCCACTGTGACGCCATCCCACTGCTCATAGCTATAGCGTTGTCTTGCATTGAAAGCGAGATTGAACTGGTCAATGTAGATCCCATCAAGTCCGACCTCTTCGATCATGAAGCGGGCCTGATCGAGCCAGTAGGCCACCTGGTCATTGGCCGGCGCGGCATAGACCAGAACCGCCATCATCGGAACGCTGCGAGTATCATGCGCACTCAGATTACCGGAAGGATCGAGTGCGCCGCGGTAGTAGAGCTCGTAACTGGAACGACCGTCCGGCGCCGTCAGCAGGCAGTCCTTCCAACGTAGGGGGAGTGTTTTGAGGATCGCCATCTGCGCGTCGGTAAAGGGAATGCCATCGCCCTGCCCGCGCTTGTCGATCGGAATCAACTCAAACAGGGCCTTTACGGCCTCCGGTGGAAGGGAGACGATATTCCCCTCCATGCATCCGATACACTTGATCTCGGCGTCTGCCGTCCTCAATGTTGTCGCTGCCTCCCGCATCATAGTCCTATACGTTTCTCGGTCGATCAGCTTTCCCGTGCGGGCATTCAGGTTATCGTAATCCAGCCAGGGACCCAGCGCAACAACCTTCAACCGTTTGCGCAAGAGATAGGCTTTCAGCCGCTGAGGGTCATGCAGCATATCGTGATGCTGAACCACATCGAAGAAGCTGTAGGGGCCCTGCACGGTAAAGTTAGTCCTCCAGTCGCGGCGCACCTGATTGATAAAGGTGAAGTAATCTGCTTTTTCTCCGAGAGGATACAACGCCCAGCACAAGGTGCG